>JAFGOZ010000005.1 GCA_016926235.1 Bacteroidales bacterium | reverse complement strand
GTTAGAAGATTTATCATGGATGTTTCATTTTTCGTTAATATTTTTTAGTAATTCATTGTTTATAAAGTAATAACTTAATTTACTTCCTCACTTGTTTCCATTCCTGTAATTGTAAAAATAAATATGAGCATGATACCAAAGTTAGACTTTTGTTCCAAATACAATAAATATTGTAACATTTAACCTGATAATATTGTAAATAGATTTTGGATAATACAATACAATAATCCAAATTTGGAAAAGAATTATTCATAGTACTATATTTGATACCATGAAATCTTAATGTTTTATTAAACATAATAATATAATAAATTTCAATGTGTGTGTGCTTATATTTCTTAATTTTTAAATAATTATATGATGAAAAACAGATCCATTATACTACTATTTTCCATCATTGTTTGCAGTATAAATTTATACAGTCAGAAGAACGACTCCCTGTTAGGGTATATTTCAATCATCAAATCCAATGTATTCAAGGATTACAAAAAAATGTACCGCGAACCATCCGGCTCCCTTGTTTATCCATTTCTTACCCCGGGCAGTAACCAGTATGATAATGTGCTGTGGGACTGGGACTCATGGCTTAGCAATGTAGCGCTGAGGCAAATATTGACGGATACAGGTTCTGAAAAGGATAAAAAGGAAGCCCTGAAATACGAACAGGGTTGTGTGCTTAACTTCTTGCATTATGGCGACTGGGACGGATACCTGCCTATTGTCATCTGGGAAGATTCAAAACCTCGTGATATAAAGCCTGAGAATATTTATGATGTAAATATGCATAAACCAGTTCTTGCACAACATGCAGCTTTTATTATACAACAAAACGGAGGTGATGCCGAATGGATAAGGGAGAAATTCTACCACCTGCAGGCATTTGTAAATAATTATAAAAATCATCACCGGGATAAGGCTACAGGATTATTTTACTGGCAAAGCGATGTGGCAATAGGAGTAGATAATGATCCTTGTACATTCTATCGTCCCAATAAAAGTTCTGCATCCATCTATTTGAATTGCTTAATGTATAGGGAGCTCCTGGCTATGGTATATATTGCAGAAAAGTTAAGAATACCAGAGGTGGGCAAGGAGTTTGCCTCAGATGCTGAAGCGCTGAAAGCAGCTATTCAGAAGCATTGCTGGGATGAGCGCGATGGTTTCTATTATAGTGTGGATTTGAACCTGCGACCTGTAGCAAATAATCCCGACAGTACCCTTGGTCGCACCTTTATTATCCACAGCGGCTATCCCCGCGATTATGATTGCCTGATACAGCGTATTGAAGTCTGGACGGGTTTTATGGCCTTATGGGCAGGTATCGCCACACCCGAACAAGCTGAACGTATTGTAAAGGAACATTACCTTGATACAAAAACCTTTAATTCTCCTTCAGGAGTTCGTACCTTGTCGAAGATGGAAAAAATGTACAGCCTGCGGGCAAGTGCCAATCCCTCAAACTGGCGGGGACCCATTTGGGGCATTTCCAACTACATGGTATTTAAAGGTCTTGTTGACTATGGGTATAAGGATGAAGCCAGGGAACTGGCAGTAAAAACCATCTGCCTGTTTGGAAAGGATTTTGAGCAGCATGGAGCCCTTCACGAATACTATGAGCCTGAAACCGGAGAACCACTACTAAACCTTGGTTTTCAAAATTGGAATTATTTAGTGCTTAATATGATAGCCTGGATGGAAGGGGAGGAGGTTGTGGAGGAGTTTTAATGTCATCGTATAATAGATGATAGTTATGATATAAGTCAAAATCACTTTTTAGGATTTGATTAATATAGCATTTGTTTAAGAGGAATATAAACAGGATTGAAAATGGAGTTTGATCCTTAGTTGATAATGTTATTAATTGATAGTATGAGCCTTGCAAAGCTATTGCCGTTGGCTAAAGCCAACGGAAAGAAGAAGAGCATAGAACAGGGGCTTTAGCCCCAAATTAAGGACAGAAGATATGAATGCCAGGGCAATATAATGCGGCTAAAGCCGGGAAGCTGCACAGCTATTCTATCCGTTGGCTGAAGCCAACGGCACTTAATAGTATTATTGAAATATGATTATAAATTGGTATTGACATGTTAGGGGGAGTTTTGTATGATTATGAGAGAAAATAATAACAGGGAAACGCAACCCGCTGGCGGGTTGAAAATAAATATATAAATATGAGCACCTACACCCAAATCCTGCAACAGATTGTATGCATTGATGAAAAGTATTTTCCATTAAATTCAACCACTTCGTGGTTGTTTTGTGGCACTACATTGTAAACCCTGCACTATATGCAGGGCTATTCGAGTTAAATCCCATTTGGGATTTTAAATATTAAACTGCCAAGTTTATTTTATCGCTGTATTTTTATACCAAATTTAAATCATATTAAAAGCTTTTATGATATTGGTAAAATATTTGGTCATAATTATACATTATTTACTATTTTTAAAAAATCCCGAAGGGATTAAACATGAATAGCCACCGGTGAAAACCGGTGGAAAATAATAACAGATAAAACACAACCCGCCAGTTGGCGGGTTGAATATAAATAAATATGAGCACATATACCCAAATCCTATACCAGATAGTTTACAGCACTAAAAACAGGAAACAAACACTCATTGCAAACAAACGTGAGGAAATATATAAATACATCTGGGGTATTTTAAAAAATAAAAAATGCCATTTATACCGCATTGGTGGAGTTTCAGACCATTTACATATTTTAACCCATATACATCCTGCCATTTCGTTGGCCTCATTGGTTAAGGACATAAAACTGGCCAGTACTGAACATATCAAAAACAATAATTTATTTCCCGATTTTTCAGGCTGGCAGGAAGGGTATGCTGCTTTTACATATGCATATAAAGATAAGGATAGGTTGATAGAATATATAAAAAATCAGGAGTCTCATCATCATTTAATGACATTTAAAGAAGAGCTTATTGATTTACTTCTTGAACATGGAATAGAGTTTGATGTAAAGTATTTTTTATAATGTTCAACCACTTCGTGGTTGGTTGTGACTTTGTGTTTTGTACCCCGCATTTCATGCGGGGCTATTGAAGTTTAATCCCTTCGGGATTTAAAAATAAAATGTTAATCTTTCAACTTATTAATGTCCAAATTCTAATATTCAAAATTTTCAAGTTTTCCCCGTTGTCTTTAGTCAGTGCTTAGCTGGCTTTATCCAAAAAAGAACCCTCTCCATTGGAGAGGGTTCTTTTAAATAGCTTTTGTTATATTCTTTTATCTGGAAGTGCTGCGGCTTGTATTCCTGGCAGCCGAGCCTGATGATCTTGAACTGCTTGCAGTTCTTGTTACCTGGGCAGTTGTAGACGGTCTTGAAGTACTCCTGGCAGGTGCTGCAGACGATGAACTACGTGTAGAAGAACTTCGGTTTACTGTGGGAGTTGAAGTTGACCTCTGGGTAGTTGATACATTTCTGGTATTGGTGGAACTTGAAGAGGTTCTTGTAGTTGCAGTTCTGTCAATTGCCGTATTTTTGGTCCTGACAGTATTGGTAGTACCCGGTTTTGAAGGTGTCCTGGTTACAGTCCTGTTTGTTGCAGACCCTGCCCTTTGTGTGTTTACAGTATTGCTAACAGAAGTATTCCCGTTATTTGTCGTCCGTTCGGTGGTTGTTGGTTTCGCGTTGCCGTTCGGAGTCCTTGTTGTTGTTCTTCTGTCCTGCCCGGAGTTGACACTTGCATATTGTTCTTCCCCTCTTCTTCTTTCTTCAGGATGGGAATAGGTTGATTTATAGCGTCCTTCTTTCATTCTTACACTTACTTGCGGTGAATAAGTACGGGTATGTGTATAGTAATGGTTATGATAATATTGGCTGCGATAGGTTGTGCAGTGATGATAATATGTAAAGTAATGGTTGTAGTAGTTATAATGATATCCGTAGTAATAATGCCAGTAGTAAGGATGCCATGATGTCCAGTATGTGGGATAGTAACCCCAGTACCAGGATGAATGCCATACAACATATCCCGGACGATATATATGTACTACTACCGGCCAACGGGCAACGTCATAATAAGTAGTGTGAACAACGGTCACATTGCTGGTATTACCCCTGTAACCTGGATTGGGTGTCTCAGCGTATAAGGGTTCGATTATATAATTTCTTCCATACAAAGCTTCATCGCCTATTAGCTGTATCTGTACTTCTCCATTGCGCAACTGCTCTACAGTAAATACAGCTACGTCCTGGCTCTCGTAGCGTGACAGTACAGCCTGTAAAACGATGGTATGTACATTTCTGTCCACATAATCGGTAACTGTGATATAATCAACCATGTTATCTCCATTCAGGTCAAGATTGTTGATTCTGGTATTATGATCATTCAGTTCTCTTTCAAAATCTTCAAGTGTTTCAGATTCCTGAAACAAATTCATTACAGCATACAGGTTCAGGTTATCACCAGGCAGTCCTAGATACTCATCAGGATAATCCTGGGCCCTCATTGCACTTGTTCCTGCTATCAGGAGTGCGAGGATCGATGTTAGTATTATTTTTTTCATGGCTTTAAATTTAATATGAACATACATTCAATATATGAAATGCAAAACGCGTGCCATTTTGTTAATATGCAGATTATCAGATGTTTGTGTTTGGCAAATTGATAAATTCCGATATATCAGGTGAATTTCGTTATAGCTAACGAAAAATTTTCGGTTCGTGAAATCAAACCGGATTCTGATAAATTTGATAAGGTTAGTTGTTCACTTTCTCAAGCTTCCCATTTTTGAATTCATACAAAATAGGTTTTCCGGTAGGGATTTCCAGATCAAGAACCTGTTCTTTTGAAAGATTCTCAATATACATAACGATGGAACGTAAGCTATTTCCGTGGGCAGAAACCAAAACATTTTTGCCGTTTTCCAGTTGGGGAAGTATTTGTTCTTTATAAAATGGGATGGTACGTTCAGCAGTATCTTTTAAACATTCGCCATTTGGGGGCGGAATATCGTAACTTCTTCGCCACTGGTGAACTTGTTCGTTACCGTATTGTTTGGCAGTTTCAGCTTTATTTTTTCCCTGCAATTCACCATAATAACGCTCATTTAGATGCCAGTCACGGTATACTGGGATAACGCTTTTGCTCATTTCCTGGCTATATATGTGCGTCCAGCTTTTCATTTTTCCCTCTTCGTGCAAAACAACCGGAGTTTTCGAACTTTTATTCTGTGCCAAAGCGATCATAGCTGTTTCAATAGCCCGCACCTGAACTGAAGTATATACAATGTCGAACTCAATATCCGATATTTGTTCACCTGCTTTAATAGCTTCATTGATGCCATTAGATGAAAGAGGAACATCAACCCATCCGGTGAATACATTCTTTTTGTTCCAAACCGATTCTCCATGTCGGAGTAAAATTAACTGTGCCATTTTTGTGTAATTTTCTTTAAAAATAACCCAAAAACGGGCTTTTTGTTCAGTCTTCTTAAGGTTAGTAATGATAGAGCAGGTTTAGTAAAAAGGCAACGGATATCAAATTCCGTTGCCATATATTCATCAACAATTTAGTCATTTGCAAATTGTATGGGCATTTGAACAAGCATTGCGATTGGCTTGCCATTCTGTGAGGCCGGCTGCCATCCTTGTATTGTATTAGTCAGCCTCAAAGCTTCATTATCAATATCAGGAGTGAGGCCCCGTAATACTTTAGCTCCGGTCACTTCACCTTTGGCATCAATTACAAAAGTTATCATTACAATTCCATGAATACCCTCTTTTTTCTCCCTTTCTGGATAGCGAAGATTTGATTGCAGATACTTTTGAAGAGCATCAGTTCCTCCAGGGTAAGCGGGCAGGTCTTCAACAATAATATACGGATCTTCTGCAATTTTCTTTTTTTCTTGAGTGTCTACAGGCTTGTCTTTTAAAACCAGCTTATTCCCACCCTTAAAATCGATTACAAGAATATCCTGCTCAAGCAATACATTTATTTTTGTATTGTCACCTACTTCAACTACTTGTGTACGGTAACCTACTTGTGAAATTACCAGTTTGTCCAGAGAGCTGTTAACCTCAATTACGTAGTTGCCATCGGCATCGGCTATGGTTCCGGTATTTGTTCCTTTAATTACAATAGCACTTCCAGGTATCGGTTTGCTAGTAGACCGGTCCAATACAATTCCGGATACAGAGATTTTCTTTCCATCGGAATTCTTATTGGATTGACTCTTTAAGGGCTGGTTGGCAAATGTCAACAACAGCCCGGCGATTAAAGGAACTATAATTAGTGCCTTCATTTTTGCCATTTGCGATGTTTTTTTGTTTTTCATCATTATGATTCTTTTTTTAATTAGTGATTGATTAAATTGATTGCTCAATATAAACACAGGTCCGCCCAACGCCTGATTCACTAAAAGAGCCTGGTATTTCCCGGGATTTCTACCAGAGTTCAGAATAGCCTCATCAGCCAAATATTCATGAACCTCTTTAATGGCTCTTTCAAATAACCAGATAATTGGATTAAACCATTGAGCAATGCATATTATTTCTATTAGAAACAAGTCTATAAAATGGTATTGCTGAAGATGGGTTTTTTCGTGTTCAATAATGCCATCAAGGGCAACCTCATCATATTTATTAGCAGGTATGAAAATTTTTCTGAAATATGAAAACGGGACCGTTTCCGCAGTCATAGATACTATGACATACCCGTTATAGCTTTTCTTTTTGGATAAATTTGCCACCGCATGCAGGTATATTCCCTGATATATAAGGCGTACAAATATAATCAGGGCACCAATAATATATACAATAACCAGAATTTTCAGGAAACTCACATCATGAAAGACAGATGAGGACGAGGATTCAATTATCGGGGAACCATCAGAAACGAAATTTTCATTATTTTCATGTAAATTGGTAGTGCCGATAATGCCAGCATCTGGTATAATTGATGGTATCGTTATTGAAACAATCGGGGCTTTAATGATCCTGGGTGCTACAAAGGGAATGATCATTGAAACACATATAGATATTATTAATATAATCCTGTTTAATCTATGGTGTGTGGCTTTTCGAAGAATAGACCAATAGAATAGGTACAGCACAGTAAGTGAAATACCTGATTTCATTATGTAATCAATAATGTTATTCATAATCGGTATTGTTTGATTTTTTCAATTCTTCTTCTGTTAACCGGATAATTTCCTCCAGTTCTTTCATGCTCAGATTATTTTCCCGGGCAAAAAATGCTGCCATTTTAGGAAATGAGTTATTAAAATAATTGGATAAAAAACCATTGAAATGAACTTTTGCATAATCCTCTCGTGAAACCACCGGATAGTATTCATATGTATTCCCATATTGAGTATGAGATATAAAATCCTTTTTTTCCAGGATCCGTATCACCGTTGAAACTGTATTATATGGTGGTTTTGGATCAGGCATTTTGTCAATCACATCTTTTACAAAGCCTTTTCCTATATCCCACAGGATTTGCATGACATCTTCTTCAGCATTAGTCAGTTTTTTCATTATTGATGAGTTTAATAATTAAAAGACCATACAAATATATAACTATAAATTCAGTTTACCAACTAAAAAAGCAGTTAAATAACGTAAAAAGAAGTTATATTATTATAAATTATTGATTATTAATACAATAAAAAAATAGTAATTATTTGTATAAATAGCAGGACGGGGTATTGTAAACTGTTTTATTACTTTTAAAAGTAAGAATTTCCTGGTTCAATCCAGAGATTTAATTATTTGCAAAACTATTTTTCATAATGCTACGGACTTCATAAATAGTTGAATTCCAGGCATCCTTAAAATCAGCTGATTTGACAATTTCCATATCCACCAGTTCCTTCTTTTGAGCTGGCCCTGCTTCCTTGTATGAGAAGCCATAGTAGTCATCAATAAGCATAAAACCATCTTCTCCTTCAGTAGCTCCTTCCATAGTATGGTAATGAGCAATAATAATAAGGTAACAGGAATTCCCTTCACATGTTGGTCCGTCTACTTTTTCAATAGTTTTAAATGAATACGCTTCATTAAAAGCCAGCTTATTAAATGACTCAGGTAACTTTAACTTTTCAATAACAAATTCATCACCCACTTTACGGGCATTATAAATATATTCCATCTTTCTTGCCATTTCATCCTCAAGTGTAAAAAGGATGTCCTGACCTTTTCTTAAAGAATAGACAAAATTCACATTCTGGGTTTCATTATTAAAATATCTGCAAAGAAATAACGAATCAGATTCTCCTGGTTTTTTTGAATAACTTACCGGTTCACTCCCTGATTTCATATAGTAATATTCTCCTGCTTCCTCATCCAATCTGGCACATTGTTCAAAATATGATTGTTTAATTATATCTTCATCAATAAATGCAAAATCAATACAAGTAAAGGGTACTCCCTTTCCTTCGCACTCTGTGGTAAATGAAACCCCTCTTTCAGCATTATTGGAAGAACTAAAATCACACATAATACTCCCATCATAATAATAGAATCCCTTTTTATCTTTTGTCACAAGTTGTATTTCCTTCCCGTTAACAGGTTCAAAATTTTCACCATCTACTTCCACCCATAAATTCTCAGAAATATAATTCAATACTTCATTTTCAACAGGTTCCATTTCTGACATTTCTTCCTCAACCACCTCAGGGGTATCTACATCAGGTACTTCAACTTTTTCTTTGTCGGTTTTGCCCTTATTCCCACATGAAGATATGCTAATAATAATACTGACACTAGCAAACCAAATCAAGATATTTCTCATTTTATTTATTTTTATGGATTAATATCAGGAAGTTACTCATTTATTCTTTTTTATGCAAAATATCCTTTGTTTAGGCAAGTTTTAAATTCTACAATTTGTATTATCTTGATTTACGCAAAAATGAATTTATTGACAAATTAAGAATGCAATGCTTGTTTGAAGTGCAGTATAATTGAGCTGATAAAAAAAAATATAGAAATACTATTTTTTTTTTTGAATACTAAAATAAGTCTCTTATATTTGCGTCACTTTTTTCAGGGAGCTTAGCTCAGCTGGTTCAGAGCACCTGCCTTACAAGCAGGGGGTCGCTGGTTCGAATCCAGCAGTTCCCACAAACAAAACAAAGGCCATTCACTGCAAAGTGAATGGCTTTTATCATTTAATAATTTCAAATCACTTCCGCTACCACAAACGCACTTCCTCCCACAATAATCACGTCATCTTCGGTAGTATTTTTCTTTGCAGCTTCGAGGGCACCTTTCACACAGGGATAATAGTTGCCGTATAACCCGGCTTTTAATCCTTGTTGCATGAGCTTTTCTGCATCAAGCCCCCTCGGGATATCGGCTTTGCAGAAATAGTATTTAGCATCCTTTGGCATGAATGAAAGCATTTTGTCAATTTCTTTATCGTTAACAAAGCCTATAACCATGTGTAATTGCTTTGCCTTTAATTCGGATAGTTGTTTTACTATTTGATGTATTCCGGGTTCATTATGTGCAATGTCGCAAATTATAAGAGGCTTTTTATTGATTATTTGCCAGCGACCCATTAATCCGGTATTTTGAACAGTTTTTTTAAATCCTTCCTTTATACATTCTTTAGATATCAATAAACCTTGCTGGTTTAATAATTCTGTTGATTTTAATACAGTGCAAACATTTTTTTCTTGGTAATGTCCCTGAAGATCACATTCTATTTGCATTAAACCAGGCATATCAGTTGTAAATAATTGGTAATTACCTGAGAAGGTACTTTCCCGATTTATTTTTATCTGATCCTGAGCAAAGAATATGGGGGCTTCCCTGGATTTGGCTATCCGTTCAAAAACTGTACGTAATGTATTGTTTGCTTCACCAATAATAACAGGTACATTTTGTTTGATGATCCCGGCTTTTTCAATAGCAATTCTTTCAAGGGTGTTGCCTAAAATGTCTGCATGATCCCGTCCTATGTTGGTAATAATAGAAAGGAAGGGGGTAACGATATTTGTAGAATCGAGCCTGCCTCCCAGACCGGTTTCAAGAACTGCAATATCTATGTTTTCCTGTTTAAAATATTGAAATGCCATAGCTACTGTCATTTCAAAGAAAGATGTACTGTGAGTTTCCAGGAGGGATTTATTTTCTTCAATAAACTGAACGACATCTTCTTCTGGGATCATATCTCCATTTATTTTAATTCTTTCCCTAAAATCCTTCAAATGGGGAGAGGTGTATAACCCGCATCTGTAACCGGCTTCCTGTAATATTGATGCGAGCATATGAGATACTGAACCTTTACCGTTTGTGCCGGCAATGTGGATACAATAATATGACTTATGAGGATGTTTAAAGTACTTGTCCAGTGCCAGGGATGTTGAAAGGTCAGCTTTATAAGCAGATTTTCCTATTCGCTGATACATAGGAAGCTGGTTGAACAGATAATGAAGGGTTTCCTGGTAGTTCATTTTTGTGACGGCGATTACCATTTATTATAATGTATGCGTTCTTTGATAAACCGATCGGGTTGTTCTTTAGTTTCTGCAGGATAACCCAAAGAAATAATGGAAAAGGGTTTTATGTTTGCAGGTAGTTTAAATAATTTTTCAATACCAGAAATTCGTTCTTCGCGGGGATATACTCCAAGCCACACAGCTCCTAAACCAAGACCGTGAGCTGCCAGAAGCATGTTTTCTGTGGCAGCGGCACAATCTACTGGCCAGTAAATTCCGTCTCCGTGCGCTAATTTTGTATCTCCGCAAATTATGATGGCCAATGCAGCTTCATTTAGCATTTTTGCATGCGGGTGCACTTCCATAATCTTTTCAAATATAGATTTGTTATCAATAATTATGAAGTGCCAGGGTTGTTTATTTACTGCCGAAGGGGCATACATGGCTGCTTTCAAAAGTTTGTCAATGGTTTCTTTTGATATTTCATCATGTGTGTATTTTCTTATGCTTCTGCGGGTTATTATGGTTTCAAATGCATCCATAGTTCAAACAGTTAATAATTATATTTTTAAATTGTACCTTAATATCAGAATTTTCGTAATTTTAGCTAAATAGAGTCTGTATGCTACAATTTATTTACTAAAAAGAAAGAGTATGGCAAAAAAATCGAAAAAGACTTTTGTGCTTGATACAAATGTGTTGCTACACGATTACAAATGTATTTATAATTTTCAGGAAAATGATATTGTAATTCCCATTGTTACTTTAGAGGAATTGGACAAATTTAAAAAAGGTAATGACCAGATAAATTTTAATGCCCGTGAATTTACCCGTGAGCTGGATCGGTTATCAGGAGATACATTATTTGGTGAAGGTGTTGTACTTGGTAAGGGTTTGGGTAAACTATCTATAGAAACCGGAAAGCCTTTTTCAAAAGAAATTGCAGAATCTTTTCCTGAGAATACTCCTGACCATCGGATATTGGCTATTGCCGAGTTTGTATTTTTAAAGAACAATAAGCAGAATGTAGTCCTGATTACAAAAGATATAAACCTGCGCATGAAGGCCAAATCTATTGGCATTCCGGCCCAGGATTATGAAAGCGACAAAATCAGGAATATTGATGAACTTTACAACACCATAAGGATTCAAGAGGATGTGGATAGCAAACTTGTCGGTAAATTGTATGAAAATTTTGAGGGTATTCCAGTTGAAGAATTTAAGTTTAAGGGAACCGTTATGCCCCATCAATATTTTATCTTAAAAAGTAAAAATAGCAGTGGCCTTGCCCATTATGATCCTTTTAATAAAATGATTGACAGGGTTGAAAAACATAAGACCTATGGTATTGAACCTCGTAATGCAGAACAAACTTTCTCGTTGGATGCATTATTAAGACCTGAGATACCTCTGGTTGCACTCACGGGTAAGGCTGGTACAGGTAAAACATTACTAGCCTTGGCGGCAGCATTGCATCAGCGGAGTATGTTCACCCAAATTTTACTGGCCAGGCCCATTGTGCCTTTGGCTAATAAGGATATTGGCTTTTTGCCCGGGGACGTGAAAGAAAAGATTGGCCCGTATATGCAACCTTTATTTGATAACTTGTCGGTTATAAAAAACAAATTTAGTCCGCAAAGTAAGGAATACAGCAAGATAGAGGAAATGGTAAAGAATGAGAAGCTGGTTATTACTCCACTTGCATATATAAGGGGGCGGAGCCTATCAAAGGTGTTTTTTATAGTAGATGAAGCTCAGAACCTTACACCTCATGAGATTAAAACAATTATAACCCGTGCAGGAGAGGGGACCAAGATGGTATTTACGGGCGACATAGAACAAATCGATTCACCATATCTGGATAGCAAATCAAATGGTCTGTCTTATCTGTCTGATAAAATGAAAGGACAGGATATTTTTGCGCATGTCAATCTCGTGAAAGGTGAACGTAGCTATCTTGCTGAATTAGCAAGTCAACTTTTGTAGAGTTCTGTATATCAAGTTTTAATGATTAGAAACTACATAATTATATGTGAAGTTTTGAAATCCATTGAACCATTGAATGCGCTTTACGAAGTATTTTGTTATAATATTTGCTGATTTATATAAACTGGTTTTAAGAAAATATTACTATGAAGGAACTTCATATTGTCAGGCATGGGAAATCTTCATGGGATTATTCCGATGTGATGGATGAAGACAGACCACTAACCGAAAGAGGCATCCATAATGCATATACTATGGCCGAAAGGATATTGAATAAAGGGTATAAACCTGAATTGATAATCTCAAGTCCGGCAAACAGGGCTCTTTACACGGCTATAATTTTCAGCAAAACATTAGGAATTTCTTTTAAATCTTTTCAGATTGATGACAGACTGTATCTGTCTTATCAGGAGGAAATTCTCAAGGTGTTACATTCAGTTGATGAAAGTATTAATTCATTAATGATTTTTGGTCATAATCCTTCTTTTACTTCTTTTGCTAATCAATTTGTAAAAAATACCATTAATGATATGCCCACAGCGGCAGTTGTTAGTCTTAGGTTTGATGTGAACCGATGGAATGAGATAAGTAAATCCACCCGGGTTATGGAAGATTTTGATTATCCCAGGAAGGACTGATTAATATTATTGCTCCCTATAACTAAGTGAGGGGTTTCGTAATTTCACACAGTATTTTTTTGTATCTTCGTATATATATGGCATACAGTATGGCAATTAGTAGAAATATTATAAACAGGGAGATAAGCTGGCTTTCTTTCAACGAAAGAGTATTGCAGGAAGCAGCTGATGTAACTGTGCCTTTATTGGAACGATTGCATTTCTTAGGAATCTTTTCAAATAACCTTGATGAGTTTTTTAAAGTACGTGTGGCATCAATTAAGCGAATGATTGATATTGAAGAACAAACAAAAAAAACCAATCCGGAAAGACCAAAACGTATTTTAGGTCTTATTCAGAATAAAGTTCTTGAGCTACAAAAACAATTTCAAAGTATTTACTCTGACATTCTTGAAGAACTGAAAAATGAGAATATTTTCCTTATTAATGAAACGCAATTGTCGAAATCGCAAATAGAGTATGTGAAAGAGTATTTCGACGATAATGTCCTTTCACAGCTTTCACCCATAATGCTTTCGAATGTTGAAGAATTCCCATATTTAAAGGATAAGTCTATTTATTTTGCCACAAAACTAACCCGGGATGAGACACACCAGATTGATTATGCTTTACTGGAAATACCTACAGATGTCGTGTCAAGGTTTATTGTTTTACCATCAAAAGGAGAAAAACGTTTTATCATTATTCTGGACGACCTGATAAGATACTGTTTAAGGGATGTATTTGCTATCTTTCAATATGATAAAATTGAGGCATACACAATCAAACTTACCCGTGATGCCGAACTGGATATTGACAACGATCTGTCAATCAGTATACTTGAAAAAATATCCAAGGGTGTTAGTAGTCGTAGCCATGGGCAGCCTGTACGTTTTGTATATGATCAGGATATTGCTCCTGATATGTTAAAGTATATCATATCAAAATTGGGTTTGGGAAATGAGGATAACCTGATACCGGGAGGACGTTACCACAATTTTAAAGATTATATGAATTTTCCGCGTATTGGGGGTGATCACTTGAAATATAAAAATGTTTCTCCTTTGAAACATGAACTTTTATATCCAAGTGAAAGTAAATTCCCGGTTATTGCATCGAGAGATATCTTTTTACATTGTCCCTATCATAAATTTGATCATTATATCAACCTTTTAAGGGAGGCAGCTATTGATCCCAATGTAAAATCTATAAAAACTACAGTATACAGGGCTGCTCGTAACTCAAAAGTGATAAATGCACTTATTTCGGCAGCCCGGAATGGAAAGCTTGTAACCGTGGTTATTGAGTTGCAAGCCCGGTTCGATGAGGAATCAAATATCCATTGGTCCAGAAAGCTTGAAGAGGTTGGTGCCAAAGTATTATTTGGAATACCTGGGTATAAAGTACATGCTAAACTCACTTTAATCACAAGACGTGAAAATAGAAAACTGATGCAATATGCATGTATAAGCACAGGTAATTTTCATGAAGGGAATGCCCTGGTATATTCTGACCTAACACTAATGAC
Organism: Bacteroidales bacterium; assembly: GCA_016926235.1. The sequence goes on along the minus strand of JAFGOZ010000005.1, from coordinate 32,887 downwards.
AAGCGATAGACGAATAACCTCCGATGTGGCCAAAGCCTTTAATTTCTTTGAGAATCCAATAATCAATAACAAATACAACCATTTAATTTTATCACCTTTATTCACCAGAAAGAAAATGTATAAGCTTATTGAAAATGAGATTCGAAATGCAAAATCTGGAAAAGAGGCATATATCATTCTCAAAGTAAACAGTCTTGTGGATAAGGAAATGATTAGTAAGCTCTATAAAGCCCATGCTTCGGGTGTAAAAATAAAAATTATTGTTCGTGGGATGTGTTCTCTTACTCCAGGAGTACCTGGATTTAGTGATAATATTGAAGCTATAAGTATTGTTGATAAGTATCTGGAACATGCACGTATATTTGTTTTTTGTAATAATGGGAATGAACTGTACTTTATATCCTCAGCCGATTGGATGCCTCGTAATTTAGACCACCGTATTGAAGCTACATGTCCAATATATGATCAGGATTTAAAAAATGAACTCAAAACCATTTTGAACATACAATTAAAGGATGATGTTAAAGCAAGGATAATCAATGAGAAACAAGACAACCCATATAAAAAGGGCAGGATAAACACAAAGGGATTTCGTTCGCAGGAGGAAGTTTTTAAGTATTATAAGAATAGAAAGTTAAGTTAAGTCATTATATGTTTCATTACTTTAAACCTTTATATTTTATTTACGAAAACTTATAAATTACTGATATTATTAATACCTTTGCAAACCTATTAGTGATCTGATTATCAAGTTGGATGAGTGAGTTTATGAACAATAAGAAAGTAGCTTTTTATACACTGGGTTGTAAGTTGAATTTTACTGAAACCTCTACTATTGCAAGGGAATTTGCTAAAAGAGGGTATAAAAGGGTTGAAATTGGTGAAAAAGCTGATGTGTATATTATAAATACTTGTACGGTTACTCAGATAGCAGATAAAAAAAGTCGTTATCTCATTCGTAAAATTACCCGGGTTGCCCCTGAAGCGCTTATAGCAGTTGTAGGATGTTATACTCAACTAAATGCCAGTGAAGTGGCAAGAATACCGGGGGTTGACCTGATTCTTGGAAATGAAGAAAAGTTCAGAATATTTGACTATATTAATTCAACCGATCATACAAAACCTGTTATTAGTACAAAAGATCAAGATGATACCTTTCATATATCATATTCCGTAGACGATCGTACACGCTCTTTTTTGAAAGTGCAGGATGGATGTGATTACTTTTGTACATATTGCACTGTGCCATACGCAAGAGGGAGGAGTCGTAATATAAGCATAGAACAAGCAGTTGATGCAGCCAATAAAATAGCCTCAGGAGGCATAAAAGAGATTGTACTTACAGGAATTAATATAGGAGATTTTGGGAGAACTACAGGTGATACATTTATCGATTTGATAAGAGCTCTCGAATCCTTAACAGATGTTGAGCGCTACAGAATATCTTCCATCGAACCAAATCTGCTTTCAAATGAAATCATTGAGTTTGTAGCAGGTTCAAAGAGGTTTATGCCTCATTTTCATATGCCACTACAATCTGGTTGTGATAAAGTACTTCGGCTCATGCAAAGAAAATACGATACTTCATTATTCCTGGACCGGGTTGATCTGATTCAGTCAAGAATTACTAATGCCTGCATTGGTGTTGATATTATTGCAGGCTTTCCGGGCGAAGAAGATAAGGATTTTGAGAAAACATATCAATTACTTGAGAAAGCAAACATTTCTTATCTTCATGTCTTTACATATTCTGACAGGGAAAGGGCAAAAGCGAGCAAATTTCCTCACAAGATTGAATATAAAGTAAAAGCGAGCAGAAGTAATATGCTTCAGGAATTGTCAGAGAAAAAGAGAAATCAATTTTATACTTCACATCTTGGAGATGATTATAAAGTGCTGTTTGAATCAACTGTGAATAATGGTATGATAGAAGGATTCACAGAGAATTATATACGTGTTGAACATGAATTTAAAAAAGTATTGGTTGGTAAAGTAAAAAGAGCATCTTTAAAAGAAATTTCTAGATCCGGGAATGTATTAGTAACACTATAACTAACTGAAAATATGAATCTTGAAAAACTATGTGATGAGGTAAGGGAAATTGTTAAAGCAACTGGTAAATTTATCAAAGAAGAAGCCACTAAACTTAAACAGGAATCTATTGAAGTAAAAGGAGCAAATAACTTCGTGACACATGTCGATAAAGCTTCTGAGGAAAAACTTGTAGCGGGATTGCAAAAGATATTGCCTGAAGCTGGTTTTTTAGTGGAAGAAGAAACCATCTCCAAAAAAGGAGAAAAATATAACTGGGTAATTGATCCCATAGATGGTACAACAAATTTTATCCACGGATTACCTCCTCATGCCATTAGTATTGGGCTTTTGCGTGATACGAAGGTTGTACTGGGGGTTATCCTTGAAATCGTATCTGAGGAATGCTTTTATGCATGGGAAGGAAGTAAAGCATATCTTGACGGGAAAGAAATTCATGTATCAAATAAAAAAACAGTTAAAGACAGTTTGATTGCAACGGGTTTTCCATACACTGATTTTCACAGGATAGCACCATTCTTTAAAACCATGGAATACTTTATGCATAATTCACATGGTTTAAGACGATTGGGATCAGCTGCTGTAGATATGGCATATGTAGCTTGTGGCCGTTTTGATGCATTCTATGAGTATGGATTAAATCCCTGGGATATAGCAGCAGGGATAATTATTATACAACAAGCGGGAGGAAAAATTTCGGATTTTCAGGGTGGTGAAAACTTTTTTTACGGAAGGGAATTAATTGCTTCAAATTCATATATATTTGAAGAATTTAAGGTAATTGTAGGCCCAATGATGCAAATATAATTATGCAATTATTATTATTTTATATTGTATATTCATTTTGTTGGCTTATAGCCTTGCTTCCACTAAGAATATTGTACATTTTATCCAATTTTTTATATGTTATACTTTATTACATCCTTCGTTACAGGCGAAAAGTAGTTAATGAAAACTTAAGAAATTCATTTCCGGAGAAAAGTCCTGAGGAAATAAAATCCATTGCAAAGAAGTTCTACCGTCATTTAGCAGACTTGTTTATGGAAATAATAAAAATGATAAACTTTAATCTTGAAAGTTTATCGAAACATGTTAAGTACACAAATCCTGGAGTATTAGATGACCTCTATAAGCAAGGTAAAGACGTGGCTGTTGCATTAGGTCATTATGGCAATTGGGAATGGCAACAGGGCTTATCTGCCTATCATAAACATCTTCCCTTAATTATTTATAAGCCAATATCTAACAAGTACTTTGAAAGGGTTTTTTATAATATGCGAAAGAAAATGAATGTAGTACCCATTCAAATGCGAAGGATTATAAGAGCGATTTTAAGATATAGGAAGCAAGGGATTTTAACAATCACTGCATTTGTAAGTGACCAGTCTACTATTTGGGAAGAAACACAATATTGGACCACTTTTCTTGGCCAGGATACACCTGTCTATCTTGGAATTGAGAAAATAGCCATGAAAACCAAGCAAGCCGTTATATTCTATAAATGTTCAAAACCCAGAAGAGGATACTATGAAGTGGAAATATTAAAGTTATTTGATGATGCCAGTAAAACAAAACCATATGAGATAACTCAAAAGCATACCGAGATTTTAGAGGAAATTATAAGGGAAAAACCAGAATTATGGTTATGGACACACAGAAGATGGAAATTGAAAAACCGCAAAGCTCAAGAACATGAACAAAAAAACTAAAGTTGCTGTTGTAATTTTAAATTGGAATGGGAAAAAATTTCTTGAACAGTTTCTTCCTTCGGTAATTCATTTTTCCAAATCAGATGAAGTCAGGATCACTGTAGCTGATAATGCCTCCAGCGATGATTCAATAACTTTTTTAAGAAAATATTATAGCGAAGATGTTGATATCATTATTCTTGACAAAAATTATGGATTTGCAGGAGGTTATAATAATGCGTTGAAACAAATAGAATCGGAGTATTATATTTTGTTGAATTCGGATGTTGAGGTAACTAAAAACTGGATTAATCCTGTTATTCATTATATGGAAAGTAATACCGATGTGGCTGCATGTATGCCAAAAATACTTGCCTATCATGAAAAAAATACATTTGAATATGCAGGTGCTGCGGGAGGATATATTGATGTATTGGGTTATCCCTTCTGCAGAGGCCGTATTTTTGAGACCTGCGAAAAAGATGAAGGCCAATATGATGATGTTGCTGACATTTTTTGGGCAACAGGTGCGTGCATGTTTGTGAGATCAGAAATTTTTAATGGTTTAGGGGGGTTTGATAATGATTTTTTTGCTCATATGGAGGAAATTGATTTGTGCTGGAGATTAAAAAATACTGGTTATCGAATAGTATATGTGCCATCTTCATCAGTTTATCATGTTGGAGGAGGCACTCTTCCTAAGGGAAATCCCAGAAAGACCTATCTGAATTTTCGGAATTCACTATTTATGTTATATAAAAACCTGCCTCATCAAAATGTCAATACGAGAATTTTTAGAAGGTTGTGCATGGATATGATATCTGCCCTAAGATTTTTGTTTAAGTTAAAATTTAAAGATGTTTTGGCAATTTTCAAGGCTCATATCGACTTTTATAGAAAGAAAAGATTAATACGTAAAAAAAGGATAGGGGAAAGGGTTAACAATCTGTATCACAACGAAATATACAAGCGAAATATAGTGTGGCAATACTATTTAAAAAGAAAAAAAACATTTAAATCGTTAAATTTTTAAAAAAAACGGGTTACTAATTTGGGCTTTTTGGTATAAATATATAGATAACCTATAATAAGCCCGATAGACCCATGAGCTATTTACCAAGTCCGCTATATAAGTGGAATGATAGAGTAATTCTGATTGCAGATGATGATTTGCATTCATACCACTTATTATATGAGATGCTTAAGAATACCAGTTGCAGCATAATTCATTCACTGGATGGAATTGCTGCTTTTGTAAATTGTATTAGAAGTCCTAAAATCGATTTAGTTTTAATGGATATAAAGTTGCCTAAATTAGATGGATTTGAAACAACAAGATTAATCAAAAAGCATCGTCCTGATATTCCTGTTTTTGCACAAACAGCCCATGCCATGGTTAAGGATAAGGAAATGTGTATAAAATTTGGATGCGATGAATACTTTGCAAAACCAATTAATATCACTAAAATGATGTCCACTATCGATCAGTATTTTGGCAGATCACAAGGAATAAGAATGACCTCAAGATTTCTTTTAATATAATGAACTCGATTATAAAATAAGATTGTACTCACATTAAATAGTAGCTATAATGCGGGTATTAATTCTTCAAGCTTATTTCCTCTCGATCCCTTAAGTAATATAAGAGAATTTTTTATAGGGTATTTATTCAAATAGTTCAATGCCTCTCTTGAATTAGGGAAAATATTGCAGGTAGAGTCTTCGGATACTTGCTTTTCGAATGTTTTACCAATAAAAATGATCTTTTCAGGACTTAAACTTTGTGCTAATTGTACAAGTTGTTGGTGCGCAACTTTTGTTTCGTTTCCCAGTTCAAGCATTTCACCTAGTATTAATACTTTCTTTGAGACAGGGATTGATAAAAAGCTCGTGAGAGCAGCTTCCATACTCGTTGGGTTTGCATTATAGCAATCCAATAATAATTTATTATTTAATGGAGTCTTTTCAACTAATTGAGAGCGGTTATTTTCCGGCTCCCATACTTCAATCGATTTTATAATATCCTCAAAGTTTACTTCCAAATGAAGCCCAATGGCAATAGCTGCTAAGATATTAGGCAGGTTATATTCTCCAGTAAGTTTTGTACGAACTGTTTTATCTGTTTTTGAAATATTCAGCGGGCATGAGACAGCTATCGTCAAATAAGGGAATGAACTTATTATCTTCCCTTTAACCAGGGTTTTTTCATCAGATCCATAATAAACAATGTTGTTATATGAGCTTGTAAGCTCTCTAAGCACATGATCCTCATTATTCTGAAAGATGATTTTGTTTTTTTGAATAAGATATCTGTACAATTCATTTTTTGCAGTTTTAACTCCATCATAACTTCCAAATCCTTCAATATGGGCATATCCAATATTGGTAATAATTCCCATATCTGGTTCTGCTATTTTGCATAATAAATCAATTTCCCCAGTATGATTTGCTCCCATTTCAATGATTGCAATATCATTCTTCTTATGAGCAGATAGTAATGTCAGGGGAACTCCAATATGGTTATTTAGATTACCTTTTGTTGCACATACATTGTATTTTGATCTTAACACAGTATTAATAAGTTCTTTAGTCGTTGTTTTACCGTTAGTGCCGGTAATTGCGATTATGGGGATGTTCAATTTTTTTCTGTGATAGTTTGCCAGATCCTGTAGACATTTAAGAACATCGTCAACCAGAATGGTTTTATCCTGGATGCTATATTGTGGTTCATCGATAATTGCATAACTACATCCGTTTTCTATTGCGGTTGATGCAAATGTATTTCCATTAAAACGCTCACCTTTAAGGGCAAAAAATATACAATTTGGCCTAACTTGTCTTGTATCTGTTACTATTCCTTCACTAGAAAGAAACAGGTTGTATATATTGTCATTTTTCATAGTATGCATAAAAAAACCTCACTATATTTCTATAATGAGGTTATATATGTGTATGAATACGATATTAATAATCTGTTTGGCTGCCGACACGAGTCATTGCACATCTGAAACCCAGGTCGTCAGTGGATTGAGTTTCATCCAGGAACCTTCTTGTTCCGGGACTTAACCAGTAAGCCCTGTCTTTCCATGATCCACCTTTATATACTCTTACGTGGTCATCAACTAATGAAGACATATCTTGAATATCTTGTGAATACATTCTGTCCGATCCTCTGTCTTGATTAACAGCCTGAGCAGCCCATTGACTACCCTCAATAACACTGGATTCAACATCACCATCACGATAGTTGATATAGTCAGCTTTTGCGTAATTTCTTCTGTTTGTTGCATCAGCTGCACTAATCTCTTCCACTTGTAAGCGTCCTATACTGTCTTTTGGAGCTAAATTTCCTTGTGGGTCTCTGCGTAACTGGGTGAAAACGTTACCTCTGAATGGATTGAATTCATCAAAATCTTCAAATGACAGAGGTCTGTATACATCACGCACCCATTCATTAACATTTCCAGCCATACAATACAATCCATAGTCATTTGGCCAGTAAGCATCTACTTCACCAGGTATCGGAGCATTATCGTTCAGATCGCCCGAGGTACCCATATAGTCACCACGACCTCTAACAAAGTTTGCCCTCATTTCACCACGGTATTTCACAGCGTCATTTCTTACGTTGTGACCATTCCATGGATACAATCTTCTTTCATATATTCTTTCGTCATATGAATTCCCAATAAGCGCAGATGCAGCAAATTCCCATTCTGCTTCTGAGGGAAGTCTGTAGGCTGGTAATAAGATGCCGTCTTCCATTTGAACCCTTCTTTCCTCTTTATTCGGATCAAGGTCAGGCAGATTTTGGTTTACCAAACCAATATATTGTCCTGCCAGGTATGCATCAGTATTAAAGTTCTCAGCACCCAACTGGTTTGGATTTATGGAAAGTATACCTTGTTCAATCAGGATGTTTTCATTTACACGGTCAGTTCTCCAAATGCAATAATCATTTGCCTGAAGCCAATTCACACCTACAACAGGGTAATTATTATATGCCGGAGAGCGGAAGTAGTAAACAACATAAGGTTCATTGTATCCTAATGCACTTCTCCATACCAGTGTATCAGGGAGTGCTTTTTTCCCTACTTCAGGCATATCTTTGAATACGCGGCTTATCCAGAAAAGGTATTCCCGATAGTCCACGTTTCTTACTTCAGTTTCATCCATGTAAAATGAAGTAACAGTAACCCTTCTGGGTACTGCGTTCCAATCATACATTACATCTTGTTCAACCCTGCCCATAGTAAATGTGCCACCTTCAATAAAAACCAATCCCGGACCAGTAGGCTGGCTATAATTTTCATTTACAAAGTAACCACCATTGTCGGGGTCATTATAATTCCATCCGGTTGTTGGGGATACACCTTTGCTGCGCCCACCACCACCACAAGCAGTTATTATTAATAACGCTATAACAAATAGGGCCAGTCCAATTAATGACTGTTGTTTCACTCTCGTATTCATAGCTTCGAATATTTTATTTTCAAATTTAAAGATAATAAATAATTTTAATAAGAAAATAGTACTAAACAAAAAAATAACTAAATCTTAGGGCATTTTATTGCCTTTATGCCCTTGCTTTTTTCAAATTTATGCAAATTTAATTTTAATGTCAATTCATGACTTCCCGTAAAAGGTACACTAATTCCCTTCTTGGGGATGTTATAGTCATAACTGTAGCCAAAAGTATAATTTTTATAAGTTATTCCCAAATATAGTATTAAACTATATACGTTATTTATTAATTTTTGTTTTATAAAAAAACCTGAACTTAATGGATCGGTCTGATACCTGCACCCATAAAGTAACTGTTGAAAACTCCCTTGAGATTGATAAACGAATGAAGGAATAATCGCTTTCGGAATCCTTCCGGCCCGGATTCGTTCCAATAAAAAAGTATGTTGTGCAGTACAAGTAATTTTATGTTTGTATGGATAATATAAAGAATCATTCAATAAAAGAGGGCGGGTAAGGTGATGTATGGAAAGTCCTCCTTCGAAATATTGATAGATAGCAATGAATCCCAAAGAATAATCTAAATTAAAGTGAGATTCTGAGGATATATTTTCCTGGTCCATTGAATTGCCAAATACCCTATCTGGAAGTATTATTTCTGAAGCATCCAGTTTATTTTGCATTATAGAAAATTGCAATGCAGATAAAATCAACAGATCTTCGGATATATCTATATGATGCGAATACATTACTCCTCCTGTAGTACTGCTAAATATTCCCTGTGCTTGCACATCCCGTGATACAATAATACCAATGCCCCCGCCTGCAAATACTAAGGGTTGGTCATATGATGCAGAATAACTGATAAATGAATTACGTAGCTCAGAATTGAAGGGCCAACTGTTCCTATAGATGAGGCTTGCCCTGGAATATTCCAATTCTCCTGCACTGGCCGGATTATGATTAATAGCATTGTTAAAATATTGTGAAAAATCAGGATCTTGAGAATAGGTTAAGCAAGAAAACAATTGAATAAAAAAAAATGTTATTAATTTGTTAAAATTTTTATTTATATGTAAACACTTTTCATTCAGCATTGTATAATTGTAAGATTAAATAAAAAAACGTAAAAATCCTTAATAAATTGCCTCACAAAAATAAGGAGATTATACTAAAATGTTATTTAATTCGTTTTTATCTAATAATTTTATGCGATGCGAATTTCAGAAATGTTAAAAAAAACTTTGTTTATATTTTGTGCTTTATTTGTTTCGGGCATTACTTATTCTCAAACAATACATAGGAGTATAGAATGGCAGGATCCCTATATTAAAAAGATTTTTGATGAAGATAATGTTTCGTTATATAAAGTTTTGAAGTTTAAAAATGCTGCCTATTCTGATCCTCAATATCCTATCCCCGTTTACTATGAAAGAATAGCTATTGGTGATATGGAGGTGTTACCCAAAATTAAAATATTGAATTATGAATATGAAGATATTCCTCAGGAACAGGTTGATATAATATCAGACATATCAATATTTGGTGAGGATATAAAGTATAAAACTCTATTATCTTATATAGAAAAGAAGCCTTATCTGGAACTGTTTTTTTATCCTTTTATAATTGAAGATGGAAACCTTAAACGTATTACTGACTTTAGTTTTATTCTTGAACAAGGCACTGAGAGGATAAGTGTAAAGAAAGGTACGTACAAATCTTCATCTCTTTTGAGCACAGGTAAGTGGTATAAGATTAAGGTGAGTGATGACGGGATCTATACTTTAACATACACAGACCTTGAGAATATGGGTTTTACCAATCCGCAAAATGCACGTTTATATGGTTATGGAGCAGGGATGCTACCTGAGTTGCCAGGCCATCGTAAATATGACGATCTGGTTGAAATACCACTAATTCATTATAATAATTCAATAATTTTTTATCTTGAGGGACCTCATAAATGGACTTACGGCAATAATTTTTTCTACCATTCCATGCATTTGTATTCTGATTATATGTACTATTTTATAACAACAGATATTACATCTGGAAATTCGATAGTAAATCTTAGTGGGGGAGGTGTCGCTAATCAACAAGTTACTTCATTTGATGATTATGATTTTTATGAACCTGAATACGTAAACTTACTCCGCTCGGGTAAGGAATGGTATGGAAATCCTATGAGTTTTAATTTATATGAATATTTTTCGTTGTATAAAAAAAATATTTTAAGGGATGAGCCTGTTAAAATGCGTTTTAATGCCATTGCCAGAACATATTATTCAACCAATATATCTGTTACATGCAACAATGATTCACTTGGACTTATCAGTATATTAGGTTTGGGCGGTAATCTTGGTTCTGTCACTGGTGCGTATGCGAATGGAGGGAATGCATTATTCTCCTATTCTACACATTCGGATTCTTTAAATATTGAACTTAAATTTAATAAGCGTGCTAATTATACTGAAGAGGCTTGGTTCGACTATGTAATACTAAATGCCAGGAGAAAACTGAAGTTAGAAGGAAATGATTTAATTTTCAGGGATGTTAATTCAGTTGGTATTGGCAATATTTCAAAATTTCAATTGGATAATGCAACTGAAAATACGTTGGTATGGGATGTTACGGATATACACAATATTAAAAGTATAAGCGCTGCTCTTACCGGATCAAAACTGGAGTTTATAGTTCCTACAGATAGTTTACGGACATTTGTTGCCTTTAATAAAGTATCACAGCTTCAGAAACCATATACACAGGGTGATGATCTTGGAATTATTGAAAAGCAGGATTTGCATGGCATGTCTGTACCCAATTATGTTATACTGACACCTAAGGAATTTGTTAATGAAGCAAATGATTTAGCTGACTTTCACAGGACTCATAATGATATTGATGTTATGGTAGTTATACTTGATGATATTTATAATGAGTTCTCGTCAGGTACTCCTGATATCACGGCTATCAGGGATTTTATGAAGTTTTTGTATGACAGGGATGATAATGCTTTAAAATACCTTCTATTATTTGGTGATGGCAATTATGATAACAAAACCCGTCCGCCCCTGAATCCAAATTTTATACCTACCTATCAGTCAAATGAATCCCTTGTTCAGTCAAACACAATTGTTACGGATGATTATTATGGAATTTTGGGTTATGATGAAAATTATTTGGATGGGAAATTAGATATTGGCGTGGGTAGGTTTACCATACAAAATGCAACTGAAGCTCAGGATATGGTGAAAAAGGTAAAGATTTATATAAGTAATTCCAGTCGTGGGCCCTGGCGCAACACTTTAACTTTTATAGGTGATGATCAGGATGGCAATCTGCATATGAATCAGGCAAATAGTTTAGCAAGTTATTTAAATGCTAATTATCCATTTTTTAATACGGAAAGGATACTTTTGGATACATACAAACAAGTGGCAGGTGCCACAGGAGCTTCATATCCGGCAGTTACTGAGGCAATAAATAATAGGTTGAAGATTGGCGGGTTGTTTATGAATTACACAGGACATGGAAGTGAACAAGGTTTGGCTCACGAAAAAATTCTTACGAAGCAGGACATATCTAATTGGTATAACCCTGAAATTTTCCCTATATTTTTTACTGCTACGTGTGAATTTTCCCGATTTGATGATATAATTATAGAAGGCAGAACCAAATTTGTTTCATCACCAACAGCAGGAGAACTTGTAGTTCTGAATTCCCATGGTGGAGGTATAGCCTCTTTTACAACCAACAGATTGGTATATGCATCTGATAATTATCGGTTGAACGAAAGGTTTTATGCAGTTGCTTTTACAAAAAATGAGCATAATGAGGCTCAAAGATTTGGTGATTTAATTCGGATGTCAAAAGAAGCATCAGCAGATAACCTCAATAAAAGAAAATTTTGTCTTCTCGGTGATCCGGCTATCAAAGTTCCATGTCCAAAGCATAGACTTATTGTAGATTCTATTAATAATGTAGCTGTAGGTGGCTTTGAAGATACTTTGAATGTCTTTTCAGATACTGTTAAAGCCCTTGACCTTGTTCAGATTTCAGGACATATACAATCTGAAGAAGGAGTCTTTTTAAATGAATTTAATGGCATTATCTATGCTACCATATTTGATAAACCAAACGCGTTGACAACACTGGTTAATGATAATGATAGCAAAAAAGCAACATATTACTCTCAAACTAATATTTTATTTAAGGGCAGAGCAGCTGTAAATAACGGTACATTTTCGTTCTCTTTTATAGTACCTAAAGATATCAACTACTTATCGGGAAATGGAAAGATAAGCCTTTATGCATTGAATGAAGATGAAGATGAAGATGCAACAGGCTATTACAATAAAATAAGTATTGGCGGTTTTAATTCTTATGCGGAAAACGATATGAATGGTCCTGAAATAAAACTATACATGAATGATTCAGGATTTATTAATGGAGGTATTACTGATGAAAATCCGGACCTTTATGCCCGAATATTTGATGAGAAAGGAATAAATACATCAAGTAGTGGCATTGGCCATAGTATTACGGCTATCATAGATGGAGATCAAAGAAATCCAATAGTATTGAATGAGTATTTTTTATCAGATATAAATAGTTACAAGGAGGGTTCTGTTACTTATCCATTGTATTCACTATCAGAAGGCCAGCATTCATTAAGGGTTAAAGTATGGGATGTGTATAATAATTCCTCGGAAGCTACTATTGATTTTTTTGTGGCTGATGCCTTAGATTTAAAAATATCGAGACTGATAAATTATCCTAATCCAGTATCGGATAATGGTACCGCTTTCTATTTTGAACATAACCAGAATGATGCCGCTTTGGAGGTTACCCTTCAAATATTCTCAATGAATGGGGATTTGGTTAAAGTAATAGAATACAATACTGTACCTAGTGGTTATAAAGAGGGTCCTATTCAATGGGATGGAAAAGATATTAATGGGAATCCATTAAATAATGGCATATATATTTATAGAGTTTTGGTAAAATCATCAACAGGTGATGTTGTTCAAAAATCTGATAAGTTATTAATCTTAAGATAATTTCTTCTATAGTAAATTATTATTTATATTTGTGAACTTTTAAAAAAACATAATAATGAATCGTAGGTTTTTAGTTTTATTTGTGGCGATTTCTCTTATTACAGGAATGAAGGTATGGGCGCAGGATCATAACTCTGCCGGAGAAGAGTTAAACAACATTAAATACACAGTACCCTTTTTAACTATCGCCCCGGATTCAAGAGCTGGTGCAATGGGAGACGTCGGTGCAGCAACAAGTCCCGATATAAATTCGCAACATTGGAATCCGTCTAAATATGCGTTTGCCGAGCATAATATGGAGGTTGGATTTTCTTATACACCATGGCTAAGAAATCTTATTGGAGAGATAAACCTTGCATACCTTTCATGGTATAAAAAATTTAATGACAGACAGGCATTAAGTGCCAGCCTTCTTTATTTTTCATTGGGTAATATTCAATTTACCAATGACTTTGGTCTTGAAACCGGACAACATAATCCAAACGAGTTTGCATTAGATGCTGCCTATTCAATGGCCTTTTCAGACAATATTTCAGGAGCTCTCGCTTTCAGATATATCCGTTCTGACCTGACTGGTGCGACCATAGAAGATTCTAAACCAGGAAATGCATTTGCAGCAGATATTTCCAGTTATTATAAAAAAGAGGTAAGACTAAAAGATAAATCAGGGGAGCTTTCATTCGGAGGGACTATTTCAAATATCGGGAACAGAATATCGTATACAGATAATGATGTGAAAAGTTTTATCCCGACAAATCTTAGATTGGGAAGTGCCCTTAAAGTAGATCTGGATGAATATAACTCTATAACATTTGCTTTGGATGTGAATAAACATCTTGTGCCTACATCACCCATTTATGATAGTACTGGCAATGTAATCGAATCCGGCAAGGATGATGATGTCCCATCTATTATAGGAATGTTTCAATCATTTGGTGATGCCCCTGGAGGATTAAAGGAAGAGTTGCATGAAATATATTATTGTGGAGGTATTGAATACTGGTATAGAGAACAGTTCGCAGTCAGGGGAGGATATTTCCACGAACATGCTACAAAAGGAAATAGAAAATATGTTACTACAGGTATTGGTCTGAAGTTAAATATTCTAAGTCTTGATTTTTCATATCTCATACCTGTGTATCAAAATAATCCATTGGCAAATACCATTCGTTTTACTCTCACTTTTTCATTTGATTAAGCATGATATAAGAACGGGCTTTGGCTATGATGTTCACCAATTAAAGGAAGGGAATACATTAGTCATAGGGGGGGTTGAAATACCTCATACAAAAGGTGCCGTTGCACATTCTGATGGTGATGTTCTGATTCATGCAATTTGTGATGCATTACTTGGAGCAGCATGTTTGGGTGATATAGGTATTCATTTCCCGGATTCATCATTACAATATAAAAATATTGATAGCAGGATACTTCTTGCCAAGACAATAGAACTTATCAGCGAAAAAGGATATCAGGTTGGAAATATTGATTCAACAGTCTGTCTGCAAACCCCAAAATTAAAGGATAATATTCCTCAAATGAGGCAAGTGTTAGCGGAAATATGTAAAATATCAACAGATCAGATGTCTGTAAAGGCTACTACTACTGAAAAACTTGGATTTGTTGGTAAGGAAGAAGGAATTGAAGCATTTGCAGTTGTTCTTTTAATCCGGATGTAATTGCATACCAAATGAAGAAAACCCTTATTATAGGTGCAAGCCCAAATCGATACAGGTATGCCCATAAAGCCGCCATAATGCTACAAAATATGGGAATTGAGGTGGTTCCGCTGGGAATAAAAAAAGGAGTAATTGGAGCGGTTCCTATAGTTTGTGAAAAATTACATGTTAAAGAGGTACATACTGTTGCTATGTATTTGAATCCTTCGAAGCAGAAAGAGTATTATGACTATGTTATAAAATTAAAACCTCAGCGTCTGATCTTTAATCCGGGAACAGAAAATCCGGAATTACTGAAATTAGCGATAAGAAGCGGAATTGACGCAATTAATAGTTGTGTACTGATTATGATAAATTCTGGCAGGTACTGATCAGTTAAGTAGCGCAAATAATTTAATATCAGTAAGTAAGTAGAGCTGGTAAGGATGGAATAATGAATTTCTGGATAATTGGAGTCAGAAGTAAAAAATCAATGCAGCCTTCCCAAGATTCCATTTAACTAATATTCCAATGGTAAGAAACTATAAACTGCGGTTATATTCTTGCTTAATAATGTTGCATATATCAAACGTACCATGATCTAATATTGTCTTGTATAAGTTGCTTCTACATAATCGATTTCACCGCTTCCATCATCAATCTGGTACTCCCATTCTATTTCTTTCTTATTGTTTGAAATAATGCCGGTTCCTGATTTTATAATCCAGTTGCTTCCCCTGGCGCTTACGGCCTGGCTTTTTAATGTAAGGATGTTACCGTTCATTTTTGCATATATATAAGCATTAAGATCAGTTAAATTATAGAAGTTTTCAATACGCACAGCAGTGGAGTCATCCGGATCGGGGTCAATATATACCGTATAGGACGACGTGCCAAAGGATTGACTATTCTCTGAACATATCCATGAACCTTCTATACTCTCTCTGGGATCACCAAAATCATCGTCTTCTGTTTCACAAGAGATGAAACCAATTATCACTAGAAGCAATGTGAGTTGAAAAAAATGCTTATAATAATTTTTCTTGAAAAATCTGAATCGTTTCATAGCTGTAAAAATTACAAAAAATATTCATAAAATGAAAGATGCTAAAATCATGCCAAATGTATTTTTTGTTTTCTTTCTTGTTATTTCTCAAGGTTCCACTCTTTTTTAAAGTGGGTTAAGAACTGAACCATTATTTCATGTCGTTCTTCAGCAAGGTTTTTGGCTAATTGTGTGTTCATTTCATCTTTTAAGTGCAGCAACTTTTCATAGAAGTGGTTTATTGTAGGCGATTTTGATTTTTTATATTCATCACCTGAGGTGAATTTTTCAGGAGTAATTTCCGGATTAAATATTTCTCTGCCTAAAGCCCCTCCATAGCTAAAAGCACGTGCAATACCTATTGCACCTATAGCATCCAACCGGTCTGCATCCTGAACTATCTGGAATTCGATGCTTTTATTAGAGTCAGTTATTTCAAATGAGTCTTTGTATGAAATAGACTTTATAATAGCAAGTATAGTTACAATAGTGTTTTCAGGCAACCTGAGTTCTTTCAAAAAATCCTTTAAACAGAGTTCATTATTGTCTGTAATATTAAATAACTTTTCATCTATAAGATCGTGCGACAGTGCCGATATTTCAATTACTAACAGATTAGATTGAGGATAATCTTTCCTTAAGAGCTTTGCATTTTGCCATACCCTGAATGAATGCCACCAATTGTGACTTGTTTCCGTACTTTGAAGTTTTTCCTTTACATAATTTTTAACCAGCTCAATTATTTCATCATTACCGGGCATGGCTAATGCTATTTGTTTTTCTTCTCTTCAAATTCAATTATTTCTTCTACTTGTTCCGGGCCTATTCTTTTAGCTATTATTCTCTTGTCTTTATCGAGCAGGTAAATTACGTTTGTAGTAGCAACATCAAAGTCCGCTTTAAAACTAAAATCATAAGGATTCCAGGCATTTACCCAATCATATAATTGATTCTTATTAATAAAGTCAATCCACTCAATTTTACCTTCTTCTCCTCCGGTCATGTGAATAGCTAATACTTCTAATCCTATATCTTTTTTGCGTTTATAAACTTCATATAATGCCGGAACTGATTTTTTGCAATGTCCGCAATCAGCAGACCAGAATACTATAGCTAAATATTTTGCAGGAATGTCGTGTACATTGAAAAATGTTCCTACATATGGATTTTTCTTTAATTCGGGATCAGAAGCAGCAGCTTTAAAGTGTTCGGCAGATATTTTAACCAGTTGAGGGTTTACAGAAATTTGACCAATCAGATTTGGTTTGGCTTTTGCTACTCTTTCTTTCAGGTCTTTAATAAATGTGGTATCACTCCACGTAGCTTCCTTTATGTAGTATTTTTCTGCAAGATGTACATAAATAGCATCCATACCCATTATCTGGCTTTGTGCATAATCATTGAATAGCTTTACCAGTACATAGCGAAACAGTTCGTCGCTTGCTCTTGCTTTTTCAATTGCCTTATCCATTTCAGGAATTAAGGTATCTGGTATTTGAAGCAATACCTTTTCAAAGTATGTTTGGAATTTTTCTTCAAACAAAGGAGTCCGAACTAAACGAGGATCTCCAATATCAAAGTTGTCAAAATAGTGAGCCCGATAGTAGTTATATTGAAAAGCAGAATCAATAATGTTGCCGTTTTCATCTTTTGGTGGGTCTGGTACTTCAACTCTCATTGTTGCTTTAATAAAAGTTGTAAAAAAAGTATTCGGATGTTCTTCAATCAGTTTATTTTGATGATCAATTACTTCCACATTTAATTTGGATAATTTATCCTTTATGTCCTTCTTGGTTGCTTCATCTTTAGTATCCCTCAGATTATCCTGCAGTTCCAGGGCTTCTTTTCTTTTATTTGCTAAAAATTTCTGATACTCAACAAACAACTCATCATCAATATTCCCGGTTGTTTTTTTTGTCATATAAAAATCTGAAGTGTCAGCTTCTATGCTGAAATCTTGTTGTTTGTCAACCATGAAATCAAAAAGCCTGTTGGGAGGGGAAGCAAAAGAATACATACCTCCCGGGAGTTCTTTATCACCTTTAAAAATGCCTATTCCTTTCGCATTCAGTTTAATAGAATCATCAACTACAAAATTGTCTTTTGCAAAGTAATGGCCAAGAAGAATGGTTTTATTTGGCATTCCTTTTATGGTAAGTTTTATTTTATATCCTTGTCCTGTAATTGCCTGTAAATTAATAGTAACCAAAGCAATGATGAGAGCAATATGTGATAAAGATACCAGTCTGTTTTTCATAATATTATATTCTTTTAATGAAAGTTTTAAAGATATTAAAGAATTACATACAATTGAATGAAACATTGTTAATATTTTTTAAAAACGAAAACCAAATAATAATGTTCGCATGTTATTATAATTAATTGTCTATTTTTTTACAACGAGAAGATGATATATTTAAGGAAAAATCTTAAATTTATTCCATACTTAAGTTTATATACCTATGTTAAATAGAATCTTATTTGTTACGATTTTAATTATATCCTTGAAAGAAGGGTATTCACAGGAATCATCCATGATAAAAGATACCATATGCAATGATATTTATGAATTATATATGGTAAATCAAGATAATCCATCATTAAAGCATGGGAAATTTGAACGATATTACAAGGAGAATATTATTGAACTAGGGGAATACAAGGATGGTAAAAAGGAGGGTGCATGGACATTGTTAAACGGGAAAAACTTCAGGTCAACCGGGCAATATATAAATGGTAGAAAAGAGGGAGACTGGGCCCTTATTAAAGGCAGAGATACTGTTGCTGTGATTACATTTAATGAAGATAAAGCTACTGAAGTGTACACACCTCATGATAAAAAGCGACGCAAAGCATCCTCAAAAAGTATTGATGAAAATACCATAAAAACTCTTGATGTAATGCCTGTGTTTGAAGGAGGTAATTACGATAAGTACAGAGCATACATAAATAATAATATTATATTTCCGAAAGTTGAGAAAAAATCACCGGCCGAAGGTACCATTTATGTGGAATTTATAGTAAATGAAATTGGACAGACGGAAGAGGTGAAAATTCTTCACGGAATACTTGATGAATATGATTGGGAAGCCAAGAAGATAATAATAAATTCACCTCCGTGGATACCCGGAATTAAAGATGGGGAACCCGTTAAGGTAAAATTTATTTTCCCTATAGTTTTCAAGCTATAGACAGCTATTCAGCCATTGTCCTGGTGTTGGTTTTAGTCGTGTAAAGAATGTTAACATCTACCAGGGTAGAATATCTCTATTCTGGTATTGTTTTTATAATTTTGTGCAAGATTTCTTACCATATAAAATACAGATAATGATTGAATTTTTCGCTGGGGAATCGCAGATGGTGATTGCCGTAAAAGTATCCGGATCTTTAGATAACAATACAGTTAATAAGCTATCCTGGCTTTTTGGGAATGCCCAAAAGCTTAACGGCGAATTTGTAGAGGGAACTTTCATCGGTCCCCGCAAGGAAATGATAACTCCGTGGTGTACGAATGCTGTTGAGATTACACAAAACATGGGAGTAAAAGGAATTGAGCGAATTGAAGAATTTTATAAGACAAACGACACTAATCCTGAGTTTGATCCTATGCTTCAAAAAGTTTACAATGGATTAAATCAGGAAATTTTTACAATTTTAAGGGAGCCTCAGCCAATTATTTATATTGAGGATATAGCTGCTTTCAACAAACAGGAAGGATTAGCTCTGAGCAATGAGGAAATAATGTATTTGGAAGATTTAAGTAAGAATATTGGCAGGAAACTTACGGATAGTGAGATATTTGGCTTTTCACAGGTTAATTCAGAACATTGCCGGCATAAGATTTTTAACGGCACTTTTATAATTGATGGGGATGCTAAAGAAAAATCGCTCTTTCAACTTATCAAACTTACTTCTCAGATCAATCCAAATCGTATCGTAAGTGCATACAAGGATAATTGTGCCTTTATTCAAGGGCCAATGATTGAGCAGTTTGCACCAAAACGTCAGGATGTGGCTGATTTTTTTGAGGTTAAAGATATAGAATCGGTAATATCATTGAAAGCTGAGACGCATAACTTTCCCACTACTGTTGAGCCTTTTAATGGGGCAGCTACAGGATCGGGCGGTGAAATACGCGACCGCATTGGTGGGGGTAAAGCAGCCTTTCCTATTGCCGGTACAGCTGTATATATGACATCTTATTCGCGTGTAGAGGAAGGCCGGGCATGGGAAGCAAAACCGCCACGAAAATGGCTTTATCAAACACCGGAGGAAATACTGATTAAAGCCTCCAATGGGGCAAGTGATTTTGGTAATAAGTTTGGACAACCCCTGATATGTGGTAGTATACTAACTTTCGAGCATGAAGAAAATGACAAGAAATTTGGATTTGATAAAGTGATCATGCTTGCCGGTGGTGTAGGCTTTGCTAATAAGAAGGATGCGATTAAGGGTCACCCTAAAAAGGGAGACAAAGTAATTTTACTTGGAGGCGATAATTATCGAATTGGTATGGGGGGAGGAGCTGTATCTTCTGTTGCTACTGGAGAATTTGATAATGCAATTGAGTTGAATGCAGTCCAGAGATCAAATCCTGAGATGCAGAAAAGGGTGTATAACGCAATACGAGCTTTAGGTGAAGATTCTGAAAATCCTATTATCTCGATACATGATCACGGTGCTGGAGGCCATCTGAATTGCCTTTCAGAATTAGTGGAAGAAACGGGAGGTGAAATAAATATGGAAAACCTGCCCGTTGGAGATCCTACATTATCGGCTAAAGAGCTTATAGGAAACGAATCACAGGAACGAATGGGGCTTGTTTTACATGAAAAGGACATAGATAAATTGAAGCATATTGCCGAACGTGAAAGGGCTCCGATGTACGTAATAGGCACTGCTACCGGGGATCATCAGTTTACCTTTGTTAATGTAAAAACCGGAGAAAAGCCGATGGATCTTCAATTGGCGAATCTTTTCGGGAATCCGCCCAAAACAGTAATGCAGGATAATTCTGAATTTGAAGAATACAGTGAAATTAAATATGAGATATCCAAAATACATGAGTATCTTGAACTAGTACTTCAATTAGAGGCAGTTGCTTGTAAAGATTGGCTAACCAACAAGGTTGATCGTTCGGTAACCGGAAGAATTGCGCTTCAACAAACATGCGGTGAAATTCAATTACCGTTAAATAACCTGGGTGTTGTTACACTTGATTACCAGGGGAAAAGCGGGATAGCAACTTCTATAGGCCATGCTCCCGTCAGTGGTCTTGTTGATGCGGCAAGTGGTTCAGTACTTTCAATTGCTGAAGCATTAACAAATATAATATGGGCACCTTTGCAGGATGGCATTAAAGGTATTTCACTAAGTGCAAACTGGATGTGGCCATGTAAAAATAAAGGTGAAGATGCCAGGTTGTACGAGGCAGTTGAAGCAGCCAGTAAATTTGCCATTGCGCTGGGTCTGAATATTCCGACCGGGAAAGATTCTCTTTCTATGACCCAAAAATATCAGGATGGGGTTGTATATTCTCCCGGTACGGTTATTATCTCAGCTGTCGCTGAAGTCATCGACATTCGTAAAACGGTTAGCCCTGTGGTAGAAAATGATAAGGATACACAGATATTATATATAGATCTTTCAAGAGATGCAAAAAAACTTGGAGGCAGTAGCCTGGCACAAGTGTTAAATTCGCTTGGCAAGAGCGTTCCGACAATAAAAGATGCCGGTTATTTTGTGAAAGCCTTTGGTGCAGTTCAGGAACTGATTGAAAAAGGATTGGTATTAGCCGGACATGATGTTTCTTCCGGTGGATTGATAACTGCTTTGCTTGAAATGACATTTGCTAATGATAAAGGCGGATTAAAAGTAAACCTGGATTCTCTGGGTGTTGATGATACTGTAAAAATGGTATTTAATGAAAATCCGGCATTGATCATACAAGTGAAAGATTTTGCAAGCACTGATGCAATACTGAAAAAGGCTGGAATTTTATACACTAATATTGGAAATCCTTGCGATGAAAGGATAATGTATATTGAAAAAGGTGGAAATAAAACGCAATTTGATATTCAAAAATTGAGAGATGTATGGTTCAGAACATCATACCTTTTGGACAGAAAACAATCGGGGGAAAAGAAAGCCCTGGAGAGATACAATAGCTACAAAACACTAAAACAGGATTATAGATTTCTTCCAAAATTTTCTGGTAAGGCCAGTGATTTGGGAATTAAATTAGACAGGAGAGAAGCCAGCGGTGTGAAAGCAGCTATTATTAGAGAAAAAGGTGTGAATGGTGATCGCGAAATGGCATTTATGATGTATCTGGCAGGAATGGATGTTAAAGATATACATATGACAGACCTGGTTTCGGGAAGAGAAAATCTGGAAGATATAAATATGATTGTTTTTGTTGGAGGTTTCTCAAATTCTGATGTTTTAGGTTCGGCAAAAGGATGGGCTGGTGCATTTTTATATAATGATCGTGCGAATCAAAGTCTTGAAAACTTCTATAAACGTCCAGATACGTTGAGTTTAGGAGTATGCAATGGATGCCAGCTTATGATAGAGTTGGGGCTGGTTACTCCGGATCACGATCAAAAACCTCATATGAAACACAATGACTCTCATAAGTTTGAGTCTGAATTTCTTTCTGTGGATATTATTGAGAGTAATTCAGTGATGCTAAAGTCACTTGCAGGATCAAGACTTGGTATTTGGGTTGCTCACGGAGAGGGGAAATTTGTATTTCCATATACTGAAGATAAATACAATGTTACGATGAAGTATTCATATGAAGCATATCCGGGAAATCCAAACGGGTCACAGTTTAATGTGGCTGGTATCTGTTCGGAGGATGGCCGTCACTTAGCCATGATGCCTCACTTGGAGCGCGCAATCTATCCATGGAATTGGGCATACTATCCGCAAAATCGAAAAAATGATGAGGTTTCTCCATGGATGGAAGCTTTTGTAAATGCCAGAGAATGGATAAAGTCACAAAAGATCCAATGATTTAATTCTAAAATAACATAATGGAAAATAAATCATTTCTCAGCCTTATTGCTTAAATGGAACCTTTTGATTTTCAGATTCTCCCCTTAGTGGACGAAGTAAAATTGCTGAAAATCGGAATGTAAAATAGGGAATTCGTCAAAGTTGAATTAACCATTTTTTAAAGAAAAAAATTAGGGCCAGCGTAATAAATACAGGTTAATTTTTTTATCTTTAAGAATTAAATACCATTACGTTTCAATTAATTTTATTTTATTGACCATGAATATTTTTGTTGCGAATCTGGATTACAGGATTCAGAAAGAGGATTTAATTCAACTTTTTGAAAAGTATGGTGAAGTGTATACTGCAAGAATTATATCTGATAAAAACACCGGAAGGTCTAAAGGTTATGGATTTGTTGAAATGCGTGACGAAAGAAGAGCATTAACCGCAATAGAAGAGTTAGACGGGAAGGAAATTGCCGGCAGGGAAATAGTGGTTAAAATGGCAAATTCAGGGAATGATAACTATGATATTTCATAAAGAAATATTAAAATACATATTTAAAAAGCGGCATCCCGTTGGTGCCGCTTTTTTGCTTCAAGCTATTCTTCAGTACTTTGTGATGTTAGTTCCTCGTCTGATAGTAATTCAGCGGTCTCTACCAATTCTATAAATTCATGAATATATCCTTCCGGGTCGTCCATTTTTACACTTTTGGCAAGAGAAAGAACCTTTTCAAAATCTAAATCTCCTTTATATTCAGAGTCTCTTAAAAGCATTCCGAAGCCTGCTACAGCAGCAGAAAATCTGTATAAATCAGAGCTTTTCTTAAGGGATGATTCACTATCTTGAACTACACTGGTTATTAATTTGCTTTCCTCGCTTCCTATAGGCTTATATCTTAGTTTTAGAGTAACTATTTCTTTGCTTTCAGCATTGTTGGTTAATTTAGTATCCTGGTATTTCAGGTCATCATGCCCGGGAATTGTCATTCCTGATGAAGCTGGTACTATTTCATATATTGCAGTAACAGTATGTCCTGCGCCAAGTTCACCGGCATCTTTCTGGTCATCATTGAAGTCTTCGTTTTTTAATACCCGGTTTTCGTAACCTATTAAACGATAAGCTTTTACATTAACCGGATTAAATTCAACCTGGATTTTTACATCTTTGGCGATGGTGTACATGTTGGCCCTAAGATCATTAACAAACACCTTCTCAGCTTCTTTTACATTATCAATATAAAAGTAATTTCCATTACCAGCATTGCTTATTTGTTCCATTTTACTATCTTTATAATTACCCATACCAAATCCGCAGATGGTGAGGTAAATATCATCTTTTCGTTTTTCTTCAATAAGTCTTATAAGGTCTCCGTTGGATGAAATACCCACATTAAAATCCCCGTCTGTTGATAGGATAACGCGGTTGTTTCCTCCGTCAATAAGATTCTCTTTTGCAATTTTGTAAGCAAGTTCAATACCTTCCCCACCGGCTGTTGAACCTCCTGCAGAAAGCTGGTCAATAGCTTCAATAATTTTAAACTTATCGCTGGCAGGAGTAGATGGCAAAACCAAACCTGCAGCACCAGCGTAAACAACTATTGCAACGTGGTCTTTGTCGTCAAGTTCATTGGTTAACATTTTTAGCGAGCGTTTTACCAGGGGAAGTTTATTCCTGTCATTCATAGACCCTGAAACATCAATCAGAAAGACCAGGTTATTTGGTTTTATTTCTTTGTCATTCAGTTTTTTACCCTGAATACCAATGTGGATCAGCTTGGTGCTGTCATTCCATGGGCTTTCACTAACCTCCGTGTAAAGGGAAAAAGGATGTTCACCATCTGGCTGGGGATAATTGTAGTCAAAATAATTGATCATTTCCTCAATACGCACTGCATCCTTTGGAGGAAGCTGGTTGTTCTCAAGAAATCTGCGGATGTTAGAATATGATGCGTTATCTACATCAATAGAAAAGGTTGATAAAGGATTTTGAGCTGCCAACATAAACGGATTTTCATATATCCTTTCATATTCCTCGGTGTTAAAATCTTCTGATGATATATCGCCCACCAGTGCCTCTTCTTCATCAAATACAAGTCTCTCAATGGCTAATTGTTCAGGAGAACTCTTGTCAGCCCCGGTTTGGCACATGGTAAACAAAATAAGGATTCCAATAAGTAATGTAGTGTATGTAAATACTTTCATTTTTATCTGTTGGATAAAGATTCCAATAGATTTAACAATAATTTCAATCTTTTTCATAATTTTAAATTTTTGGTTTGACATTATGAGACAAACCTATGGAGTATTTAACGAAACTGTTTGCACAATGCTTGTAGAGTTCTTGAATAGTATTTTACAAATTGTAAAACGTTTTACAAAGCTCTGAATGTTAATTGTTTGAATTTAATTTTAATGCAGACAGGAGAAATTAAATATTTTCAACTATTAAAAAAAGAAATAGCACTTACCCTTATTAAGTCATATCCTGGCATGAATGAGGCAATTGAAACCTGGAAAGGGCAGGATATCGTTAATTTTCAGGATGATTTGTTGAAAAAGGTAAATAGTACATTAAGTGAAAAATGGTTTTACAGTCACATAAAAACAGAAAGCGATAAAATACCCAGGATTGATATGCTTCATATTTTGGCACGGTATTCTGGTTATATTGATTGGAATGATTTTAAAGCAAAACATCCGTTAAGTGAGGAAAGTAAGATAGTGTTAACCAGGAAACGATTGAGGCACAATCATTATATATATTATTCGATACTCATAATTATAATAGGGATTTTTACATTAATTATTTTTGGCAGAGCAAAAGAGTATAGCTTCTGCTTTATTGATAACGATCTTCAACAACCTGTTAAAAATATGAAGATTGAAGCGTTAATTATTAACGACGGGGAATCGCCATCCTATATGGTGGCAGACTCTGATGGATGCTTACATATACGTACAAAACGGGATAAAATATCATTTGTAATAAAGGCTCCTTATTATAAAATTGATACGATTACCCGCATACTTTCTTCGAAAAGGAGAAATGAAAAAGTTCGCCTTCATGCAAATGATTATGCCCTTATGATACATTATTTTTCTACTTCTGATGTGTCAAATTGGAAGAAGCGGCGTAAGCAACTGGATGAAATGTTTGCTGATAACGCGAGGATATACCATGTGTTTGGCAAAAATGAAATGGGAATTGAAATGTATAATAAGCAGGAATTTATTAATAAACTCACTACACCGGTTAATAGTCTTAGAGACATTGAAATTATTGAGACTATTTATACCGGTAATAAGATATCCATATTACGGTTTAAAATGAACTAATAATTTTATTTTATGAAGTTTTTAAGACAGAATAAAATACAGTACTATATATTGCTTATCATAATATTTGTTTCATCATGCATATCGGCAAATAAAGAAGCTGATAATGCCGAAGGCGCTTTAATTCTGGAAGATGAATATTCAGTTGAGAATACCCGGGAACCTGAGATAGAAGATTTTGAAATGCAAGGGCTTTCAAAGTCTGAGCTTTTAAATTATCAAATGCTAGCGCTGAAAAAAGTGAATGACTTTAAAGATCTGATGAATATTTTGGGCCAAAAACAAGTGAATAAAACTTTTAGAAATCATGCATCAGGTCAGTTAGTTGATTTATTCGAGAGTGGTGATATAATTCTCAACATTGATATACAGGATAGATTTCTAAAGTTTCCTGTTAATGATGCTGAAAATGCTATTACCAGTTCAAAACTGTCGAAGCTCTATTTTAATATTGACACAATGTTTGTAAAACAACCATTTAAATTGATAAATGATACTGTATTTGAAGGCATTGTTCAATATAACCAGGAATTTATTGGAATGCACAACAAAGACACCGTTTTTCATGAACATTCTGTAAAAAATATTGGCATCAAGCTTTTTCAGCAGTCAAAAACATTTGGAGATGAGATTGTCGACATATGGGAGGTCAAGCTTGGGAGGATTGAATCCGTTGAGAAATAGGATGTTGAAAAGAGATACGAAACATCCCGGAAATGAAAAATTAGCAAAAAAATAACATACATAAATGCATTACGTTAAAATATGATATTACCTTTGTTCGTGAAATAATTAACAGAATATCATATATATAAAATAATGAACGCGAATGATTTTGAAGTTAAACAGCTGGGAAAATGTACGGTAGAATCTCCGTTAAAACTATCTCAGATTGCAGGAGATGGCATTTACAATTATGTTGAGGATTCGGACAGAGTTTTGTATGATCCCACTCTGAAGTGTTATCTTAGTTGCAGGGACAATGGTGAAATGCCCATTTCATTCGAAAAGTCAGGGCCCCGTAAAAATATATATTTTGATCCAACCAAAAGTAAAGCAGGTATTGTTACCTGTGGAGGGTTATGTCCCGGGTTGAATGATGTTATCAGAAGCCTGGTTATGCAGTTGTATTATAGATATGGGCTTACAAGGATTATAGGATTTAAATACGGTTACGAAGGGTTCATTCCGAGATATAAGCACAGCATCATAGAACTTACTCCGCAAATGGTTGAAACTATACATCTTTCAGGTGGTACTATATTAGGCTCTTCTCGAGGTCCTCAGGATGTTAGCGAAATAGTAGATACACTTGAAAGGATGAATATTAGTATACTTTTTACCATTGGTGGAGATGGTACATTAAGAGGAGCGTACGAAATTTCACAGGAGATTGAACGAAGGGGATTAAAAATTGCAGTTTCAGGCATTCCAAAAACGATTGATAATGACATTGATTTAATTGAGAGGTCATTCGGTTTTGAAACGGCATTTTCTATTGCAACCAATATATTGCGTGATGCTCATAACGAAGCACAGGGGGCTTACAACGGAATTTCCCTGGTGAAACTTATGGGGCGTGAATCCGGGTTTATTGCTGCAAATGCTGCATTATCTATCCAGGAAGTAAATTTTGTATTACTTCCTGAAATGGATTTTGCCCTAGAAGGAGAGAATGGTTTTCTTAATCTTTTGCAAAAAAGACTGGAAGAGAGACACCATACCTTAATAGTTGTAGCTGAAGGTGCTGGTCAGCAATTATTCGAAAATAATGGTGTGGAAAAAGATGCTTCCGGAAACGTAAAACTGAATGATATTGGACTCTACCTCAAAAGCAAAATATCGGAGAAGTTTAAGTCAATTGGATTAGAGCACTCCATAAAATATATTGACCCCAGTTATATTATTCGCAGTGCACCGGCAAATGCAAATGACAGTAAATTTTGTAACCAGCTCGCGCAAAACGCGGTACATGGTGCTATGGCTGGAAGGACAGGTTTTGTGGTCGGACACTGGAATAACCAGTTTACGCTTATACCCATACCGATGGCGATTAGAAAACGGAAGAAGATTAACCTGGAAAGCGAACTATGGTGGAATGTTTTGGAAACAACAGGTCAGCCAATCAGGATGAAGGATTAATGACATTCAAGTTAGAGTTTTCCATAATTCTCATTATATTTAATGCCTGTAAATAACAGGCATTCTTTTATGGTACAACTTCATGTTTTAGATATAATTGTAATAGCATTATTCTTTGCTATTATTTTCAGTATAGCCATTTACTATTCCAGGAAAGGTAGCAAGGATACCGGCCAATTCTTTTTATCCGGTAGAAACCTTCCCTGGTATATTGCAGGTACAGCAATGGTAGCAACCACTTTTGCTGCAGATACACCTCTGGCAGTAACAGAACTTGTTGCAAAAAATGGTATCGCCGGTAATTGGCTCTGGTGGAACATGGCCATAGGAACAATGCTTACGGTTTTCTTCTTCTCACGGTTATGGCGCCGATCTGAAATGATGACAGATGTAGAGTTAATTGAGTTTAGATATGGAGGTTGGCCGGCAGCGATCCTGAGAGGTTTTAAAGCTATTTATCTGGGACTGTTTATGAATGCTATAGTAATGGGTTGGGTTCATAAAGCTATGGAAAAGATTTTTTCTGTTGTACTACCCGGATTAGATCCGTTTTTATTGGTTATCATACTTGCCATAATAATCACAATTTATGCCTCGGCATCTGGTTTAGTAGGTACTTCAAGAACAGACAGTATACAGTTTGTATTTGCTATGGTGGGTTGCATTATACTGGCGATTATTGTTCTTCGTTTACCTCAAATAAAAGGTTCAATAAACCTGAAGGAACAACTGAAACCTGAAATATTAAGTTTTATTCCTAAAGTGACAAATAAGGATCCACTTCAACTCGGAAGTGGGGTTTTTGCATTAACTGTTGGGGCACTTATTGCCTATGTAGGTATACAATGGTGGTCAAGCTGGTACCCCGGTGCCGACCCCGGTGGTGGAGGATATATTGCACAACGTATGATGTCTGCTAAAGATGAAAAACATAGTTTTTTTGCTACTCTTTGGTTCACTATTGCACATTTTACAGTGCGTCCCTGGCCTTGGATACTGGTTGCGCTTGCAGCCCTGGTTATTCTTCCACGGGCTGAGAGTACCGATGTATTAAGAATTGAAAATCCTAAGTACTATCAGATTGCCTCAGAAATAAAAGCAGGGACATTACCTGTGGATGATCAGGTAAATGCGATGGATGGTTTTGCTGACTTTTATGAGAAATATGAAAATACGGTAGATCCGGGGGTTATGTACCCAAAATTAATGGTTAAGTATCTTCCGGTGGGTTTATTGGGATTGCTTTTGGCGGTATTTTTAGCTGCGTATATGTCAACGATTGCTTCTCAGCTTAACTGGGGTACATCTTACCTGATCAATGATTTTTATAAACGATTTTTTAACCGGAATGCAAAAGAAAAACATTATGTTCATGTTTCGAAATTTGCTATGTTTATCGTAATTATTTTCTCTTTAGTACTCACTCGTTTTTTTATTACAAGAATTTCAGATGCGTGGGAATTTATTATTAACGCTAGTGCCGGAATGGGTGCAGTTTTAATTTTACGATGGTACTGGTGGCGGATTAATGCCTGGTCTGAAATTACAGCAATGGTCGCCCCATTAATAATATATCCTTTGGCACATTATAAATTTGGTATACAACCGCCTTATACACTTTATCCAACAGTAATTGGCACAACTTTTTGCTGGCTCATTGTTACATGGATAACAGCACCGGAAAAAACTGAAATATTGCAGACATTCTATAACAGGGTTAAACCTGGGGGTAATGGATGGAGAAAATTCAGATTCAATGAAGGAATTGAGGTTGGGAAGTCCCGTATAGGCCGAATGTTCATAAATTGGATGTTGGGTATAATCCTGGTATATTCATTTCTATTTTCTATTGGGAAGTTACTTTTTGGAGAGATTTTGCTTGGAGGGGGTTTGTTGGCATTAGGAATTCTGGTAGCTTCAATTCTCTGGAGAAATATTAAGAATAATTGATATATAAACAAGATTAGGAAGTTTTAAGGTTTGGGTACATGAACAGAATAATAACCTGATGAATCTTTAGTTTACTGGCATGATATTTTTTATTCTGGTCATTGATAAAAATCATCTTTCCGTCAACAAATATGATACAATCATAAATTATTTTACCTACTGAGGTTTTTATTTTATACATTTAACAGATAAAAGTAGTTTAAGTTTTAACCTGATAAAACATTCTATTGTTCAGCTTCGTATATAATAAATATAATTGTGATTGGGGAGTGAAGATGATATTAAGAAAAAGACTTCTTCTCTTATGTTTCATTATTCTTTTCGTTGAATTGAATGTGAAAGGAGAAATGGGGGGATTTGAATCGTTATATGAAATCAATAGTGTTAAGTTGTTCAATAATTTTACTGAGAATGTATTATCTTCATATAATTTCACAATAAATAGTATTCTCAAGGAACAGTCCGTATTTTTAGCAAGTTATACTCATCTTGGAGTTGCTGTAAATCAGCCCATATCTGCAAAGAATAGTTTACCTCCTTATTTATGGCTATTAATTCTATTTTCAGTATTTGTTTCAATTTTCCTTTTTTTACTGTATCGCATTCAAACTATGCGACTGAAAATTTTAAATCAGCAATTAGAACTGGTAGTTGAAGAACGGACAAAAGAGATTCAGGAGGCAAATAAGGCATTAAGACAACAAACTGAAGAAATTAATGCTCAGAAGGAGGAACTAGCAAGTCAACGTGATATTGTGCTTCATCAAAAAGAGCAAATTGCACGACAACTTGAAGAGTTAGAGCAGCATAGGGGACACCTGGAAGAGCTGGTTCATAAACGGACTTCTGATCTGGAAGAAGCAAAATTAAAAGCAGAGGAATCAGATAAACTAAAATCTGCCTTTTTAGCTAATATGAGTCATGAAATTAGGACTCCGCTAAATGCTATTGTAGGTAGTACGGATTTATTAGCTAGCACAAAAATATCAAATGAGGACCGGACAGAATTAAGCCGGTTAATTGAGAGCAGTTCAGAGAACCTTACACAGTTGATAGATGATATTATTGATATTTCAAAGATCGAAGCAGGTCAGATGAAATTGAAAAACGATGAATTTGACATAGATGATTTGATGAATGAAATACATATTCATTATATAACAGAGAAAGTTAAGCTGGGAAAGGAGCAGATACAGGTTTTGTTAAAGAAAACAAAATCAAAAGGCCAGGTCATTATCAATGCAGACAGGCTGCGGCTTAAACAGGTACTGGCCAATCTTATGTCAAACGGTTTGAAATATACGGAGAATGGATATGTGGAGTTTGGATATACATTCGTGAACCGGGATGAAGGTTCTATGTTTCTGTTCTATGTAAAGGATACTGGCATTGGAATTCCAAGAGACAAATTTGAAGTAATTTTTGACCGGTTTAGAAAACTGGATAGTAAAACTGGTAAGCTTTATAGCGGGACCGGCTTAGGGTTGGCCATCTCTAAAAGTATTATTGAAATGATGAAAGGTAAGATATGGGTTGAATCTGTACTGGGAAAAGGTTCTGTATTTTATTTTACTATCCCGTGTTCAATTATTGAAGGTAAAGAGACTGCCAAAATTGATAGAGAAAAAATTGGAAAAATATTCAATTGGGAACAGCATAGTTTTCTTGTTGTTGAAGATGAGGTGAGTAATTATGAAATTATTAAGCACCTCTTAAAACCCACTAAAGCCCGTCTTGTCTGGGCAAGAGATGGTTTGGAGGCGATTAATATATGTAAAACAAGAAAAGACATTACGCTGGTATTGCTTGATATAAAACTTCCTAATGTGGACGGATATGAAGCTGCCAGGCAAATTAAAAAATTGCATCCAAATATGAAGATTATTGCT
Source organism: Bacteroidales bacterium (assembly GCA_016926235.1). The sequence goes on along the minus strand of JAFGOZ010000005.1, from coordinate 593 downwards.
CAAACAGCATATGCCATGGCAGATGAAAGGGTGAAAATTTTTGAAGCTGGATGTGATGATTACGTGGCAAAACCTATAAAAGGGCCAAAATTACTTGCATTACTGGATAAGTATCTGGTTTTGATTAATCCCTGATCCTAAAAACGGTATTGTTAAAATTTTTTAAATTTAAACATTTATATATATAAATATGTTTATATTTGGAATGATATTTGAACAAGACAAATTATGACAAAAAAGACTAAAACAATTTTAGTAATATTAATAACAATAGCAGGAGTTATTACGGGATATCTTTATTGGTATTTTATTGGATGTACTTCAGGTAGTTGCCCGATTACATCAAAATGGTATATGAGCTCTTTATGGGGAGGTATAATCGGTTATCTTATCGGGGACATGATACACCCACATAGGAAAAAAGATGTGAAGGCAAATGATGAAATAAATGAGAGATAAAGTATAGTTTTACCAATTATTAAAAGGGAAATAAACAAAATATTATAAGATGAAACATCCATGATAAATATTTTAACACACACAAGCATGATTATAAGCGAAAATCATCCGCTCAGGTAAAAGCTTCGTGGATG
>JAFGOZ010000455.1 GCA_016926235.1 Bacteroidales bacterium | reverse complement strand
ATACATAAAGTTTGGTACAAACAATATGGGGATACCAAGACACAAGGCAACGATTGCTTTGATAATCAATAAAGTTTTTAATTTCATAGTAGTACACCTTTCTTTAATAAATTTTCAGATGGAGATATTTCTCCTATTTATTTAAGAGTTAATTATCAGAATATTAAACTCACCATCAAAATTACACCTTATTTAAACAAAAGTCAATTTTCTTTCAGTTTGTGAAAAGGGAATAGGGTCCAAAGAATGTCGTGGAAAATCCGTTCTTCTCTGACCACTTCAAAAGAAGGTCTGGTACTATATAACATACATTTGGGAACGACAAGGATTTAACACTCGATTGGGGTGGGCAATTTCTCTTCAATAATTTACATTTTTTGATCAAAGATCATTATCTTTTGACATATGCCTGAACAATATATCAACGGGAAATTCATAAATGTTTATCTTTGATTGAATTGCTTGATACCCGTATTTCTCCATAAGTAGTAAGATCACAAAAATCTTTGTTATTGTTTAGTTGTAATATGGGAAGAATAAAGAATGGTCTTGAAAAAGCATTGAATTGGGGAAAAGCAGTAGTAATTAGCCTGCCGTTAATAGTTGGTGCTTATGGGTGTGAAAAGCCTGAACCTGATCCTATAGTAAATCCTCCGAAAAATGATCCTCCCGAAGTAACATTAAATATAGAACCTAATTATGGTAAATCGCCTTTGATAAGCTCTATAGAAGTATCTGGTACGGATAAACAAGGTTTAGAAGATATAAAAAAATATAAATTAGGTATAAATAGCAAAACTGTAGAAAAAACAGTTCCATTTGATACACTTGTAACATTAAGAAATAGTGGGGACATAGAAAAAACCTATGAAATATCTGGAGAGGTAATTGATTCTAAAGGGCAATCAAGCAAAACATCCAAGTCTGTAACTGTCCTTCCTGAAGATTTAATAATCCTAAGAAGACCAAATGATAGTACTTATAACTGGCATGGGTCCAGTGACGCTAATAAAAATAATATCCCTTTTGAACAAGCAGACGCAAATATGATAAGAGATTACTTGTCAGGAACTTATTTTCCAGTTGATTCCAGATTTATTAATAGAGGAGATGTAACTGGAGACGGAAAACTCAGTATGGATGATGCAGAGATTATTGAAAAAAGAGCCAAAGGAGAAATAGATTATATTAAGGGTTCTGAATGGGAAAAATCAACAATACCTGAACAATTAGAATGGTTTACAAAAACGTTTGAACTTAGTAAAATAAAAGAAAGTGGATTTCCTCCTGGAAGTTGTGGATTATATTCCTATAAAACAACTCTTTACTTTTATGGATATAACGATAAAAGTCTTTCAAATATTTTAGCATTCTATCCTTTTGATGAATCCTATAATGGATTATATAATTTACCTGTATTAAATTTAATGGTGGCAGCATATAATACCGAGGGGGAGATAACACAAGGACATGGTATGAATAGAATATATTTGGGGAAGAAATTGGATTTGGAAAATAGATTTGACCTTGAACCACAAAATGGAATTATTGGAAAGATTGAAAATATCTATCCTGGTTTCGTTGAAAATTCCAAAATCCAGATTAGAGGTCCCATAATAACTCATGGTAGTCCTGGGCAAATTGCTTCTACGACTTATCTTACTTATGAAGGTAAAGAAGGTATAGAAAAATTAATCTACCAAAATCCCCGTTTAGAGACAAGCATAGAAAAATAAATAGATAATGATTTTGAAAAAGATTTTAAGATCAATTATCTAAGTTCAATCAAAGGTTACTAGAGGTGCAGGATTTTTACTTTAAGCTGAAAAGGAGCAAAATAATTTTTAAGATTATCCCATTTCCCCAAATCTTGGCACCAAACTGGCACCAAAAAGAAAGTTACAATTTTTGAGATTGTAACTTCTTGATTTTGAGTGGGCCCAGCTGTCATCAACCAAAAAGACACCCACTGTTGGTCTTGCAAGTGTCTGATTTTGAGAAATCCGTCCTTCTCTGACCACTTCAGAAGAAGGCCTGGGAACACTTAACATACATTTGGAAACAACAAGGATTTGACTCTGGATCCTGATTAATTGTCTTATAACCACATCAAAGTTCATCAGATGTAGCGTTTAGTATTTATGTGGTGAAAATAGATTTGACTTGTGTTGTATTGTGTCGTACATTTAATAAACAGTAAATCTGATCATTTCATTCAATCAAAACCAATAATCATGAAAAAAATCTGTCTATTATCAATTTTACTTTTTATTGTTTGTGCATCTAAAGCTCATGCAATGGACACTAATAATATACATATATACTCCATATTTTAGAGTATAAACGTAACTGGGTAAAGGATAAAGAAGAAATATATGTAATAGTGCATTTACACAAATGTTGGCTCCAATTCTATTCACTCCGAAACAAACAATGTCATATTAATTCAGAAAAGATCACAATTAGAAAAATAAACATTCTTACCTTGTACAGTATTAATCTTATAAATGAATCCAATGAAAATACTACTTTTTATATCAGGCATCATCATTTTCTTTCATCCAGGTTTTGTTAAAGCTCAGATTTCAAAAACGGACAGTGCGAATTTAAACAAAAGGGATATATACGTTTTAGGAACCTTCCATTTCAGAGAACATGATTTTGCAAAATACCCTCAAGATATCAACATGGAGGTAAAAAAGGCCATCCGTTATAAACCTGATATCGTTTGTGTTGAATGGATGGATAAATCTGAACTGCTTGATATATACAATAACGATTTCTCGAAAAATATCAGAGAATTAAAGCAACAAATGAAATTAGATACGGTGAATGCCAAGCATATAGTTGACAGTATTTATATGGAATTTTCAAACAAACCTAAAAACATAAATGATCGGTTGAAACTTGCAAATTATTTATTCATAACCCGAGATTATATTAATGCATGTTATCAATGGTATATAATTGAAAATACGATAAAAGATAGTATCAAATTAAAAGAACTCTTTCCTGAAAACATTAGTCGTTATCGATTCAGTTTATATAATGATCCGGACAATCAAAAAAGAGAAATAACCGACATTGCTTTTCCCGTTGCTTTCTCATTAGGCCTTGAAAAAATTTATTCTATTGATTACCGGCATGACCAAGCCGAATATGGTCAGTATATCACTTCCTTTAACCAACACTTTAAAGATCAATTCGGCTATGATCCTTTGCAGATGAAATCCGAGAAAGTGTTGAATGTATTTACAACGTGGCTTGAATCAGACCTGAAAAATAAAAAATCAACCTATTATGAAAAACTAAACTCGAAAGAATGTAAGGATCTGCTGTTTAATTATTATTTTGACATGTTTGTTTCTTATTGTTATGATTCAGATTACCAAAAATGGCACTTTTTGCAATTGGAAAAAAGAAACTGGTGTATGTTCGAGTTATTAATCAAAGCAATAAATGAATCGAAAGCCAATAAAATATTTGTGTTGGTTGGGGTAACGCATAAAATATTTATTGAAAGGTATTTGTATGAATCCGGTATATTTAAAGTTGCAAATAAGAAATAAAGAACTGGAGCCAACACGCGGTCATAAAACATTGTGGTTTAAGTGGTTATGCTAGTGTTCTGCCTCGCATCAAGTTTGGTGTACCTTGATAGTGAAGTGGCCCCGAAATCCCCAACGTTTCATACCGCCAACCGTTAGCGTTCATGCTTACAGAGACATTCAGCAAAAATGAAATCATTATTTTAGATTCACTATGAATATAAAGCAATACAGCGATTATGACAAAGCAGTATGAATCAGATGTAAAAGTAATTATTTCAAAACGTTATAATAATGGGGATGATTTATGGGCTACGCCAGACAAACGGATAGGCAAAGGTGGCCCATTTTCGACTCTTGGCAGTGCTTTAATGCTTACAGAGTTGGGATTGACTACTTCTCCTTTAATGAAAGATACTGCTGATTTGATACTTAGTTCATGGCGAGAAGACGGACGATTTCAAATAGCGCCCAAGGGTGCAATATATCCTTGTCATACCGCTGGTATTGCAAGGATTTTATGTCGCATGGGATATACTACAGATAGTAGACTTAAAAAGACCTTTGAACATCTTCTGAAAATCCAGCATAATGATGGCGGTTGGCGTTGTAATACCTATAAATTTGGAAGAGGACCTGAAACAGTTTTTTCTAATCCGGGAACAACATTAGAAGTTTTAGACGCCTTCAGATTTACACATTTTCTTAATAATGATAAGCACCTTGATAAGGCAGTGGAATTATTACTCAACCATTGGGAAACACGTGAACCTCTTGGCCCTTGCCATTATGGAATTGGTACTTTATTCATGAAAGTTGAATATCCTTTTTTTCGGTACAACATATTTTTTTATGTTCACGTTTTATCTTTTTATGAAAGAGCCAAAAAAGATAATAGATTCTTGGATGCTCTCAATATATTAAAATCTAAAATAGTTAATGGAAAAATTATAGTTGAGAATCCAAATAAGAAGTTGGCAAACTTTTTTTTCTGCAGAAAAGGAAAACCGAGCAATCTTGCAACAGAACGGTATTATGAAATACTGAATAATCTAAAATGACTATTGAATTAAAAAAAGCACGAAACTCTAACACACAATATAGCTAATAAGGGTTTCAGTGGAATGCAAAGGTTTGTAGCTCGCTTCAACTTTTAGTGTACCGTGATAGGAATTCGCCCGCAATCCCTTACTGGCCATATTGTCAACCGTTGTGCCCAATTGTAACCAAAATCACAGTCTAATCGTCATAAGGGAATATATCTTACTAAATAACAATTTATGAAAGCCATACTTATTATTTGTCAAATAATCTTAGCGTTTGGAACTACATCATTGACATATGGACAAATAAATTCGTATTCGGAAAATGTTTCCAATAGAATTAAAAAGGTGGAAAATTCATTAATGAATTGGGTTCAGACACCAGATAGTTTGCTCCGTTGGAATATTGAAGAGCGGATGAAATCTCACAAGGTAAACGGAGTGAGTATTGCAGTTGTCCACAATTTTAAAATCGAATGGGCCAAAGGATATGGTTGGGCAGATGTTGATGAAAAACGTGAAGTAACAACACAGACCCTTTTCCAAGCGGCTTCAATCAGCAAATCGGTAAGTGCGGTTGGGATTTTGAAATTAGTTGAGGATAAAATAATAGATATTGATACTGACATCAATCAATATTTAAGTTCGTGGAAATTCCCCTATGATTCGGTAACAAAAAGCAAAAAAATTACTGTAAGAAATCTTCTAAACCATTCGGCGGGATTAAGTGTAAGTGGTTTTCCAGGTTATTTTTTTACCGATTCGATTCCAACAATCGTCCAAATTCTTGATGGGAAGCCACCATCAAAGACACCGGCAGTCAGGTCTGAACTGGAACCAGGAATACAGTACCAATATTCGGGTGGAGGAGTATGTATTACACAATTGATTATGACAGATGTTACAAACCAACCGTTTGAAAAGTATATGCAGAATAGCGTTTTAAAACCGTTGGGAATGAATGAGAGCTTCTTTATACAACCACCTCCTTTGGAAAAAAAAGAATTGTTGGCAACCGCCTATAATAGAGATGGAAGCGAAGTTCTTGGGAAATATTGCATTTATCCTGAATTGGCAGCAGGTGGCTTATGGACAACACCAACAGATTTAGCTAAATATATTGTTGAAACCCAACTTTCTTTGATAGGTAAATCATCAAAAGTACTCTCTCCTGAAATGACTAAGATACGGCTAACACCTTTTGATGGCTATTCCGCATTAGGTGTCTATATTCATAATAAAGGTAAATATTTTGAATTTAGTGGTGGAAATTATGGTTTTACATCTGTCTATTGGGCTGATAAGGTGAATGGTAACGGAGTTGTTGTAATGTCAAATTCTGCAAACGTTGAGATTGTCTCCGAGATAGTTAGCAGTGTGGCGGTTACATATCATTGGGATGATTTTTATAAACCTGTAATTAAAAACATAGTTTCAGTTCCAGATTCTATTCTTAATTCATATGTTGGGGATTATCTTTTTGGCGATAAAATAATTTATATCATCAAGAAAAACAATAAATTATTTACTGTTGAGGATTGCCCTTGGGAACTTTATTTTACTTCGGAAAGTGATTTTTTCATATCAGAATTTGAAAGTAATATGAGATTTAAACATGATTCTGATGGTAACGTAACAGGAATACTGGATTTAAACAATGGTAGAATTGCAAGTAAAATAATGAATGAATAGAATAAACACAACTGGGTACAATAAATAGGACTCTGAGCGGTCGACTAGACCCAGCGATGAGTCCATGTTGAACTACACCCGCCAAATATTTAGCAGGAAATTTTGTCTATGTACTTTCTGACGGTTTTTGATT
>JAFGOZ010000454.1 GCA_016926235.1 Bacteroidales bacterium | reverse complement strand
TGCGCTCATATACGGTCTTTTTATTTGCTCCACGCCACATGTAAAACATGGGCATGGCACAAATAAAAAAGCCCGCCGCTTTTCAGCGGACAGGCATTTTCATTTGTCGGGGTGAGAAGATGATTCTCAAAGCTCGTTATATCTTAGTAATCACAAATTTACCAATTCAAAATCCGCAAAGGGCACCGAATAGGGCACCAGACTGGAAAAACTTGTGTATTCGTTTGTATTTCAATGTAAAAAGAACTAATTCAAAACAAATATAATCAATTATCATCAAAAGCTAATAAGTATAATTTATATGTCCGGCTTTATATGCTATTTCAATTAACCTGGCTGTTTCCCTGACAGATTCAACATCGCTAACCGTTCTCTGTAATGCCCTATATACAATGCCTTTGTATCATCATCCAGATAAGATCTGGAAACTAATGAGGCGACACCATGCTGCTCCTTCAGGAAAGGTTCCAGCAGCTTCACAACCCTGTTATTATTAATCCCAATGCTTTTACCAAATTCAGTAAAGTCCTCCTTGCATGGATGGTGCTGTGAATTGGTAATCCTACAGCCCGACCAGTTCCATTCTTTAAAAAGATCTCCACTTAGTGCAAAAAAGCTCTCTTCATCAACATGAATCCGTGTATCTAATAGGTCATAAGCAGGACTCAAAATATAATCACCCGTTGAAGTTTCCACCAGGGAAAAGTTTTTCAAATGGGCATCGCCATTGGAGAATAAAAAGTTAAACACAACTAATGCATAATATTTCTCTATCTCAACCCGCCATGCCGGAACGTACTGTTGAATAAGTAATCCGATTTCTTCATAACTGTAATCATACTTAAAATGTTCACCTGCGTTATCTTTGGTTTTACCGGCCAGTGAGGCAAAATCCTCTTTTCCCCATTTACCGCCCTGGGGCTTGACATCGAATCTTTTTGTCAGATATGCCGATGAACCATCCCTGAAAAAAACAAGAGCGTTTTCAGCGGTGTGTATCCCATAAATTTGGCGGGCTACCTGCATGGTAAGGTGTTCGTTGGCAGGAACCTGAGTTACTCGTTTAAGATCACGCGGAATAGGTTTAAGGATATATGTTCCTTGTTCACGTTCTTTACTCAATCTTAGTACATTCTTATCCAGTATAAAACTTAGCTTTTCTTGTACGCCGGATATGGAGATCCGTTTACGGTTTTCCATGAATTGCCCGGCGACTTCATCATTTTGCTCAGGCGATTCATAGGGTAATATATGATGCACACTTTTCCCCTGAAACATATTTCGCAGGCAACCCGGGCTGTATGTATTAAATCCTTCAGCCAGCGTTCCGGGACAGTATTTTATAACAGGCAAGTTCATGCGTTAATTAAAGGTTTTACTGTAATGGCTCCAATGGTATTGTATTGGGCTGTAGCCATAAGCAGGCCAAAATGATCATTTTTGTCAATTTTTAACAACCTGCACTGTAAATCCCGGTTCACACCTTCGCTTAGCATATTAAAGAAAAAGGGGAACAAAATTGGGCTACTGTATTCCTGCCGGGTTTTAGGCAGCGTTAAACTAATAGCAGCACCGGCCGGATCTTTGAAATATCCTTCATCATAACGGAATACATAGTTTTTTCTGTCGATTTCAGTTAGAACTCCGGTAATAATTCCATTGCGATATACTTCCAATGATCTCATTTGTTATTGATCTTCTTTACTTCAAGCTTTAATTCCATGCCCAAAACATCTGCAAGCTGATTTAAAACCTTCAGCGAAGGATTACCTTGTCCCCGCTCTATTTTATAAAGCGTGTTGACACTGATCTGCGCCAGTTCTGCCAGGTGAGGCTGAGTGATGCGTAGCTCCTTTCTGCGGTTCCTGATAGACTCGCCAATGGTATTAACCAACATTATAATGTGATTTTATTGTAAATGTAATGTAATTCCTTATACTATCCAATATTAAATCATATTATAATGTGATTTATAGGTAAGAAATCAATGTGCCAGGAAAGGAAACAAATAAAGTCACCCTATAATGTAATTTCAATAATTGAATTTTACCCTATCGTGATAGCGATTACTCGGTATGATGTAAATTCCGGTCATATTGATCACCTTTCGCCGAAAATCTTTCATTTTTTCAAATAACATATAATCAAGCGTTTAACTATCGAATTGGGTGGTTAAGGATGTCCGGCCTGTGTTGGTCATCGACTCCGTTTTTTTCACCTTAATGTCAATAATATACATAGATTGAATCTCTGTTAAATTTTGATTATTAATCTAATAATCAATCTTATATACAGGTCCGACCCCGTATGGGTTCCTTCCAAATTAAATTCATTAAGCTGTTCATAAAAATAAGTTGCTTGGTTGTTCTGACACAAACTTTTAATTTAACTTTAATATAGTTCGGTATATGTTCTACATATTAAAAGTAAGTTAATGAAAGAATTCGTAGCAAAAATTCTTGAGGTAATAAGCGACTATAGGAATGACAGCGGTATTAATATTGATGAAAGACATATTTTAAATTGGGTTGGTCAGTTCGCAAAAGAAGATAGGGCCTTCATACTTAACGAAATACTGCACATAATGCCTCAATCATATTTATCAAAACAGAATGCAATTGAATTACTGGATGATTCATTCGAATATTTATCTAAGCATTATCAATACAAAAATGTTTTAGATTTCCTGTCGCATTCTACAGTACTGGATTGTCAGCCTCAAGGCAAAAGTCAGAAAGCATTACTTGCTTTTTTTGATAGTATTTCGAAAAAAAAATATAATAAGGGCATAAATGAGTACGGGGACAAAGGTGTCAAACATTGGATTTACTTTGACGATGTCATAGCATCAGGTGGTACATTTTTTAATAATATTACCTTACTTATTGAAGAGTATGGTATCGAAAAGTATCTCAAGGAAGGGCTAAATATACTTGCAGTTTTCTTCTTTCAACATTCATGGGGCTTAGCAAATATAAAATATAGATTTCTTCAAAAATTTGGGCGGCAATTTGTCGATACTATTGATTTTTATCATAGTAAAGGTAGGGTAATTGATAATAACCCAAGAATAAACTATTACAATCCTTCGCCAAAATTAAATAATGTATTTCCCTTAAAAATAGGTGATGTCAGGAGGTACGATGAATATCTTGAAAGTCTTTCTGGCACATATCAATCACAATTTGCCTATAGGTTAGAAAATACACCCGCAACTGAAGAGTTTTATACAAGTAAGGAAAATCGAATCAGATATGAAACAATTTTATTAAATAAGGGTTTGGATATTCTGGACAATTGCATGACAAATAGCCCACCAGTTAGACCTTTAGGATTAACACCGCCGGGTTACAAAACCCTTGGTACAGGTAGTCATGCTTTCACATGGAGAAATGTTTCCAATACTTGCCCTTTGGTTTTTTGGTGGGAAAAAAATAATTGGATACCTTTATTCTCAGTTCAAAATAGAGGCACATAACAAATGGAAAGCAACAATATTAGGCAATATCCTAAGGATTCCTGCATAGTGTTTAGGAAAACTAAGGAAAAATATGGCGGTTTATCAAACATGGCGTCAGGTTTTCCGATTTGCTTGGGTAAAATATATTTGAAATCATCTGAAGCCTTATATCAGTCACTTCGTTATCCTGAATTTCCGAACATCCAGCAAGAGATAATTTTGCAGAGAAGTCCCATGACTGCCAAAATGATAAGCAAGAAGTATTATTCATTCACAAGACCGGATTGGGAATCAGTCAAATATAATGTTATGCGTATTTGTCTTGAACTTAAACTATTTCAAAACTGGGAAAAGTTTTCTGCAATTCTTAATGAAACAGATAATTTACCAATAGTTGAGTTTGCACCGAAAGGTAAGGTATGGGGAGCCATTGATAAAGGCACTTATTATGAAGGAATTAACGCCCTTGGTCGGTTATTGATGGAACTGCGAAAGGAGTTTGTTTTTGAACATAAGCCCAAACACCTCAATTTAAGGGCTGTTCCAAACCTCAAAATTATAAATTTTGATTTACGGGAAATAGACCCAGAACACGACTTTGTTGATAATTGTACTGACTTTAGTTATAATTTGCAATTTTCTTAACTGCGTTGTACATTGACAAAAATATTAGGCGAATCTTACAGTTTGGTTCGGAATCACAGCTGTCCAAAATAAATTAATTTCATAGAATCCAGTATTCATATTCAAGTTGTTAGCCTATATTTATTGTCAATTCTGAATTGGACCTATCCTGTGAAAAGAGAAAGTTGGTCAGAATTTGGTTCTTTAGGACGGATAAATGGCTGATTGATCCATTCCCATAGATCTATTTTCACAAAAAGATTTAAGCGTATAAAAGTTATCAGGTTAGACATATGCCATTGATACTTTGCTTTGATCTTCAGGAATGTCAGTATTAGGATGGTGATCAACGCTGTCCATATTTGAATTTGTACGGCATTCTCTGATGTGCCTACAAAGGATTTTATTTTCAAGTTTTGTTTTATAAGTTTGAAAAATGACTCGATGTTCCAGCGTTCTTTATAAATCCGTGCTACTGTTGTTGCTGTCCAAGAACGGTTATTTGTCAGGAAAACCAATTCATTCTTATTTATTTCATCCCAATACCTTACGAGTCTTAAGAGTTTGGGATATTCCTTAAAACCTTTATCACTGCTTAATCGAATGTCACAATCTTCTAGTACATTATGATCTTTTTCATCAGAAACCTTATAGTCTGTTAGAATATCATAATCCAGATTGTCTTTTGCCCGGGTAACAAACCAGTTATTCATGCTGTCCAAATTATACCACCAGGAAAAGTCATAATACCCCATATCGAAAACCAAAATACTATCCGTAGGTAATTTCATTTCACGAGCAATCTTAATTTCATGCACTTTCCCATGTGTTAAATCGGCAAAGGCAGGTAAACAACCTTCGTAGTCAAGCAATAAATGAAGCTATACAGCGCCCTTACGTGTCCTGAACTTGGCCCAGTCGTATAGTGATAATGATAATGAGATCACACTGGCATCTAATAGATATAAGCTTGTAATCTGCGAGAAAAGAGATAAATTTACCATGGGGGTTGGTATTTTGTTTGCCACAATAAATTTACCTCAATAGGGGTAATTCAAACCCCCTTATTTTTTAGAAATTATTTTGGACGGATGTGGTTCGGAATATACAATTATCGCTATTAAGTACTTGGTCGTCCTACTTGCAATTACTCGAAAAGAACGTCAATTCTCAATTTAAAGTTTTTACATCGTTAAACAAAGTTTTTAAATGCTCATCTGTTAAATCCATCAATGGTTCGTACATAAAAGAATTAATATGAATATTCTCAGCTGTCATTAAGTTTACTCTATCAAGAATTCCGATGTTGTGCGTTTTGTTTGGATTTTCTTTTTTATAAATCTCTACTATTTGACCTGTTTGTTTTTTATGAATGTTGGCATGAAAATTCGGGTCAGTAATTTTTGATATTGCAAATTTTTCAGCTAAAAGTCTGATAGCAATTGATATACAAATTTTGTATTTAATATCCAACGGGTTACAGTCAACAAGATTATTTACTTCTTCAGCCTTAGATAATATTACATCAAATATCTTTTGTTCTGAATTTGTTTTGGTTTTAGCTTGATTAAATGTGGCATTGAAAATTTCCATAACTTCTTGAAAAGTAATGCCTTCTGTTTCATTGATTCCCTCTACTTTTCTGGATGGTTTTATGTGCAACAATGACGTCAATGTAAGATATTCCTTATTATTATCGCCTATTGTAAACTCAATTAAATTTCTTACGAATGGAATACAAGCAATAAATGAAAAATCACATGAATCATATTTGCTTCTTAGTGTTTGAAAAACATCCTTTTTCTCCCCAATTACAAGTTCAATTTCACCAGCTTTTTTAATAGAAATCCAATTCCCTTGGTAATTAATTCTTGACCCTAATCTGCTTTTGATTGTTTTGTAGAAATCAAAATTATGTGTCATTACTACCATAAAAAATTGAGGGTCATCCAAAACATCTTTTAAATACTCAATAATTGCATATTTATTTTTATAATCAAATGAATCGGCAATATCGTCAACAATTACCAACTGACTTTTATTAAACTTTCTTCTAGTCTCAATTTGGAAAATTATATTAAGCAGATAAAAAACACGTTGTTCCCCTGTACTTAGAGACTCATGAAGTTCTGGACCACCAAGCAATTTTTTATTTTCAGGGCCATCTCCATCAGAATATTCAAAGAGTAAAGATGCTGGTTCATTATTAAGAATTACATTTTCTTGGTTTTTTATATGGACTTTGAACGGAACTGAAAATCTACGTTTGAAAATATCAATTACACTTTTCCAATCAGTTTGTTCTTTCTTTGCTTCCTGAATGATTTTATCTCTTTGTTCTGAAGAGGCTTTGTATAACTTTAGCAATACATTAAATTCACTGTTATATTGTGCAATATAATTTAATATCAGTTTTTTTTGAAAGTTAGACAAATCAGCAAATTCTTTTATTATTTCCTGATTTTCTTCTACATAGCTCCTAAACTTCCTAAGCTCTGCATTATTGTTCAGGGACTTGTCAATTTCGTTAAACTTACTTGAGAGCTCAGGGTCTTTTAAAACTTTTTCCTTTTCCGATCTGATCAATTCTTCTAATTCCTGGGCATTACTAATCTCCTGTTCCTTAATTTTAACTTTGTGCTTAGCAGAAAAGAAATTGTTGTCTTTTAATGATTTTGTTACAGTATCTGCATTGTAATGATTAAAGGTCCCCTTCATAAAGAGGGTGTTGTTCTCATTTATTAAAGTATCATATACGTTTATGTAGTCTTTGATTTTAGTTCTGAAATCCTTACTTTCAAGAAACTTAAATGCCTTCTCATTGAAAATCTCGGAATATTGAATATTTTTATATAAGGGCTCCTTAATTTCATTAATTTGAGTCCCGTAGGTAACAGAAAATTTAAATAAGTCTTGTTTAAAAACGCTTTCAATTTCTCTCTCAATTAAGTTCTGTTTTATGCCAAATAATGGCTGTATAAGTTTAATAAAGTCGTTTTTTGAATCATTCAGTTTTGAATTTAGTGAATCGTATTCATTTTTAAGTTTTTCGTTTGCAAGAATTGTAGAAGCTTCTTTGAACTCAGAAGTTTTCATTCTTTGGATAACAAAAATCTCTTCAGGAGCAATATCTCTCCCATCAATTTTAACTTCTCTGTGCGTAACTCTCTCAGAAAAAATCCTATCCTTTGAGTTTCTATTTTCTGAAATATCTTCAAGTGTTAAAGCCAAAGAAGATTTCATAACTCCATTAGGAGCATAAACAAGTTGTGCTTTTGATAGCTCAAAATTGAATTTATGTTTAAATCTTTTTATTCCATAACAATTTTCTAAGTAAATTTCTAATTCTTTCATTTGAATTCAATTATTCGGACATATAATACAATTCATTGTTGTAAAAGGAGTTCAGAATTACCTGTTAATTCTTTGGATAGTTCTTTCTTATTTTTTATACCCAGGTTTTTAAGTTTAGTGGCTTGTAATACCAGATTATCGTTACCGGAGTAAAGCTGTTTATATGAATCGGAATAAGCGTCTTTAGCTTTATCAATATGCTTGCCAATATCTTCGAGATTTGCTACAAAGCCCACAAATTTATCGTACAATTTGGCTCCGCGAGTGGCTATTTCTTGTGCATTTTGATTCTGATATTCACGTTTCCAAAGATCAACAATCAGTTTTAGCGAAGTAATAAGATTTGTAGGGTTTAACAGCAAAATACGTTTATCATATGCAAAATTCCAAATATTAGGATCACCCTGCAATGCTGTAATATATGCTGGCTCACTGGGGATAAACATCATAACAAAATCAAGCGATTTACTGTAGTCGTCATACCCCTTTGCACTTAAAGCAACAATATGGTTTTTAACCGCATTAATATGTGCAGTTAGCTCTTTTTTTTGAGTTTCGGGGTCTGATGCTTCCAAATACCTTATAAATGCATTTAGTGAAACCTTGGAATCGATAATAACATTACGGTTGTCCGGATATTTGATTACAGCATCAGGACGCATTTTTTTGCCTTCCGAATCGGATTTCAATACTATATCATTTTCATCAGTCAGTTGATATTCCATAAAATATTCTTCACCTTTTCGTAAACCGGATTTTTCAAGAATGGCTTCCAGTATCATTTCTCCCCAACGGCCTTGTGTTTTAACTTCGCTCTTTAATGCATTGGTAAGGTTACGTGCTTCTTCACTTATCTGCTGATTCAATTGCGCCAATTCTTTAACTTTTTCACCCAATGAAAATCGTTCTTTCGATTCTTTGTCATAAGTGTCGTTTACGGTTTTTTTGAACTCATCGATATTTTGACCGAGCGGTTCCAAAATTGCTTTCAGGTTGGTTTTATTAAGTTCAGTGAACTTTTCAGTCTTTGTTTCAAATATTCTATTGGCAATATTTTCGAACTCAGTATTAAATTTCTTACCCAATTCCTCGATGTCTTTTTTCTGAGTTTCAAGCTTTTCAATTAACGATTCGTTTTTAGCTGAGGCTGTTGCCAACTCCTGACTTGTTTTTTCTGTTAAGGATTTTACAGTGTCTAGTTCTTTCTTTAATTTTTCAATTTCACTTCTTCCTGTTTCAATGATATTATTGGCCGCATTAAGGTTCGCGTTGGCATTGCCCAGTTCTTTGTTCAGTTTCAAAATTTCATCGATTTTGGAATCAAGGGTTTCGTTTAGTATCTTAGATGCCGCCTTAGTTTGTACGATATTTTCGCCAAGAGTTTTTACTTCCTCTGTTTTTGTGGCTTTAAATGCAGCATATTCAAGTTCCAAAGCATAAAACTTGCTTTGAAGAGATTCTTTTTCAATCTGGAAATTTTTGGCAATTTTCGATTTGCAATATAACCAACCAATTATGGTTCCGATCAATGCACCAGATAATATGTATATGAGAGTCATTTATTTAATTTTTTATTTATCCAATTATTCTTTTTGAAATTATTTGGATGCTTTCGAATTGCTTATTCTCCTGTAATATTCACACCCTAATTCTTAAAGAAACAGCTAATAAATCAGCTTGCTATTGGGATTTGGCAAATTTCCCCTGTTAACCTGGTCTCGATACAAAACAAGATACAATTTTTTACGGTTGGCCGAAACAATTATTTCATGAAGTTTTCAACATCTGCAAGTTGGAAAAATTGCCCATATTTACCACCCTTCGCCGAAAATCTTTCATTCTTTCAAATAAACTGTAATCAAGTATTTAACTAATTGGGGGGGCAGGAAGTCTGGCCTGCGCTAATCCAATGCTTTAATTAATCCCATTCAATTTCATCCAAACCCTCTTGTAGTCTTCTCCAGAAAGTCGCGCTCCTGTTGGTATCACCTTGTTCCAGGTTTCGATATTTTGTTGATTAAGCCAACTTAAAACCGAGTCGGAAGGCTGGCTAAATATTTCACCACCTATTGAAGCACTATATAGTTCACCCAAACGGTTCGCAATACTCCTTGGTACATTGTTTTTCCGCATTAAAACCCCTTCATCGGTATTGACTCCATAATGCAAATAAGCGGGTAGGTTTGCCATTCGTTTCTTTTCAATATCCGACAAACCATCCCAATCCACTCCACTGGTAGGCATTTTTTGCAAAGCAGCAAGCCCCCAGGTTGCAGCATTAGCCACTACTTTGTACAATGCTTTTGTAGCCTTCTGAACAGCAATATTAGGTTCATCATTGGGATATATTCTTGAGGATATGGCTGCAATGCTACGACCATTGACCCAATCAATCACCAACCTGGCGATACTCGAACGATCTAACGGCTGCCCTCCTGTATTTAATTCGTCGATAGACTTTCTGATTTCATAAGTATTTAGCATTATTCCGATAAGCTTTTGCATACTCTGATTTTGCTCTGAAAATAATTGATTTTTATTCCAGTCTTGTGGCGTCAAACCGAAGGATGCCAATCGGCCAATCATTTGCCTTACGGATATTGTCGAAAATCCAGTCTCGTCTGACCTTTTCGCATCGGCAAGTGTTAATGTACTTGCATACCAGCGAATTCGATCTCGTAAAAATTTTTTCTTATCTTGGGGAAGCTGTCTATACCCCAAAGTTCCCTGAAGCTTCTGTTCTAGTTGAGCCAAAAATGCTTCTTGCTGCAGCGTTTGCTTTCTTAAATGTGAAATAAATTGCAGAATAGCTGACCATCTTTCATCTACAAAAAGCCACCGGTCAAAATCAAATTCGGCATGACGTAAAGCATTGTCAATAGCATTTACCAATTGGGAATGCAAATCTTCTGATGCCTCCTGAACATATTTACCAACTGCTAATAAATCCTGTTCATCTCTTACAGTTAATCCAACCCAGCCCATAATATCCTGCCCTGTCCGTCCAACTCTTCCTGCCAGGTTCCAAAAATCGCGTACTGGCATAGGGCCTCTGAACGGATAATTATACGCCCCCATAATTACAGCCGAAACAGGAAAATTTATTCCCTGAGCGATTGTTGTAGTTGCTACCAATGCCTGAAGTTTTTCATTGGTCATCAGATCTTCAATCAGGAAGCGTATCTCATCAGGCAATGCAGAACTGTGAACAGCTATTCTACGTTTTAAATACTTGGCCAACGGGAAATCCTCTCCCAATTCGCTTTGAATAAGCCGAATTAAAAGTTCAATATCTTCATTGGCTTCAAAGTCCTCTTGTGATTTTTCATATAGATTTTCCGCAATGGTATATGTTTCAGCAGGATCAGCCGCCAATACAATTATTGGAGAATTCAGGTTCAAAATTTCTGAAGAAATACAGGAAGCAATACGGATTTTCGAATTACTTACTTGTGATTTAGTTTGTTTAGCATTTTCAAAATGAGCCAATGGTATAGCTTCGCCTATCTCATAGGTTCCTTTATCGGTATGGAGTGTTCTAAGTAATAAATTATAATTCCTTCCGCTTCCTTCCACCTCAATTGCTCCAACAATCCGCTCATTCGGTTGCCACCAATCCAATTCAAGATTGATTACATTTCCTCTGTCCCCCGCCAGCCAGTCAACCACTTCATTAGAGTTGGAAATGTCAGGCGTCATTAACAGGAAATTCGCTTCTTCACAATCGTTCTTGATGGTAGATAGCAGAAATTCCAGTGTAAGCCCTCTAGACTGGTCTCCAATATTGTGTGCTTCATCTACTACCGTGAGCACTAATGGTCGGTCAGTGGTTGTACCCAAGCCCTGACGAACCAGTAAGTTCATCTTTTCATAGGTAGTAACCAATATGTCAAAATCAGTTTTATTGCCACTTTCTTCCACTAAATATTGTTCAAAACCATCTAGTTCGATGGCTCCACTAGCCATTTCTACTTTGATCCCGATTGATCCTAATTCCTTATTGAGTTGAATAAAAATCTGGTTTACTAATGCCTTTGTCGGTACTACATACGCGACCCAACCACCTTGCTGTTCGAATTGATTTAAAGCCTGGAGTATGCGATACTCTGCTATCATGGTTTTGCCACACGATGTGGGAAGATTAACCACAATAGCTCGATGCGCGGGGTTCAGTAATTCGCCTTCAATAATAGATTCTCGTTGCGGATACAATAATTCGAAAACCCCTTTTTCATCATGTCTGGTAATAAATTGATTAAAACGGGTAACCCAATTATTCACACCCCTTGTCGTATACCAAATCGTATTACGAACCATTTTAACAGCAAGCGCTTCAAAAAACTGGTACAATAAACTTAGGCTAATATTGCCGGACTTTTGGGCAAATTCTCCGGAAAGATTCAGGTGATAGTGCAGTTGGGTTTCCGGTTCAATAGGTCTTCCCTCTATTAAATACTGTCCGAGTATTTCAATACTTTTAGCGAAATGATACAAGGAAACAAGTTCAGCTGCACCGTAGGGACGACTTTCTTCGTTTACCTGGTTGAGAAAGTTGCTTTCAAATTCCTTTTGTTCTTCTCTTAAACGTTGAATATACTGAACGGCTTGATCTATCCTTCTCCAGGAATCTTTTATAACCAAACTGACAAGCGCTTTAAAGCAAAGTATAAGAATTCTCTTATTCCAGTTTTCACTGGCGTCAATATTTTCAATAATTACTTTATTCACTTTCAAGTAGCGCTTTACAAAATGCCAATGCTCTCCTAAATAGCCGAATGCTATGAGCTTAAATTGTTCATAGATGTAATATTCGCCCCCGATATTGGCTGGTAGTTGTCCGGCAATATCATAATATGTTGAGCATAATGCTTTAAACTCTTGTGTGTCACGTCTTTCCCAAAATTCGATAATCTTTAATTCACAAAGCTCTTTAGCCTTTTCAAGTTGTTGAATATCATCTCCTGTAAGTTGAACTGAATTAAATCTTCCGGCAAGTTTTCCTTTTTGAATGAGCATACCTATCCCGGCAAGCATATCTGGGTATGCCTTTTCGAGTAAGTAATATTTTGATTGAGTACTCATTCCTGATCTTCATTTATAATGCTTAACCATTCTTCCTTTCGAACAGGAAGATATATGGCTAAAAGCTTTATTCCTTTTGGCTCCAGTATATGATCTCTTAACCTGCCATAGCTCAGGGAAACGTCTCTTTCTTCAGGGTCAACATCTCGCACCAATACGCCAATCAACTGATAATGGCAAACACCTGCATAATAGGCCCTTTCGCTGGTTTCAAAATCCCTTCTGAATGGATGCCCCTGCTGATAATGTCTCATTTTGTTTTTAAGGTAAGAAATTAAAATGAGACGCTTACTCCTGTCATTGTATAAATCCCGTAGCTGACTCTCTATCCCGTCAGCGCTGGTCATCACCTGTGGCGGTCGATTGACTGTCTCCGAAGAAGTTTTTACCTCTCCAAATAAAAATAACACCTGATCATCCACTTCAATAAATCCCACCAAATCAGCTCCGGTTTTATTTCCTTTTGGATTTCGGGAATCTCTGTTCTCATTCCAATGAAAACGACACGTAAACACTTGTTCCAGCATGATTTCGGCATAGGCCTCTCCGACACGGAATAGCTGTGTTTCAACTTCATGATTTTCCAAAGCCTGAATATCAGCCAATAGCTCATCGCTGACAATAAAACCCGTCTCATCCCTCATTGCTCTTAGCCTGTTCAGGGAATCCTTCCACTCCTCACGATCCAGCAAATTGTCTTTTACCAAGCCTTTCAAATAGTCATGACATCCCTGTTCATCCAGGCTGATACCATGGTAACCTCTTTTGGCTGTTTCAATATATTGATATTCAGTTCTCAAAGTTCTTTTTATCTGTAGGATGACCGATGATTTCACATAGCATTACGAGGCGATTGCCCATATTTGTTATTCCGGACATATGATATAGTGCTGTAATTTACATAAAATTGATATAAATCCTCCAACCTGTAATTTTATTTATATTTCTTTTTTACTACCAAGTATTCAAAAAAACATATAAACTATATTCAGAATATACTATCCCAGACCAATTCAGTCATAATGCAATATGTTTTTTACTATCCCTTCAATCCTTAGATCAGCCTCATTAACGACCTCAATTAAATTGTACCTTTTATTGAAGGAGTTCAATATTACTCTATTATCCACTCTCAGAAGCTGTTTTAAAAGGACTTTTTCATCAAAAACACAGATAATTAAATCGCCTGATTCTGCATAGGTTTGCCTTTTAGCAATAATTATATCGCCATTAGAAATCTTTGGTTCCATAGAATCGCCTCTGGATTCTACAATAAAGGCTAGCGATGCAGGAAACCTAAGTAAACCGGATGCAACCGGTACTCTGTCAAGAACAGAACCACTTAACAAAGAACCATCCGGACCACACTGTGCCATGCCATATTTGCTTATATATACAACAGCTTTTTCAGGAGAATCAAGGACATTATAATCTTTAGGATTTTCGGGATTCCTCTTTAAGTACCCTTTTTTTTCAAGCTGTCTTAAGTGGTAATAAAGAACTCCGGGGGAGGATATACCAGCTAAGTCACTTAACTCTTTCATTGTTAAAGGCATATCAATATTGCCTTTTAAAAGAGCAAGCAGTTTAAATTGTTTTGGGTGAAGCTCATTCATGCTCATAAAGATAATAAAGTTATTAACATAATTGTAGAATATATGTTTTATATTCTACATTATACTCTATTTATATTGTATCTTTGGTTGTTAATTAATTTAAATATTTTGATTATGAAAGATGCCCCAGGTATGAGAGGCGATCGTGGCCGGAACCAAAACGGTGAACTTCGCCAAAAAAGAAGTGACACTCATATTGAAACCATTGAGAACAAATATGGTGTCGATTTTGGTGTCAGAGGTGATATGCACCTTGGTACATTATTGGAACAAAAAAATGTAGATTCACTAAATGATCTTCTACATGATGGAAAGTAAATGAAAAGAGGGTATTATTTTTAAACCCTCTTTTTTTAATTGCAAATTTCTGGTTCAGGGTGGCTCACTTCGTGCCGGAATAGTAGATCAAGATAGCAAAACTTACGATTCAAATGTGCTTACATTGATCTGGAATGGGTTACTCACTTTTGATCAGAATAATCACCTTCTGACTTTCTGCCTCTTTTAAGCAGATGTTGTGAAC
This sequence comes from Bacteroidales bacterium, assembly GCA_016926235.1. The sequence goes on along the minus strand of JAFGOZ010000454.1, from coordinate 7,298 downwards.
AGTTTGATTTTACAGCTGAATCAATCCAATATAAACATTGACAAAATCATAAATTTTAAGAACCGCCTTCCATCTTGCCTCATTTAAGCTCCCATACAGGTATATGATAGGATTTAATCCATCATATTCTGCTATTGAAACAGGTTTTTTCATGTCCCAATTAATATATTCGCAATGGATTATCTTATTGCAGGCCTCTCTAAAACTCAAATCCAATTTTCTCGTTTTACCTGCTTTATAAAGGATACCCACTTTATCTTGTCCGAAATTCGGATTATTTGTTCTTAACCCATTGCCATTATCTAGTTCATTTCTGGCAATTATTGCGAGATTAATTATGATTCTTGAAATTTCTGACTTTTCATATTCTATCCGAAGAAAACTATTAATCAATGTATTAGAGTATTTCCTTGATATTCTTTCTATTATTGAACTTGCACCGAAACAACATAATAACCGGTACAGGTCCAGTTGAACCAAAGAATAGTCTATCTTTATAGGATAACCTGGACTATGAAAAGGATTTGTTCTTAAATCAAACTCGCTCATTGAGTGTATTTTTTGGTTTTCAATTTGTGCCAAATTAAGATAGGAAGACGGATTACTCCGCCTACCCCCTCGCAGATCCGGACGTACAGTTCTATTTACTTCGGTAATGAGTTTCGATTCCCATATCCAGCTCCTCAGGTTAATGTTTTGCTTTCTGCTGCGAAAAGCAATTTACATATTTTATAGATAATTCCGGGATATGGATGTGAAAACTATATCTCAGACAAAGCCTGGAAAGATATTAGGACGGCGGTACAACCGCAGCCCAACTATGTTAACAACCTTTGGCTATCGGGGGGTCGGTCATATAAACTTTAGCCGAAAATTAAATTTTGGATTATCCTCAATTCTTCAATATCCCGGCTTCATTAAAAGATGTCTTTATTTTCTTCTAGATCTTTCTGTTTTAGCCAACGAGATACTTTATACTGATATAGAGAATTTCTAAAAACTGAAACAATATTATACAAAATAGGACTATCGATTAGACCTATTGTAAACCAAGGAAAAGTTCCAAGAGTTATTTTATTGAGAATTGCAGCAAGACTCTTACGTAAAATATTAATTTGCTTTCTTTTTATTAATTCATAATCAATTCGTAATAGAGCTAGTAATCCCTTAGTAAATGACACACTAACAAACAAGCGTCCAACTGCTTCTGCTATATCCCAGTTTTTTGTATCGTAACATAGTCTGAATAATTTTTTAACATCATTGACGAATTCTTTATCTTTTCTTCCTTCTTTTAAATATATAATGTGCAAAATAATAACTTTTTTAAGTATATCCTCAGCAAAATCAAAGGTTTTAAGAGATTTAAATTTCATTAACATATTTTCCGTTTTATAACTCTCATAAATTCTCTGTCTTCTTTGCTTTGATGACTGTAACTGCATCCAGTCTCTAATAACTTCTAAATAGACTCTATGCCCATCACTTATTTGGACTTTTTGCATTTCTGTATAACCATAAGAATCTATACTATAAAACCACCAAAGAGTTTGTAAGGATTTCTTAAATTTACCCATTCGCCATTGAACAAATCCTAAATAAAGTTTTGCTGTTACTAATTGGTCCTTATTAAGGATTGTATTATTAATTAAATTGGTGAATATTTTTTCAGCTATTCCATAGGCTGATTTTTGTAAACAGGCTATGCCTCTATTAATATCAATATTATCAGAATAAATTGTGTAGGGATAAAATGTCATTACATGGACTACTTGCCAATCAGGCTTTTTTATTAATACTTGAATAAGTATTCTGGCTAATTTTTCGTGATTAATCGAATCACACCATTTTTCTAAAATATTTTCCCAATCATGTTTGCATCCTTTATCATCAGAATTCCAGCCGTGACATATAGCCAAACCCAACAAGAGATTCTTATTGGGATCACTAGAACCTAAATCACAAATAACTTTATATTTTGAACAATCTGGTACTGTTTTGTTCGCTTTATACTCACACCAAAAGAAATTAGCATCTTTTGATTGTGAAAGATTAGGATAGATATCAATATCGCCGTTACCGCTATATCCCAAAACAAGAATATTTTTATCCTTTAGCAACTCAATCAGGAAATCATATGTTTTGACACTTGTATGTTTAAAAATAGCTTTGTTAGTCGCTACACAAGAATTATTTCTGACATTTCCATGTAATTTCAATTGTATTGGAACACTTCCAATCTTACTTATAATATTGAGATAATCAATATAGGAGTAGGTCTCTATATGGTCAGATGCATTTTCTAGAGAATTATCAAAATTGGTCGTTAAACAAATAATACATTTTTGATTTTCTAAAAGCCAGGAAATAGCTTTTTGATTTGGTCCATATTCGTCCGGATGGCATAAATACAATATTTTCAAAAGTTTATTAAGCTGGGTTCTGCCTAAGATTAACTGAAGAATTCCAAGGAATTCTTCGAATTTTGTGCTGTTAAGTAAATAATGATATTTACCATTTTTGCACAGAGATTTGGCATAGTTTGATACAATTCTCTCTTCAAATGCTCCATCTCTTAAATTTATGCTTATTATCTCAAAGATTTTCTCCATTACGTCGATGACCATAGGAACGCATGGATAATTAGCACCTGATATTGCACTTCCGGTCAATAGAATAAATGAATCACCTAATAAATCATATAGATTCTGTGCATCTTGGATTAAAATCGACTTTTGTTTCAATATTCGGATTCATTAAGTTTCGTGAATTATTTTGTACTCTGCTTCGAAATAGGTTATCACGGAATAATGCTCAAAGAGATTTTCTCAAGGATATCTTGATTACTCCCATTTAGAATCGGTCCTCAGGTTAATGTTTCGCTTTCTACTGCGAAAACCAATTTACACATTTTTGTGGATAATTCCTGGATATGGTTGGGAAAAACGACCAGGATTTCGTGCAACATGAGTTTCATGTTCGGTCGCGAAAAGCTACCACATGAAGACCTATTTATTAGCGGCTTGCCCTTTTTACTTAATCAATAATTGAGTTAATCCATAGTGGTAAAAATATCTCTTTGTCATTTTCCGCCAATTGTGAACCAATTTTACAATCAATATTAACGAAGAAAACTCTATCCCCAAATTTTACTGTCTGTCTTGAATCCGATTTCCTAGTACTCAATATCTTTATTACTTCATCAGGAATCTTACCTTTTAATTGTTCAAATACATTAATTCCAAAGTCAAATGTCACCACAAATCTTTCATCGTTCTCATTTACTGTACCAGATAAAGAAAAATAATCAGGGTCTATTTGTCCAATATTTGTAATTGGAACATTAGGAAAAATCAAACTTTCAAATGAGTCAAATCCAAGACGTTTTAAATGTAAACCTAAATCCTTACTGTACTTTAAAGGATTACTAGCAAAAATATTTTCCGGAGTTAAGTATTGTTTTAGGGTTTCCCAATATAAAGGCAGCGCTTTTATCGGAAAATGTAGTATTGGTTTAACCTCCTCAATATTATACAGTGCAAACTCTAACCCGTTGCACAATGCAAAAAACTTAACTCTTACTTCACAGTGAATTGAATACGAATATGCTTGCTCAACGTGTATTGATTTAATAATTGATTCTGAAGGAGATTTTGCATCAAGTATCCAAGCTGGCTTATTATCAACCTCCAATAAATAATCTGGAATAATATAAATATCCTTTCTTTTTGAGCCGATTGAAACAAAAGGATGAAGAAGTTTCCTGCTCCGAACTATTTGATAAGGTTTATCGGTATGATATCCTAATCCCTTAATTATTGGTAGAATTATCTCCTCCCGCACAGAATCTTCCTTGAATTCTGGATTGTGTAATAATTCTAAATCAAATCCTTCTAATATATTAAATAGCTTTTCAGATTTCACTTTTATATCATTGATTTCTAAACGATGTCAAACAGCTGCCCATTTTATATGATTCGTTGTCTGGCTGGCGTCATAGCTTTAACTTATTTGGTTACTAAAAGATATATAAAAGCTATAAACATTAGCAAACGCACTGTCAGGCAATGAATTATTTACGATATTACTTGCTGGTGTTTTTGTTATGGACCTGGTATTGGTATTAATCCTGCAAATTGGCCCAATGTCGTCACCCAACTTGCAATTGAAGATATTCCACCTGCAATGTCAAGAAGTGATTTAACTGCAAATTTCGGTTTCTGACTATTCTTTAGGCACTCTTGAATCTCATTTAAACACTCTATAATTTCAGTGGCTTTTGTCTTTTCAATTGTGTTGTCAGTTGCAATTGTTTCCCTAATCTTTTCAATAGCTTCATTTACTTCGCTTGTATTTTGCAGGATTGATACATTTGAAGATTGGTTTACAATATTTGAATTTGGGCTATTCACAATTGAGATACTGTAATTATTTGTGATGATTGAATGCCCTGAATATGAATAAGAATTCTCTTCACAATATTCAATACCATAACTTGTAAGTTCTGCAGAACAATCCTGAAGAGTAATACTTGCTTTAATAAATCCATCATCTTTAAGACGGGTTGCGATTTTATTTAGTTCCGAAAGTGAGTCAAGAGGAATATTCAATGACTGACAAATCAAGCCAATTGAATGGTATTTACCGTCATTTTTGAATTTGTACAACTCTCGTAAGATAAGGTCAAGCTTCTCAGATTGTTTCATATTTATGTTATTTGATTTATTTATGTTTTGTATATCAAAATCTTGATTGTCACCAAACTGAATATCTGATGTCAATAGTTCATCTTCTATTTCCCTTAAATACTCAAGACCAAGCCTGGTAATTAAAAGCATTCCCATTCCTAAAGAGGACTGAATAAAACCATCATCAACAAGCTCCACCATTATTCTTTCAGTCTTAATCTCATCAATACCTATTGACTTTCCAAATTCTCTTGGGTTTAAACGTACTGATAATGGACTTGAAGGAGCATATTCATACGCAGCTTCATAAGCTTTTCTTAAAAAGTAGTTTTTTTCTTGCAATTGTTGTTTCAAATTCATGTGTTCTGTCAATTAGTTCGGGGTCTTTACACACGTAACGAGTGTAAATACCATAATGGTATTTATTTCCTTATTAGTCAAGTCTAAATTAGCCCTATTTTTATAATAAGTACTTTCTTATTGAAATTGAGCCTTATAATAAGTCCACCTTATTACATCTCATTTGCACCGAACCTCATTACGCCTACTAAAATAAAGACCCCAACCTAAACCATCCCTACCCCTTCTTTCCTACCCCCCCCCATAAACTGATAGACCATTTTTTTGATAGATTTATTTACTGTTCCTTATTTAAAAAGGTATAAACACTAACATTTAATTATTCCTGCTCCTTCTAATCGTCTGTTGTAAATGTTTCAGGTTATCCTTACTACTTTTTAATTGTTCTTCTAAATTCTTTACTTGTTCGGAAGAACAACCCTGAAACATTATATTGACACCCTGATTGCCCTCATAGTTGTTGAAATGATTAGTATAGGCCGCCTTGTCCTGAAGATTCAGGATATATTCCGGTGTACATCCGAAGATTTCGGATATTTCCAGCAAGCGTGTCAGCGTAATGTCGGAAACATTGTTTTCGATATTGCTGTATGCTTTGGTTGTAATACCTAAAGCTTTGGCTACATCTTCCTTTTTCAGGCTTTTTTCCTTTTCCCTTATTTCTCTGATATTGTCACCTATCTTCATGAGATAAATTTTAGGTTAGAAATCAATATTATTACTTCGCAATAAAGCTTCTAACAAAACTATACGACTCCTTTCACTTGCCAAAAGTTCTTCCTGCAATTTTTGTATAATATCAGTTGATTGAGATTGAATGCTTTGTTTCATAATATTTACCCCTTGGTTACCGCTATAATTATGGAAATGATTGTAAAACTCTTTTTTTGTTTGCTGATGGTTCAGAATATATAAAGAAGTACATTCAAATATTTCGGCAATTTCATCAAGACGTTGAAGGGTTAAATTAGTCACATTATTCTCAATATTGGCATAGGCTCTTGTTGTAATTCCTAGCTTATTAGCCACATAGCTTCGCTTATAGTTCTTTTCAACTTCTCTGATTTCCTTTATATTATTACCGACATTCATTAAATATAAAATCAAAAATCAAAATCAATGTTATTATCCCGAAGTAATTTTTCAAGTTTGGGGACTCTCTCTAACTCTTTCTTATATAAATCTTGGTAAGCCTTTCTGATTTCTACTTGGTCAATGCCTTGAATTCTGATATTGACTCCCCTGTTGCCATTATTATCAAAATGGTTATATATACTACCATTTGCCTCCTTGTATTGCAATATGTAAATGAGGCTACATGACAATATTTTGGCAATTTCATTAAGTCTGGATAGGGTTATCTCGCAGGAATCATTTTCTATGCATTCATAATCAGATAAGCTTAAACCAAGTTCATCTGCGACATACTGTCGGCTATAACCTTTAGCCTCACGTATCTCAATAATATTCTTTCCGATTTTCATTTTTGCTGGTATTTTATTCAAATATACTAAAACTTCCAATAAAGAAGTAAAACTTCTCCAGAAAGAAGTGTTTTTTTTCCTGCCCAATTTATTTGTTGGTTCATTTGTATAGGGGGTATTTCAAGAAATACACAAAGACGGGGATAAACTGATCTACCATTTTTTATACTGTTAGCACCTTTATAAACATCTAAGAATAAGATTTTAAAGTTATTGAAGTTTCATGAAAAATCAAATAAAAAACTGTTTCCATATATATGAGGTACAAATAATCTTGATTATTCCGGTAGAATCAGATGTCTTTACCCGTCCCCCATAGAGGCCGGGAGCCAGAAGATAGGGTTTATTTTAGGTTGCACGGGATCAGGATCACGGGCCCGTTGGTCAGTTCCGTCCCGGTCCTGACTCCCGTGTCTTTATCCGATTTTCTCCTTTGGCCTCTCTTTAGCATTTACCCAATCAAAAAACACCATACTATGAAAAAACACAAACCTGATTATTCAAAAATATTATTGTTATGCCTTATTTGCCTTGGCATTTTTTCAACGATGAATGCCCAGAACATTTCTGTTTCGGGCGTGGTCACCGACGAGTCGGGCGAACCCGTGCCGGGCGTTTATGTGCTTATTAAAGGATCACAATCCGGCACTGTTACCGGCACCGACGGGCGTTTTTCGCTGGCAGGAGTGCCAGCTGCTGCAACACTTTCCTTTTCATTCATCGGATATACAACACAGGAAGTACCGGTTGAAGGACGAACACAGAT
>JAFGOZ010000453.1 GCA_016926235.1 Bacteroidales bacterium | reverse complement strand
GACGTGACATAAAAGGTTACATATCCTTGATTTGTAACCTTTTTTCAACAAAAAAAGGCTGCCTAATACTTTTTAGACAGCCCCTTTAGAATATTTATAAATTTTTTCTATTCAGCAGTTTTTACAACTTTTTGTTCAAAAGTCTCTTTCCCAAACCTGCCTTTTACATAGTATATACCTGCTGGTACTAAAACTTGTTCAGAAGTAACCTCAACATTATAAATTCCTTCTTCCTGGGTAATATTGTCAACAATGGTATGAACGCGCTTACCGCTCATATCGTATAATTCAATTTTAACCTTACATGTCTCAGCAAGCTTATAGCTCACATTTAAAACATTTGTATAAGGATTTGGAAATGCCATGAAATTAACAGAGTTATTGCTTAAAATATCTGCGGTGACAGCTTTCTCCGGAATAGGAATATTCTCATGATAAGCCGTTTGAATGGTCTTTTCAACACCGTTAACATTATTTCTGATAATCACAAATACCGGGTACCTTATATTTTCCACGTACCAGCGATATGTAACAATTGCCTGCTCATTTGTACCGTAAATATGAATTCTTTCTGACTTCAATAACAAAGCATTTGGCACCTCCTGCCCGTTTGGCATAATGAGTTTACCATAACCAACTATTCCAACATTATATCTTCCTTTAATGGCAACTTCATTCCCGTTAGCCATGATTTGTCTTCCGGAGAATTCGCCTGAATAGCTCTCTCCATATGCAAATGGAAATTTCAGTTTTACATAAGGCTGATCATACTTAATCACCGTATTGCATGTAGAAGCACCATATTGCTCCATTTTGTTTTTATTAAGTCTGAAATAAAACTCATTATTATTTTCCTTTATAATAATATTTGCTTCGGGGATAGATGATGATTTTAATCCTTTCGAAGATGGTAGCATAAAACTGGTTAGCTTGCTGGCAGAATTTGTAATGGCCGAAAAATCCCATACTTGATTTGAGCCCTGAGAAATTTCTACATCAATATTCTTAGCAATAATAAAATTGAAATCCTGGTCACCCTGGTGGGCATGATTCTCATAGGTCAGCATGAATGGAGCCTGTGCCATTGCAAAATACCCTGTAATAAGAATCCCTAACATTACAATGTATAATTTCTTCATAGTGGTTATTTTTTATTTATTAAACTTTCTATTCAATACACGGAGAAATATGTTCTCCCAAAACAAATATACAAATTTTCTAAGAATAATAACGCTTTTATGTTAAAAGACATTATGAGTAAAAATATTTTTTTCAAAATCAATTACCCATCTCCGAAAGAAACTTAATTCGTATCAGCCGGATTTCTTCCTCGCTATATTCATCCTCTCCCAGCTCCTTTAATGCGGCTTCTATGGACTCATCCTCAGCTTCTTCCATAAAGTAATCGTAAATATCAGCCTGATGATCTTCATCTATTACTTCATTTATGTAATAATCAAGATTCAACTTGGTACCTGAATTTACAATCGCCTCAATTTCAGTTAATAATTCTCCCATTTCAAGATTTTTCGCTTCAGCAATATCACCCAAAGACATTTGACGGTCAATGCTTTGAATAATATAAACCTTCATCCCTGATTTGTTTACAATAGACTTTACCACCATGTCCTGAGGGCGCTCAATTTCTTTTTCTTCCACATAAGCCTTTATCACCTCAACAAATTCCTTTCCATAACGTTGTGCCTTACCCGTACCAACACCTGTAATGTTTTGCAGTTCTTCCATGTTTATAGGGTATTGAATGGCCATATCCTCCAATGAAGGATCCTGGAAAATAACAAAAGGAGGTAAATTCTTTGATTTAGAAATTTTCTTCCTGAGATCTTTTAATATGGCCAATAGCTCATTATCAACCGTCCCTGATTTTTCACCTCCCATGCTTTCTTCATCATCAATATCTTCATATTCATGATCCTCAGCTATCATAAACTCTTTTGGATTCTCCATAAAATGAAGACCAGCCGGGGTCAATTTCAGCAAACCGTAGTTTTCAATATCCTTTTCAAGAAAACGGGCAATGAGTGCTTGTCTTATCACGGCATTCCAAAATTTTACATCTTTCTCGTCACCAATTCCAAAAATTTCCATTTGGTGATGTTTATAGGATTTAATAGCACTTGTACGTTCTCCAACCAATACACTGGCTATATGGTCTGCTTTAAACTTCTCCTTTACAGCCTGGACGACTTGTAATACTTTAACTACAGCCTCCTGGCCGTCAAATTCCGTTTTGGGGTGCAAACAATTATCGCAGTTATCACAATTCTCCTTCAATACTTCCCCAAAATAATTGAGAAGTTGCTTCACCCTGCATACTGAAGATTCAGCATAAGATACCGTTTCTAATAAAAGCTGCTTGCCAATTTCCTGCTCAGCAATAGGTTTGCCCTGCATAAATTTTTCCAGCTTCTGAATATCTTTATAGTTGTAGAAAGCAATACATTTACCTTCGCCGCCATCCCTTCCTGCACGTCCGGTCTCCTGGTAATACCCTTCAAGACTCTTGGGCATATCATAATGGATAACAAACCTTACATCCGGCTTATCAATACCCATGCCAAATGCAATTGTAGCCACAATAACATCTGCCTCTTCCATCAGAAACATATCCTGATTTTTGGAACGCGTTGCAGCATCCATTCCTGCATGATATGGCAAAGCTTTGATACCATTTACTTTTAATATCTCTGCTAATTGCTCAACCTTTTTGCGACTCAGGCAATATATTATCCCTGACTTTCCGTGATTGTTCTTGATATATTTAATAATTTCTTTGGTAGCATTTTTCTTGGGACGGATTTCATAATACAGATTTGCTCTTCTGAAAGAAGATTTAAAGACATCTGCCTCAAGCATTTCCAGATTTTTCTGAATATCGTGCTGAACTTTTGGTGTAGCTGTTGCCGTTAAAGCTATCAGAGGTGCCGGTCCGATTTTGTTTATTATAGGACGTATACGACGATATTCGGGCCTGAAATCATGTCCCCACTCTGAAATACAATGTGCTTCATCAATTGCATAAAAAGACACACTTACTTTCTTCAGAAATTCTATATTTTCTTCTTTTGTAAGTGATTCAGGTGCTACATAAAGAAGCCTTGTTTTTTGTTTAACAACATCTTCTTTTACCTGGTTTATTGCTGCTTTTGTGAGTGATGAATTAAGAAAATGAGCCACACCGTCCTCTTCACTAAAGCTTCTCATTGCATCCACCTGGTTTTTCATTAATGCAATAAGAGGTGAAATAATAATAGCAGTACCCTCAAGAAGCATTGCTGGAAGCTGATAACAAAGTGACTTCCCCCCTCCGGTAGGCATAAGTACAAATGTATCCCTTCCGGCTAAAACATTTTTTATTATTTCTTCCTGGTTTCCCTTAAAACTATCAAAACCAAAATGTTTTTTTAAATGTTCCCTTAATGAAATGTCTACCACGGTTCCCATAATAATATAATACACCTACATTCTACGTATGATAGATGTTTTGTTCTTCAAAAAGAAGTGCAATCTGATACTTTTTTTTATGAATTAACGAAATTAATATATAAAAGTTATTTTTTTTTACATAAAATGCTCTTTTTTAATATAAATAGTTATGAAATGTTAAAATGTCGCGTTTTGTGAATAAACAACTGTATTCCATTCATTAATTTATAACAAAAATTGCGCCAAAATAATTGTTCCTATTAACCGATTTTAGGTATAATTGCATAAAATTTGAGGGCGACATGAAGAAAAACAAAAATACGGAAATGTCATTTCTTGACCATGTAGAAGAATTACGATGGCATCTGATCCGCTCTATAATCGCCATCTTGGTTATCGCTATTGCAGCATTTATCTATAAATCCATAGTATTTGATGTCATACTTATTGCCCCGAAAACACCTGAATTTATTACTAACAGGCTCATGCACCAGTTTGCGGAATATTTAAACAAACCTGCCCTGAGTATTAACAGTAAGCCTTTTAATCTGATAAGCATAAGAATGGCAGGACAGTTTTCAACTCACATCATCATATCCTTACTTGCAGGATTCATTGTTGCATTTCCATATATTTTCTGGGAATTCTGGCGTTTTATAAGTCCCGCACTTTATAAAAAAGAAAGAACCCATGCACGGGGAGCAGTTTTTTACACATCCTTCTTATTCCTTTTGGGAGTTCTGTTTGGTTATTTTATCATTGTACCTCTTTCAGTTCATTTTCTAGGCTCATACAGTGTCAGCACCCAGGTATCCAACGAGATAAACCTCATGTCATATATTTCAACAGTAGCATCGGTAACTCTGGCAAGCGGTATTGTATTTGAATTACCTATTCTTGTGTATTTCTTATCTAAAATAGGCCTGGTAAATCCTCGTTTTCTAAAGAAATACAGAAAACATTCGGTTGTTGTCATTTTGACTTTGGCAGCAATTATTACACCACCCGATATTTTCAGCCAGATTTTGGTAGCCATTCCACTTACAATTTTATACGAAGTGGGGATTTCAATATCCCGGAGAATAGAACGCCGAGATGCAAAAAGAATTGCAGGATAGCATATTAAACTACTTGAAAAAATTGCCATAAAGCAAAATATAAAAGAAGTATTGACGTTACAAATATTATTCCTATTTTTAGGCCGGAATATTTGGAAAGGATGAGGTTATATACACAAAATCTGGTAAAAAGATATCGTTCACGAACTGTAGTTAATAACGTATCTATTGGTGTGGAACAAGGAGAAATTGTTGGATTGCTGGGGCCAAATGGTGCCGGCAAAACAACATCTTTCTATATGATCGTTGGTTTGATTCCCCCAAATGAAGGGAAAATTTTTCTGGACGACACTGAGATGACCAAGCTCCCCGTTTACAAAAGGGCTAAGCTGGGGATAGGTTATTTGGCACAAGAAGCATCTGTATTTCGCAAATTATCCGTTGAAGATAATTTAAAAGCTGTTTTAGAACTCGCCCATATTTCACGCGAAGAACAAAACAAACGGGTTGAATCCCTCCTGGAAGAATTTGGGCTCAATAGAATCAGGAAAAGTCTTGGAATCCAGCTCTCAGGTGGTGAAAGGAGAAGAACTGAAATAGCGCGCGCTTTGGCACTTAAACCCAAGTTCATACTACTGGATGAGCCTTTCGCTGGTGTTGACCCTATAGCCGTTGAAGATATACAGGAAATTGTTGCCCATTTGAAAGAAAAAAATATTGGTATCCTGATCACTGATCATAATGTTCATGAAACATTATCCATCACAGACCGTGCATATATATTGTCAGACGGTGAAATCCTAAAATCGGGTACAGCCGAAGAATTAGCCTCTGATGAACAGGTACGCAGAGTTTATCTTGGTAAAAACTTCGAATTACGCAAAGTAAAATAACTTCTAAGAAAGAATATTTTTTCAACCGGTTCATTGATAAATAAAAAAAGATAATTATCTTTGCACCTCTTTTCGCGGATGTGTCGTAATTGGTAGCCGAGCTAGACTTAGGATCTAGTGCCGAAAGGCGTGGGGGTTCGAGTCCCTTCATCCGCACTAAATGATAAATTTCCGCAACTAATTTTGTCCGTCTTCAACGACGGATTTTTGTTAAAATATCCATAATTAAATAGAGAACAAGCAATGAATATTACAAAGGAAACCATTGACAGCCTTAATGCAACCCTGAAACTAAAACTAGAACAAACTGACTATGAAGAGAGAGTAAACAACGTGTTGCAGGACTATAAAAAGAAAGCCCGCATTGATGGATTCAGGCCAGGGAAGGTCCCCTTTGGAATGATTAAAAAGATGTATTACAAACCGGTGCTTATTGACGAAATAAATAAGCTCGTTTCTGAATCCCTAACTAAATACCTTGTAGACGAAAAGCTGAATATACTTGGAGAACCTTTACCCAGCGAAAAAGAAAAAGTAGCAATTGACTGGGATAATGATAAAGAATTTAATTTTACATTCGATATAGCAATTGCTCCCGACATAAATCTCAAGCTTTCAGGAAGCGATAAAATCCCATATTATACTATTGAGGTAGATGATAAAATGTTGGAATCATATACTAAAGGTATGGCCAGCAGGATGGGAAGTTACGAAAATGTAGATGTTATTAAAGGAGATACATTAATTAAAGGCAGAATTGAGCAGGTTGACGATACCGGAAATGTTATTGAAGAAGGAATTAAAAACGATACAGCCACTCTTTTTACTGCTGCTATTAAAGATGAGAAAATTAAAAAACAATTTGAAGGAAAAAAAGTGGGAGATACATTGCAATTCGATGTAAAGAAAGCATTTCCCAATGATACGGAATTATCTAATTTATTAAATATAAAAAAGGAAGAAGTAGCCCGGATCAAACCTTTGTTTCAGCTTACTTTTGTAGAGCTGACCCAATACAAGGATGCTGAAATAAACCAGGAATTTTACGATAAGGTATATGGTAAGGATGCCGTTAAAGGCGAGGCAGAATATAAGAAAAAGCTCGTTGAGGATATCGGAAAGAATATGGAAAACGAAAGTGAGTATAGATTTTTTGTAGATGCTAAGGAATCTTTATTAAAAAAAGCTAAATTTGATCTGCCGGAAGAGTTCCTGAAAAGATGGCTTTTCCTAACAAATGAAGGTAAATTTTCAAAAGAAGATATTGACAAAGAATATAAAGATTTTGAAAACGATCTGCGTTGGCAGCTAATAAAAGAAAAGCTGGGTAAGGAAAATGACATTAAAGTAAGCGACGAGGATGCAATGGAATATGCTAAAAAAGTAGCATCTTATCAATTGCAACAATATGGTTACGGTAATCTTCCTGACGATCAGTTAGCACATTTTGCTAAGGGGATATTGGAGAAAGATGAAGAGAAAAGGAAGATATACGAAAAGAAATTTGAAGAGAAAGTAGTTGCTTACGTGAGGGAAACAGTAAAACTTGACAAGAAAAAGATTACTAAAGAAAAGTTTGAAAAACTTTACGAAAAAAAATAACAATAAAAACTTCAAATATGCAAAGCCATAACGACTTCAGAAAATACGCTGTAAAGCACATGGGTATGAGCGGAAACGCATTCGACCAGTATACAAAATTTTATGATAGCTATATATCTCCTACAATTATTGAGGAAAGACAGTTGAATGTAGCTTCCATGGACGTATTTTCGCGCCTTATGATGGACCGCATTATTTTTCTGGGACTACCAATTGATGACTATGTAGCAAACATTATTCAAGCGCAGTTGTTATACTTAGATTCATCAGATCCTATGAAAGATATCCAGATTTATTTCAATACACCCGGAGGTTCTGTTCACGCAGGTTTGGGTATATATGACACTATGCAATACATTGGCTCCGATATAGCTAACATCTGTACCGGAATGGCAGCATCAATGGGTGCAGTATTACTTTGTGCAGGAACCAAAGGCAAAAGATCTGCTTTAAAACACTCCCGCGTGATGATTCACCAGCCCATGGGTGGTGTACAAGGCCAGGCTTCTGACATTGAAATAACTGCCCGTGAAATAATGAAACTGAAAAACGAATTATATCGTATAATTGCAGAACACTCAGGTAACGATATAAAGAAAGTTGAAAAAGATTCCGACAGGGATTACTGGATGACTTCTGAAGAAGCGTTAAAGTATGGGATGATTGATGAGGTGCTGACAAAAAACAAAAAGTAGCTCTCATTAAATAACTATTAATATGGACAGGTGCTCATTTTGCGGACGTGAAAAGAAAGAGGTAAACCTTTTAATAGCAGGTATTTCAGGTCATATCTGTGATAATTGCGTGGAACAAGCCTACGACATTATTCAGGAAGAATTGAAAGCCCGGGATGACTTTGATTTTAAAAAGGTTAAACTCTCCAAACCTGTAGAAATTAAAAAATTTCTTGATCAATATGTAATCGGTCAGGAAGAGGCTAAACGCTCTCTTTCTGTTTCTGTTTATAATCACTATAAAAGAATATTACAAAGTAAAAAAACGGAAGAAGATGATGTGGAGATAGAAAAATCAAACATCATTTTTGTTGGCAGAACCGGAACGGGGAAGACCCTTATGGCAAGAACTATTGCGAAAATGCTGCATGTACCTTTTACCATTGTTGACGCAACGGTTCTTACAGAAGCCGGATATGTTGGTGAAGACATTGAAAGCATTCTTACACGCCTCCTGCAAGTAGCTGATTATAATGTAGAAGCTGCAGAAAAAGGAATCGTTTTTATAGACGAAATAGATAAAATTGCCCGAAAAGGCGATAATCCGTCAATTACCCGCGATGTATCCGGAGAGGGAGTACAACAGGGATTACTTAAACTTCTGGAAGGATCAGTTGTTAACGTTCCGCCACAAGGAGGCCGTAAACACCCGGAACAAAAGATGATTCCTGTTAATACAAAGAATATTTTGTTTATTTGTGGTGGCGCATTTGATGGCATTGAGAAAATTATTGGCCGAAGGATAAATACACAGGTTGTTGGCTATAGTGCCATTAAGAAACAAAGTGATATAGACCGGGACAACCTATTGCAATATATTGCTCCACAAGACATTAAAGCATTTGGTTTAATACCTGAATTGGTTGGAAGAATGCCTGTAGTGACACACCTTAATCCATTGGACAGGAACGCGCTCCGGGATATTTTAACTGAACCTAAGAACTCTATTGTAAAACAATATATCAAACTTTTTAAGATCGATAAAATCGATCTTTCATTTGATGAAAAAGTATTCGAATATATTGTGGACAAAGCTATTGAGTTTAAATTAGGTGCCCGTGGATTACGTTCAATTTGTGAAGCCATTATGTTGGATGCAATGTTTGAACTGCCATCAACAGAAACACGAAAGCTTCATATTACCTATGATTACGCGAAAGGAAAATTGGAAAAATCAAACATTAAAAAATTGAAAGTTGCATAAATATTTTTTTTATTTCTAAAAATTTATTTTATTTGCCTTATAATTTTAACAAATGAGAATTTATACAAATACAAATTGGTGGTGGTGGCAACTTTTTTCGCTTGACATGAAGTGAGAAGGGACAGCCCCTCTTTGTATTTATAAAAATATACATAAAAGGCTTGCCGATCACGGCAGGCCTTTTTTCGTTTAAACAGGAAAAAACAATAAATAAAAAAATAAAAATGGAAAAAATAAACATCAGGACCACTAGCAAAAAAATACTCGCCGACACCATAACCCCGGTAAGTATTTATTTGAAGATGAGGGATATATATCCAAATTCCATCCTGTTGGAAAGCTCTGATTACCATGGAGCCAAGGATATTAACTCATTTATCTGCATGGAACCCATCGCAAGCATAACGGTAGACAATAATATAATTTCTGTTGACTACCCAAATAAAACTAAAATACACATGGATGTAAAAGACCATAAGACAGTACCCGGAGTATTGCAGGATTTTCTTAACGCCTTTGATGTAGTTGATAATAATAGCCCCATAAGAACCAATGGCATTTTTGGGTATACTACCTATGATGCAATTCAGTATTTTGAGACTATAAAGCTGAATGCCAGACAAAATCCTGCTGAAAAAATTCCCGATCTGAAATACTGCCTATACAAACATATCATTGCAATCAACCACTCTAATAATAATCTTATCATTCATCAAAACCTGATGGAAGATGAAAAAGACACAATTGAAGACCTGGAGGCCTTGCTAAAAAACAGAAATATTGGAGTTTTTAATTTTGAGGCAACAGATGAAGAAAAATCAAATTTAACTGACCAGGAATATATGGATATGGTTACAAAAGGTAAAGAGCATTGCTTCCGGGGCGATGTTTTCCAAATTGTACTTTCACGCCAGTTTTCTCAGAAATTCAAAGGGGATGATTTTAATGTTTACAGGGCTTTGCGCTCAATCAATCCATCACCTTATCTGTTTTATTTTGATTACGGTGGATATAAAATTTTTGGTTCATCTCCTGAAGCACAATTACAGATTGAGAATAATAAAGCATATATACATCCTATTGCTGGAACATTCAGAAGAACAGGAGATGACGCTAAAGACAAGGAATTAGCAATCAAACTTTCAAGTGATCCCAAAGAAAATGCGGAACATGTTATGCTGGTTGACCTGGCAAGAAATGACCTGAGCCGAAATGGAGATAATGTGGTAGTTGAAACCTATCGGGAGATCCAATACTTTTCACACGTTCTACATATGGTCTCAATTGTTTCAGGGCAATTAGCCAAAGACACAAATATTTTTAAAGTAATGGGTGATACCCATCCTGCAGGTACCCTTTCAGGAGCACCCAAATACAAAGCCATGCAACTTATTGATAAATATGAAAATAAGTTACGCGGATATTATGGAGGATGCATTGGTTACATAACCTTTGACGGAAATTATAACCAGGCTATTATGATTCGAACCTTTTTAAGTAAGAATAATACTTTGTTCTACCAGGCTGGAGCAGGCATTGTTTCAAAATCGGTGGAAGAAAGTGAGAAAGAGGAGGCAATTGGTAAATTAATGGCACTTAAAACAGCGATAACAACAGCAAAAAATATATAACCATGAAAAAGATTCTAGTCATCGACAACTACGATTCGTTTACCTACAACCTGGTACATTTAATTAAAGAAATCACCAGTGAACAGGTAGACGTGGTGCGGAATGATAAAATTACGCTACCGGAAATCGAAAAGTACAACAAAATTGTGATCTCACCCGGCCCGGGAATACCTGATGAAGCAGGTATTACAAAAAGTGTGATTAAGGAATATGCAAAATCCAAAAGCATCTTGGGAGTATGCCTTGGACATCAATCCATTGGAGAAGTTTTTGGAGGCACTCTTTATAATCTGCCTACAGTATATCATGGGGTTGAAACCACCATTAAGATAACCAAGAAGGATGAAATCCTTTTTAAATCGCTACCTGATAAAATTATGGGTGGCCGTTATCACTCATGGATTGTTGCAAAAGAAACCCTTCCTGTATGCTTTGATATTACTGCCGAAGACGAAGATGGTGTAATTATGGCCATATCCCATAAGGAATATGATGTGAGAGGTGTGCAGTTTCACCCGGAATCAGTACTCACCCCGGAAGGTAAAACTATTATGACTAACTGGTTAAATAATTAATCCTGTATACTTAAAAAACTTAACTCATGAAAGACATTCTAAATTACCTATACCAGCATAAAACGCTCTCTGAACAACAGGCTGAAGAAGTGCTGACCAATATTGGCACCGGGGCATATAACCAGAATCAAATTTCCTCATTCCTTAGTGTATTTATCATGCGAAGCTTAACCATTGAGGAATTAAGTGGTTTTAGAAAAGCTTTATTAAAGCTTTGTGTACGAGTTGACCTGTCAGACTTCGACACCATTGACCTGTGCGGAACCGGCGGTGACGGGAAACATACATTCAACATCTCAACATTAGCCTCATTTATTGTGGCCGGTGCTGGAGGGAAAGTCGCAAAGCATGGAAATTATGGTGTTTCTTCAGGTTGCGGGTCTTCCAATATTATGGAATACTTTGGTTATGAATTTTCAAACGACATTTCGAAACTTAAAAAAGATATGGAAAGAGCAGGTATTTGCTACATGCATGCCCAACTCTTCCATCCTGCCATGAAAAACGTTGGTCCCGTGAGAAAAGATATGGGGGTAAAAACGTTTTTTAACCTTCTGGGTCCAATGACAAACCCGGTTTTTCCCAAAAGACAAATGGCAGGTGTGTATAGTCTTGAAATTGCAAGACTTTACAATTATCTATACCAGACAACCGACAAGCAATATGCAATAATTTACAGTCTGGATGGGTATGATGAGGTTTCATTAACAGGTGATTTCAAGCGCATAACCAATGATAAAGATGAATTGGTCTCACCAGAATCAATTGGATTAAAGCGTATTATGCCTGAGGAAATTGGTGGAGGTTCAACTGTTGAAGAAGCTGCCAAAGTATTCCTAAATATTCTGGAAGGAAAAGGAACAGGAGCACAAAATAATGTAGCACTTGCAAACGCAGCAGTAGCAATAAATTGCTATTACCCCAAAAAAGAGCTGACAGAATGCTTCCAGATTGCAAAAGAATCACTGGATAGTAGGAAGGCGCTCAATGCATTTAAAAAATTAATGGAAAAATAATTATGGCTTACAAACTAGAAAATGTCGTGCCCTGGGGCAGATCATATGAGGAATATTGCAGTTTCTTTTCTATTACGGAAGCGGATCTGGATAAAAAAATCCTTTCCGTGGCTGACGGTCCCTGCAATTTTAATGCAGAAATAACACGCAGAGGGAAAAGTTGCATATCTATTGATCCGATCTATCAATTTTCCCGTGAAGAGATCGAAGTACGCATTCAAGAAACAGCGAATACAATTATAAAGGAAGTCCGTGAAAACCAGGATCTATTTCTATGGCATTATTATAAATCACCCGATGGATTGGTTAGCACACGACTTAGTTCCATGAAAATTTTCTTGGAAGATTTTCATGCGGGCCTAAAGCAGGGACGCTATATCATTGGTGAAATGCCCCCATTAAATTTTCAGGATAAATCTTTTGACATAGTGCTCTGCTCCCATTTTCTTTTTACCTATTCACATAAACTAGATTTGAATTTTCATATTGAGTCCATAAAAGAAATGATGAGGGTAGGCCATGAGGCACGTATTTTCCCGGTTCTGGCCCATGATAGTTCAAAGTCCATTCATATTGATAATGTTTTATCGCACTTCAATTCGAATGGCTATATTGCACGTTTTCAAAAGGTAGATTATGAATTCCAGGTTGGAGGAGATCAGATGCTGATAGTAAAAAACAAATAACATGACTATTTTAGATAAAATTATAGCAAATAAACGAAAGGAAATTGAACAGGCAAAGAAGCTTTGTTCATTGGCTCAACTGGAAAAAGCTGAATACTTTACAAGAAAAACCATTAGCCTGAAACAAAGCTTGTTAAATTCAAACAAACCCGGCATTATAGCCGAGTTTAAAAGAAAATCTCCATCCAAAGGGATTATAAATGACAGGGTAAAAGTTGAAGAGGTTATCCAGGGATATTGCCAGGCAGGTGCTGCAGGATTAAGTGTATTGACTGATGAGATGTATTTTGGAGGAAAAGCAGAAGATCTGCCTAAAGCCAGAATCAATAAAGTTCCTATCCTTCGAAAAGATTTTATGGTCGACGAATATCAGGTATTAGAAGCAAAGGCATGGGGTGCAGATGTGATACTAATCATTGCAGAAGCTTTAACCAAAGAAGAAGTATTTGTTTTGGCAAAGCTGGCAAAGTCACTTCAACTCGATGTATTAATGGAAATACACAGTGAGGATCAGCTGGCGAAGGTGAATCCCTATCTGGATATAGTAGGCGTAAATAACAGAAACCTTAAAACTTTCGAGGTAAGCATTCAAACCTCGGTTGATCTTTATACGAAAATTCCTGATGATTTTGTAAAAATCTCGGAAAGCGGAATCAGTTCAGTCGAAAACATCAAAATACTTGACGAAGTAGGATTTAAGGGTTTTTTAATTGGTGAGAATTTTATGAAGACTGATAATCCCGGTAAAGCTTGTAAAGAGTTCATTCAAAAACTTAAAAAATAATTTGGTGCAATTTATGCTTTCGTGCTTCAGTGGCTAGCTAGCTGTTTTGTCACTAAAACTAAAGCACTATATTCACAAAAAGATAAATAAATCGATGTCAATTGATATTAAAATAAAAGTGTGCGGCATGAGGGAACCTGAAAATATCAGGCAACTTGTGAACCTGTGTCCCGACTTCATTGGCTTTATCTTTTATCCAAAATCAAAAAGATACATTGGTGAACAGATTGATAGAAAAGTCCTTTCACTAATACCTCCTTCCATAAAAAAAGTCGGGGTTGTAGTAGACGAACCTTTTAAAGTCCTTATCAGCCTTATAAAAAATAACCATCTCGAGTACCTTCAGCTTCATGGCAATGAAAGTCCTGCATTATGCCTTCAATTAAAAACCCTGGGTATCAGAACAATAAAAGCATTCAGCATGGATGAACAATTCGACTTTTCATTTTGTAAAAGTTACATGGGTACTTGCGATTATTTTCTTTTCGATACAAAATGCGATACAAAAGGAGGAAGTGGAAAAAAGTTCAACTGGAATATGCTTGAGAAATATACATTTAATCAACCTTTTTTCCTAAGTGGAGGGATTGGAGAAGAAGATATTAATGAAATCCTGAAATTGAAAGAGAAAAAAAATATTTTTGCAGTCGATATAAACAGCCGCTTTGAGATTGAGCCCGCACTTAAGAATATCAATTCAATAAGCCGGTTTATAAATACGATTAGAAACCATAAAACACTATAATATAATGAAGTACAGCGTTGACGAAAGAGGATATTACGGTCAGTATGGCGGAGCATTTATTCCCGAAATGCTTTATCCAAATGTTGAAGAACTGCGCCAAAAATATCTGACAATAATAAACAGCGATAGTTTTCAGAAGGAATTTAAAGACCTTTTAAAAAATTATGTAGGCCGACCTTCTCCGCTTTACCATGCAAAACGCTTATCCGAAAAGTACCGGACAAACATCTATTTAAAGCGTGAAGACCTCAATCATACAGGGGCTCATAAGATAAACAACACTGTCGGGCAAATCCTCATTGCCAAGCACCTTGGCAAAACCCGTATTATTGCTGAAACGGGTGCCGGTCAACATGGCGTGGCAACTGCTACAGTATGTGCATTGATGGGTTTAAAGTGTATCGTTTACATGGGTGATCTGGATGTACAACGCCAGGCTCCCAACGTGTCGAAAATGAAAATGCTTGGTGCTGAAGTGGTTCCCGTACACAGTGGTAACAAAACCCTGAAAGATGCTACTAATGAAGCCATTCGTGACTGGATCAACAACCCTGTAGATACGCATTACATCATCGGTTCAGTTGTGGGACCTCACCCTTACCCTGATATGGTTACCCGGCTCCAGGCAATCATCAGCGAAGAAATGAAATGGCAACTTAAAGAGCAGACCGGAAGAGAAAATCCCAATTATATAATCGCCTGCGTAGGTGGAGGAAGCAATGCTGCCGGAGCATTTTACCATTATCTTGATAATGAGGAAGTGAAACTGATTGCTGTTGAAGCAGCAGGGAAAGGTATTGATACGGAATTTTCAGCTGCAACAAGCATCCTGGGGAGAATGGGCATTATCCACGCCAGTAAAACCCTTCTCATGCAGGATGAAGATGGCCAAATAACAGAACCTTATTCCATATCAGCCGGCCTGGACTATCCTGGCGTGGGACCAATTCATGCTCACCTGAAAGAAACAGGTCGCACACAGATACTTCATGCTACCGATGATGAAGCTCTGAAAGCTGCTTACGAACTAACCAGACTGGAAGGGATTATTCCTGCTCTTGAGTCAGCACATGCTTTGGCAGCTCTAGGAAAAATAAACTTTAAACCGGATGAAATAACCATCTTAAACCTCTCCGGAAGAGGAGACAAAGATTTGGAAACCTATATAAAACATATGAACAATGAATAGAATCATTAATTTATTTCAGCATAAAAAGCAAAATATACTTTCAATATACTTCACAGCAGGACATCCGAAACTGGATGATACTGTTACAATTATCGAAGCTCTGGAGAAAAATGGAGCCGATATGATCGAGATCGGTATGCCATTTTCCGATCCTTTGGCAGATGGTCCAATTATCCAGCAAAGCAGCCAGATAGCCTTAAAAAATGGCATGAGCCTGCATTTACTTTTCAACCAACTGGAGAATATCCGGAATAAGATAAAACTACCTTTGTTGCTTATGGGATATATCAATCCGGTTATACAGTATGGAATGGATAACTTCCTGAAAAAAGCCAGCGAAATAGGCATTGATGGAATTATTTTACCTGACCTCCCATTACAGGAATACCTCGATGAATACAAGGATTTATTTGACAAGTATAACTTGCCTATGATATTCCTTATCTCACCACAAACCAGTGATGAACGAATACGTAAAATTGATGAAATAAGTAACGCATTTATATATATGGTTTCAGCATCGTCTACAACGGGAATAAGAGGAAACATTGCAGCAGAACAAGAAAATTACTTTGAAAGGGTGAAAAAACTGAACCTCAAAAATCCACGGGTAATCGGCTTTGGTATTTCTTCAAAAGAAACATTTGACAAAGCATGCAGGTATGCTAACGGAGCTATAATTGGTACAGCTTTTATTAAATCTTTGGAATCTTCAACAGATGTTGTAGAATCAACAGCCCGGTTTGTAAAAAACATTAGAGGATAACCTGTCACTTATCAAGGGTGGAATCATGTTTCAGATCAAAAGATGAAGCGATCCATTCCAACCGGTCAATATTGTTCCTTATCTCCTGCATGGTTTTAATATAATGGTGGATACGTTTAATTTGCCATACTTTTGGAAATTCTATTGCTAATTGCTTTTGTGTTTTAGCTATTAGTTCCTCACTTACTTTAATCTTTTTTTCCATGTACTGGTCAAAATTTTCCCGGATGATTGTTGTTTCCATACTTAATTGTTTTTCTCAAAATTACGCAGAACGCTTATGAATGTTGAGAAAAACAAATTAAGTATTTCTTAAATTTTACTGATAATATTAGAAGATCCTTAAGAAAATGTTATTACGTCCTGATTAATGCGCCAGTTATAAAAACTTAACGCAACGTGATTTTAAGTATAATCCTATATTATTGATTTTCTATAGCTCCTGACATTAGGTAGGGGTAAAAAATCAAATTCTAAAACCGAAATATTCAAAATTTTATACATTAATTTAAATTACAAAATTTTGAGTATTTCTCTATTCTTAGAAATTTATTTATCCCCCTGTTTAAATCCAGAGGTTATTAAAAACCGGTCGAATAAATATCAAGCTATGGCGATCTCACTTTAACTCAAATAGATCATATCCATTTCTTTCATCATCCAATTGAGTTGTTTGATCTTCTCATTAGCTTCTTTCAGACATTTGCAATAACAACGTAATTGCTTAATTTTCCAAAATTTAGGCCTTTCTGCACATAAACTATTCCTTGTCAATTGAATTAACTCCTCGGTGGCCTCGATTTTGCGATTCACATACTTATCAAAATATGTATTACTTATTGGTGTTTCCATAATCGAGTTGGTGTTTTTTATGTTTACGCATATCTTTTAAAATATGTTACCCGTATTTTACAAATTTCTATATTCTTTACATCAAATGTTAAAATGGTTTGATGAAAGAAATTTCAATTTTATAATTCGCTGATTTATTGTCACATACAACGTATGCCTGAGTTCATGGGTGATATAGATCATCTTTTTAAAAACTGAAGAATTTGACTACCTTAATTTTCTTGCTTGAAAAATTGAAAGAATAGAAACGATCAAATCGTACTTAAATTTTGGCAATCAAATTTGAAAAATAGTAATAAGACGCAACCAAAAAAATGACAATTGATTGAAATAAATCTTGCTTTCTTTAGTTTATTTCATCTGTTTATAATTTATTTTTAATGGTCAGATGGAACATCCACGAAGCTTTTACCTGAGCGGATGATTGTCGTTTATAATCAT
>JAFGOZ010000452.1 GCA_016926235.1 Bacteroidales bacterium | reverse complement strand
TATAAATGAAAATCATCCGCTTAAGTCAGAGCTTCGTGGATGTTCCATCTGACCTTAAAAAATAAATTATAAACAGATGAAAAAAATTACCTTCAAAATATTTATAATTTCAATTACACTGAGTACAGCCATAGCCACATATGCTCAGAAATTCCAGGACCTTGCTTTAACTCCACCTATGGGTTGGAACAGTTGGAATAAATTCGGATGCGATGTAAGTGAAAAACTTATAAAGGAAGTCGCCGATGCCATGGTTACAAGCGGAATGAGAGATGCCGGATATATTTACCTAAATATTGACGATTGCTGGCATGGTGAACGCGACAGTCTTGGATTTATACATGAAAATCCGGAAAGGTTTCCATCCGGAATGAAAGCCCTTGCTGATTATGTCCATTCAAAAGGATTGAAACTGGGTATATATTCCGATGCGGGTACACAAACTTGTGGAGGCAGACCAGGAAGTCGCGGACACGAATACCAGGATGCCATTACTTATGCAAAATGGGGGATTGACTATTTAAAGTATGACTGGTGCAATACCGGTGAATTGAATAGTAAAGAAGCATACATTACCATGCGTGATGCAATCTATGCAGCAGGCAGGCCAATGGTATTTAGCATTTGTGAGTGGGGGAATCATAAACCCTGGACATGGGGAGCAGAAATTGGTCATTTATGGAGAACCACAGGAGATATTGTGGATTGCTGGGATTGTGAACTGGGACATGGCAACTGGTCATCAAATGGAATAATGAGGATACTGGATATGCAAAAGGATATACGTCAATATGCCGGGCCCGGACATTGGAACGATCCGGACATGATGGAAGTTGGGAATGCTCTGTCAGTTAATGAAAGTCGTGCACACTTTACTATGTGGTGCATATTGGCTGCCCCTTTAATTGCAGGGAATGACGTAAGATCCATGAGCAAAGAAATTACAGCAATTCTAACCGATAAAGAAGTAATTGCAATAGATCAGGATAGACTTGGTGTACAAGGTTTTAAAATGTATGATTTGGGGGACATTGAAATATGGGTGAAACCATTAGAAAATGATGAATGGGCTTTCTGCTTTTTGAACCGGGGAGACAATCCCAGACCTGTTGAGCTGAACTGGAATAAAAATCCTATATATGATGGTGTGTCAGGAAAAAATGTTGAATTCCATAAAACAACTTACAACATTCGCGACCTTTGGGCAAAGAAAAACCTTGGCACAACCCAGACAGAATTTAAATCAACAATTCCCGGCCGTGATGTAATATTATTAAAACTTTCAAAGAAGTAATTGTAACCCATTGCCGATTCCCGGATAGATTGATAAAGATATCTGTCAGGTATGATAAAGGTATAATCGAAGTTATTGATTATCTTATATAAATATGAGTTAAAGGATTTCTCTCAAGAAGGCTATAAACACGCATGTTTTACATAAAAGTTTGTTATTATGATCATTTCTGCTTTCAGTGAAAATCGTTGCAAATTTTATATGAAATATACAAACAAATAAAACGGAATAAATAGTCTGAATAGCTACAATTTGATCCTCCTTAATATTGATCCCTCTCAAACTCGTAATCCACTACTTCAAATTTGCCGGTAATATTTGAAATAAGAACAGAAGATTTAGCTGCTCCATCCTGGTATCCATGACTTATTATCAATTCCAGTGCAGGACTACTATTCCATATGGATTCATTCACTTCAACAATATGGTCGCTTCCCCCTTCAGAGCTTAATACAAGGTATATCAAACCTCCGTCATACTGTTCTGACTTCCATCCTAAGTCATCCGACGGAAATTTCTCTTTATCGTAATAAATGGGCATTACTTTACTTCCTTCCTTATATAAATAGGGCATATAAAACATGTCGCACCCGGTAAGCCCGTTCTCATCATCCGGGCCGTAGCTTAAATCATAGCCGTAGTCGAAAGTATATTGCTCATCTCCAAGGTTATATATACTACTATATACATTTTCTTTATTTTCAGGTGTCCTGATCTTATATATGTATTTACCATATACCCAGCCTTCTTTTCCTTTAACATCCTTAATTTTATACCAGTAGAAACCATATGTATCACACATACCACCTTCGGTAAGCACTTCCCGGGTATTTGATTCATCAATAATTCTTACTAACTCTCCTGTATTGTATTGCGTTATGATCTCGGCGTCAGATGAAGGTTCAGACCTTAATTTTAAGCCATCGCCAATGGTTATAGCATCAAAATCATCGTAATTTGGATTTACTGTTTCCTCCACCTCTTCTTCTTCTTCATCGATGATGTCTGTCTGTTCCGAGTAAATTTCTTCCACACCTTCTTTTGTTATTTGCAACTCCTCGTAAGTTCTGATATTAGAAACAGATTCATTATTATTTTCATCATATTCTCCATTTTCAACATTTGATTCAATTATTACTTTTCCATCTTCCATTATTTTAGCGGATGCTTCGGTTGAAGTCCACACAGGATAATCGGAATAGTAATTGGTGACAGGTAACTCAAAACAGAAATAAGGATCCTTTTCTTTAAATAATGTCACAAACAAATGACCTGTTCCCTGGTTGCCATCTGATGTATATATATACCATGAATATGCGGTAATTCCCGAATTCAGTTTGCATTTATGAAGCGCATATAAGGAATTGTCAAAAACATCCCAATAGTTACTTCGTATCTCGCTTTCATCCACTCCCTTTTTCTTTAATGAATCTACAGCAATTATTCCTTTTATCATGGAACCATAATAATCATAATCCTTTTTCACATGAAGATATAAAGTTTTTAAATCTTCGGGTTCAAGCGAATTATAATTTTCAATATTAATTTCATTGATAACACCGGAAGTAATAATATAGGGTAATTCTAAGACCTCTTTAAATTTATCACTAAGGTTGCTTTTATTGCATGAAAAAAGAATTGGTAATAGTAATAAGAATAGTAAACGTTTCATCTGTTTATAATTTATTTTTAATGGTTAGATGAACCCCGAAGGATTCAACGAAGCGAAACATCCACGAAACTTTGACCTGAACGGATCATTTTCGCTTATAATCATGTTCGAGTGTGATAAAAGATTTATCATGGATGCTTCATTTTATGGGATTTTTTGTTTTTATTTAGGTATATTATTATAAAGATAAAAAAAATAAACTTTTTAAGCATTTTTTTTAGCCCTTCAAAAAGTTTCCGTTCTCAATTCCGGAAAAAAAACTTATCTTGTATCAAAACATTATAACAAACCATGAACTACTACGAAGTTGAATCACAGGAGGCATTAAATAATATCCTTAAAGTATCCAATGAAATTAAAAGCTATGCTTTTCAAAATCTGGATTTTAATAATTTGGAGATGCTTTCGGATGAACATGTTTTTGAGAAATGTATGTTTCTTGGATGTACCATTCCTGACAAATTGAATTCAAAAATTAAGGACTGCCTGATATTTCCATTAATTGATGTACCCTACAACACATTTATTAACAAACTATATACAAAAGACACCTTATATGCAGGATATCAACCAGGAAATCCGGATAGTTATGAAAATACGTATGACAAGATTGTTTATAATCACTTTATAAAAACAGGCAAAGAAGCAACCAATATTGAAGAGACCCTGGCCCGCAACCTGCATGACCACTCCATTACCGATGCCATGTATGACTTTCTGGAAGATTTTAAAGAAAAGAAAGTAGTTGCCATAATGGGCGGGCATGGACTTTTACGAAGCGATCCTACTTTTCTGGAAGTGGCAAAAATCAGCAAAGCTTTAACCGAACAAAAATACTTAATGGTATCGGGAGGAGGTCCGGGGGCCATGGAGGCAACCCATGTGGGAGCATGGATGGCCGGAAAAGATGAGGATGATTTAAAGAAAGTAATTCATATTCTGGCCGAAGCACCTGGTTACAAGGATAAACTATGGCTTGATAAAGCTTTCGAAGTATTAGCGAAATATCCCGATTCAGATTATAAGAGCCTGGGCATACCTACCTGGTTATATGGCCATGAGCCCCCTACCCCTTTTGCCACGCATATTGCCAAATACTTTGCCAACAGCATTCGCGAAGATGGGATTCTTACCATTGCAAAAGGAGGTGTAATCTATACGCCTGGCAGTGCCGGTACGGTGCAAGAGATATTCCAGGATGCAACCCAAAACCATTACTTAAGTTTTGAATATGCCAGTCCTATGGTTTTTTTCAACACCGAATTCTGGACTAGAGATATGCCATTATTCCCGGTATTTAAACAATTGAAAGACATGGGTAAGTATCAGCATATTATTTTGTCTTGTTGCAATACTTGTGAAGAGGTGGTTGAGGAGATCAGAAAGTTTACAAATTAACTTGTTAATGTTAAAAAACGAAGGCGTCATGCAAAGGCTGCAAAACATTTAAACGCAAAGGGCGCAAAGTAAGTATATCTTAACCTTTGCGCTCTTAGCAGATTTCTTTGCAAACTTTGCGTGAAATAATTTGTTCTTTTAGCTCACTCGAATATTTTACTCATTTACACCCTAACCCCTATCAACAACACATCATCCGTCTGATGATAGTCGCCCTTCCAAAGATCGAACTGATCTGAAAGGATCATTTCCTGCTCTTCAAGGGATTTGTCGTATATAGAGTAAAGCAAACGGACCAGTCTCCCTGTCATAAATTTCTTAAACTCATCTCCGCCAAACTGGTCCGGATAGCCATCAGAGAACAGGTAGATCATATCCCCTTTCGATAGCTTGTATTTATGGGAAGTAAAATCATCCGCTACACCGTCTTCGTTTACACCAATATAAAAGTTATCTGTCTTTTCTTTTATCAGTTCACCACCTTTAATTATTACATAAGGTCTGCGCGATCCGGAAATTTCAACAACACCAGTACTGGGATTAAATTTACACATCGTAAGCTCCATCGAATCCTTCACATCGCTTTCTCCGGCCGTTTGTCGCAAGGTATCACTTACACCGCAATCGAGAATTTTCATAATTTCTACTAAATCCTGGTTGTCTGCTTCACGCAAGGCCTGTATAAGCCAGTTGTAGCCAATTACCGACATAAGAGCTCCGGGAACACCATGCCCGGTACAATCTACCGCTGCAAAAAACACATTCCCTTCTTCCTCAGCTACAAAATAAAAATCTCCACTTACTATATCTCTGGGTCTGTAAAATATAAAACTTTGTGGTAGCACTTCCTGAATGTAATAATCCGGCGGTAGTATAGCTTTTTGAATCCGAAGAGCATAGCTAAGGCTCGCCTCAAAATCACGTGTTTTTCTTTCCAGGGTTTCCGATTGACGAATAAAAGCATGCTTCATATCTTCTATGGTTTTGGTCATAGCTTCAATCCGTTCATCTCGAATCCGAATTTCCTTTTCTATTGAAGTATTTGAATCACTCATGATGATAAATATTTAAGGGTTTCTGCTTTTTGAAAATCCAATGCTTTTAGATAAATGGATTACTGGATAAATGGATAATTGAAAAATTGTCTATTAATTTTGAAATAAAGGATGCTTAATTCTTAGTGAACAATTGTAATTACATCCACCAGTCCATTAATCCAATTATCCATTTTTCCACTTTCTCCCAACCCTGACAATGAACTAGTTTAATTCCATTAAGCAGTGTTAAAAAACCACTTGCTCTATTAAATATACAATTAATCTTCTGCAAAAACAATTATTTTATCATCTGTATCAAATACTATTTCTTCTGATTTTACAGGATTCACCACTACTCCATATTGTTCTTCCACATTAAATGCTTTGGAGACAATACGGTATCCGACTGCTGTTTCATTACGTCTTGATGCAGCTTCCACTACCGTGTAGAAATTCATTTTAATGCCTGGTTTAACATAATCAGTAACTGGTCTCAGGTACACTTCGGATCCTTCAGACCGGAATAAATGATCGAATACTTTCTTCAGGTTCTTGTTTTCAGAGAGTTGAGATAGCATCAAACTCGTTAACTTATCACTTACAATAAAGTCATCTGCTTTTGTAACTTCAGCCAGATCCCTGTTTTTAATATCCAGCATTTCACTAATAATATTGATATGCTTTTCAGATTGCTTAACGAGGTTACGCAAGTGAAGGAGTGTTACCAGGGTTTTTGCATCAGCTTCCTGTATATACATTTCTTTATAGCAGAGGATTATAATATAATCATATTGCGGAATATTCAGTTCTTCCAGAGTGCTTAGAAGTGTAGTATTTCCAATTTTAAAATTCAATTGCTGATTGTTAAGCGTTTTCTTTAAATCCTCTAATTCTTCCAAAATATCTTGCATTTCTGCCATTACAAAAACTTCGGATCCTTTTCCTACATAATTTTCTAACTCGCGGATAATGGTCTGGCCTTTTTCGTTCCAACCTAAAATCAATGTTTTTTCCTTCTTCAATTTTTCGGGAGTTACTTCAGAAAATGCATCCCGTTGAATTTTAAAATCACTGATATTGGATGGTATCATAGTATCATCATCCTCTGATATTACTATCAGGCTGTCTCCTTTATTAATGATTGTATCCATTGGCGGATTTATGGCAACATCCCCTTTACTATCCATAATGCCCATTACAGCGGAATTGTCATAAATAAATAGTGAATCTTTATAGGTTTTCCCATTCAGGGCATCCTCCTGTGAAAAGTATATTTCATCCCCGTCAAAATCGAGTAATTCGGTATATACTACGCTTAATCCAGACTGACGACATGTTTGGGCTGTGACCCTGGCAATAAGGTCGCTGCTTTGTACATACACTGCCTCGTCGCCACCGACCAAACGGGCTGCTTCCATGCTTTCATCTTTTTCGATTTCCGCTACAATGTGATAGGATCCTTTTTTCCTGTTTGGATTATTGGTAATGGCCAGTACGGACTTAATGACAAAAATATCAGGATCGATATCTTCAGGTGCGAGCACAATGATTGATCTGGCTCCATGAGGATTCACTACTTTCAAATCATCCAGATCAAGGGAACTTCCCGTACGACATATTATTTTTGTGTTCTTTCTGTCAGGAATCTTTGCTTTTAATTCATCCTCCATTTCGATTTTATCACGATCAGCCATAATAACAATACGAGGTTTACGCTGGTTTTCATTGGCAACAATTAATTCGGTAATAATAGTATATATTTTTGAAGACCAACCCAAAATAAGAGTATGATTTGATTCTATTACTTTTGAACGACCTTTGCGCAATTCCTCAATTGTCTGTTCCAACCCTGAAGTCAATATCCCTATCAGGGCGCTTACTATAAATATACCACCTATAGTAACAAACAGCATTATAAACCTGTAGCTCCATCCCATATCACCTGCTACAGTTCCAGCATCAATTGCACGCATGGCACTCTGCCAAATGGCCTCAAAGAAGGAAAGCTTCCCCTGATCTTCGGGTGAAATACCAACAAAAGCTATCACAACACTGCCAATCATCACTATTATTATCGACAAAATTCCAAGCCATCCTATTAATGCAGGAGTTCCTGATGAAAGCGTGTTTTCAAAAGCATACCTTAGTTTTTCAGAAAATTTAGATTTAGTCTTCATAATTTATTTTTTTTATCAAAATCAACCATTAAACTAAAGTAAGAAAATTTTAAACTCTTAAACTAACAGCAGGAAAAAAAAATGATAAAAAATACTTTCTTTTGAGTAAAGGCTTCAATCATAAAATAGGTGAACACCCCGGGTATGCATCCTTTTCCGTATTTATTATTGCATTTTCAATCTGATGAAAAAAATTGTCCTTGTCTTTGGGAAATGCGCCTTTAAGAATAAGATTATTCGAAATATGATCCGTTCTGAAAATAGTATTTATAATGTCCAGGTTTTGAATAAAAAGCTTCAATTCTTCAGCCAGTTCAACAATGGTTTGAGGTATATACTCCCCGCCAAACCTACTCATAAAATGATCCTGCCCAAAAGGCAAACTCAGGGTAAGCATGGATAAAAACTTAGGATTGACCTTATTAATAAGTAAGGCTGAGTCAACTGCATGTTGATGACTGAATTTTCTACCTCCCAGACCATTGATTACCATAATAGATGTGTCGATTCCCGCTTCATGTGCTTTTATAATGCCCTCAACGGTTGAATCATGCGTTTCACTTTTATTGATCAATTGAAGTAAATCATCGTTCCCGCTTTCTATACCAATATAAAGTAATTTTAGGCCTGAATTCTTTAATTGTATTAATTCTTCTTTGGTTTTAGATCTAATATCAGCTGGTAAGGCATATGAAGATATTCGCTGTATCCTGCCAAACTTTAAATTGATTTCTTCCAATATGGATACCAACCTTGAAGTTGATAAAACCATCGCATTGCCATCGGCAAGAAATATTTTTCTAACTCCTTTGTAATATTTGGCTACATTCGTAATATCCTCCTGTAATTCAGACCATTTCTTTGTTCTAAACGTCTTTGCAGTATACATTTCACAAAACGCACACTTATTCCAGGAACAACCTATGGTTGCCTGTATAATAGCAGAGTTAGCCTCTGCCGGAGGACGAAAGACAGGTTCTTCGTAAAGTATCGGTGAAAAAAACATGAAACAAAGATAACCTTATTACAAGTTATCTAAAAACCCTTAAAACATCAAATATACACTTTATTGGAATTATTAAAACAATCCTTCAATCCCAATCAAATAGTCAAGTATGCATTTTTTTATCGATTAAAAAAAATGGACTACTACTAACCAAGGCATATAACAAAAATTAACAATGGAATGAATTCTCTAGATTTTTAGTTACAACATTATAAAAATAATTTACTGTCTGCTGGATAAATCAATTAGAATTATAGACAGACAGCTTCTTAAAATAGGTTTCTTTATCTTGTGCAACCTTAACCAGGTATATCCCTGACTTCAATTCCGGATTTACTTCCAATGTTTCAGAATACGAAAACGTTTCATTATATACTTGTCGTCCATCCATACTATAAATACTCACATCCACATCATTTGCATTACAGGGGAACATAAGATTCATTGAAAACCTGCTATTCAAAGCGGGATTTGGATAAATCTGAACTTCATCATCATCTCGTGCCTTCAGGTTTGATATTCCAGTCGGGCATGGATCACTAAATGAAAAATCCCTTGTTAAAACAGGCCATCCGTCTTCCATGGTCATTTTTAAAATATCCAGCTTAGAATACCCATGGTCATTCCCATCATAATAGTGAATTGATATATAATCATGGCATCCTTTATGCATAAGTGCAAAATGACCTGGACCATAATATTTGCCCGATGCTGCTAATATTGTTCTCCAACCATCATAAGGTCCATAAATATTAGTAGAACGTCCAACTGTTATATAATATGTACTGCTGGTTCCATTACAACAAGTCCCCCTGTTAACAACTAAATAATAATAACTATCTTTTTTAAAAATATATGATGCTTCAATAGACTGATGGCCTCCACCATATACATGAGTTACTGAAGTTGTGGCTAACCCGGTTACAGAATCAATTTCAACTATTCCTATACCACCAAACCATGAACCATAAGTCATATATATTTTCCCATCTGTATCACGAAACAGACCCGGATCAATAGCATTAATATCGGTACTTAACCCACTTGAACTAACTACCATTCCATAATCTATCCAGTCGGGGCTATTCAGGGATGGGGACACTACCAAACCAATTGCAGATCTTGAACTACCAAATGAAGAGCAGGAATAATACAGATAGTATGCCCCATTCATGTAAATTACATCAGGAGCCCAAAGATTTCCGTCTGTATTGGTGGTACCAAAATAAGTAATTGTCCAGGCTGGGTAATTTGTTTTCCAATTAGGGCCCGCCGTAAATATATGTTTACTACTGAAATTCCAGGACGTAAGATTTGTAGAGGAAGCAAAACCAATGCCCGGGGCAGTATACATATGCCAATAAGTATTTCCGTCCTTTGTAATTGTGGCTGGATCATGTGAAAAAATACTTCCTGACAAATCTATTGCATGACTGTTTAAAATCGAAATGAACAATCCAATTCCCAATAATATTCTTTTCATTTTTATGTGGTATGTTAATTTAAATTAAGCAATGTAATATACTACAAAGCCAGTAAACTATGTAATCAGGTAAGTTTGTTCGAATGAAGGTTTAATGATTGCTATTCTAACAAATAATTAATTAAGAATAACATTACAAAATAAGCGATAATTAAATGAATAAACAAATATACACAAATGAAATTTGCCTAAAATTATGCACCTTTGACAAGTATATTAATAATATAAAGAAAAAAGAAATGAAGGTAATGAACCTCACCGGGATTTTAAAGATGGAAATGCAGGAAACTGAAATACCGGAAATTATGAACGATAATGACGTATTAATAAAAATGAAAGTAGTGGCAGTGTGCGGATCAGATATACACTACTATACGGATGGAAAAATAGGCAGCAAAGTAGTGAATTACCCTTTCCCGGTTGGACATGAATGTGCAGGTATAGTTGAAAAGACAGGTAAAGCAGTAACAAAAGTAAAACCCGGCGATCGAATTGCAATAGAACCGGCTATATCATGTGGTGTGTGTGATCAATGCATAAATGGCCGACCACACACATGTCGTTCTCTAAGGTTTTTGGGTTGTCCGGGCCAGGCAGAAGGAAGCATGGCAGAATACATCGTAATGCCGGAGGAATGTTGCTTCCCAATACCTGACCATATGTCGCTGGATGAGGCAGCACTTTCAGAACCCTTATCAATAGGTGTGTACGCAGTTAAAAGATCCATCCCTATGCAGGATGCTAAAATTGGCATACTTGGCTATGGTCCAATTGGTATGAGTGTGATGTTGGCTGCTAAAAGTAAAGGAGGAAAGAATTTTTATGTGACTGATAAAATTGATGAGAGATTAAATATTGCCACTAAAGAGGGTGCGATGATCGCATCTAACAGGGTAAAAGAAGATTCTATCGAAAAAATTCTGGACGCAGAACCTTTGGGCATGGATGTAGTATTTGAATGTTGTGGACAACAGGAAACATTAGAGGATGCTATTGCCTTGCTTAAGCCCGGGGGGACTGTAATGATAATAGGCATCCCTTCATTTGAGAAATGGCAAATTACTGCAGATCTTGCACGAAGTAAGGAAATCACTTTTGTTAATGTAAGAAGGCAAAATCATTGTGTGCAGGAAGCCATTGATTTAATTGCAAACAAGATAATTGATTTAGGACGTATGCCTACTCATTATTTTTCATTTGCTGAATCAAAAAAAGCGTTTGATCTCGTTCATAATTATGAGGATGGGGTGATGAAGGCGATAATACGGTTTTAGTGATATGTTTTCGATTATTAATTTAATGACCGAAAGATAATATCGATTGAAGAAATGCAACAGCCCAATCTTCGCTCACTCGATTGACCTTGACATTACTATTCATCGGCATTATACCTGAATGACTTTGGACTGTTTTAAAAAATATATTAGGTAAAGGATTAAAGCAAAAAACAAGATATTATAATACAAAGCCTGCCCAATCTAAGGTTGAGCAGACTTTGTGTCAATCATGTTATTGACCTGATAAATATAGCTTCCACATGGAAAATATCTTTACCCGGCATCTATCTTATTCTGTCTTTTTGCCCCAGTATGTC
Source organism: Bacteroidales bacterium (assembly GCA_016926235.1). Next base: position 9,141 of record JAFGOZ010000452.1, on the reverse strand, counting down.
GCATAAAGACTTTTTTCCGTTCCGGCATAAACAAATGTTACACGTCGTGGGGTGGCTTCCCAGTCGACTTCGCGTTCAACGCAAACAATCACGTTGCCCAATGTGAGTTGCTTTTTTGTTGCATCAAAACTCCAACTACCTGTCAGCGCTCCCGACATAGTGCCGTCAGCATTTAGGGTTAGAGTATCAGCAGCATCTTGTATTTTATAACGGTAATTAAGGTTTATGTGCTCCCATGTTCCTACAAGTGAGTCTTTGGTTATAGCACCATAATCGGGCACGGCGGCGTAACGTTCGGGCAATGCTATTGGCCATAGGTTATCGGGTTCGCCTGGCGAGGCCGGGCACCATACAATGCGACGTACGTGACCCATCATAATGGCATTGGAGTACGCATTGCCACCAACATTGACAGGCAATCGTCCCTGCGACATATAGAACCATTCATTGGTGTTTTCCTTTTGGAAAATACAGCAGTGCGATATGCCCACCCATCCATAGCTATTATTGAATTTATATGGGTGGGTTACGATTGGGTAGCAACTACCACTACCGTTAGTAAAGTTACGTCCGGTGATATCATAGTAAGGCCCTTCGATGTTTGTGCTTCTGACCACTCGCGTATTGTATGGTACGTCAAGTTCATCGTAGGCCATGAACAAAAAGTAGTAACCATCCTTGTATATTATTTCGGGACCTTCGCTGGCTTGCCAGCGTGATGAGGCTGTGCGTGTGCCAATTCTCATACCATATCGGGCCGTAAGCTCACTTACACTGGTTGCGTAAGGCTCACCAAGTGTTTTGAGAGGCTTACCTGTTGTTGGATCTACTTGCAATAGTGCGAAGCCACTATGCCATGAGCCATGTATCAGGTAGTGTTTCCCCTCGGGTGTTACTATATATGCAGGGTCAATGGCGTTGTAGTAGAAATAGGCGCTCCAATCCGATAAACTGGATCGACCGTAGTTTGTACCACGGTCGGATGATGAACAGGTAATGTAACCCTTGTCTGTCCAAACAGCTCCGGCGGGATCGGTCGATTCGCACATGCCGATAAATGCCCGTTCTGTCCAGCTTCCATCAAAGTTGGCTGTGGTGTTGGTTTTGCCCGATTTGATGTAGTTATCAATAACTATGCTATAGTACATACGCAAGATCTCTTGTCCTCCAACTTTGACCCGGCGTACTACCGGTGCCCAGTAGAGGTATTTTATATTGTCTTCGGTAATGGCATCCAGGCCCATGCGCGAACGGATAGCGTTGAGCGAGTCGGCCACCCATGAGGGCGCTTCATAAAAAGGCCCGCCTACCCATTGCCAGTTAACCAAATCAGTGGAACGCTTACCCTGAAAATGCCCATGGCCTTCGTGAACATTACCATACGAGGCATCGGTGCCATACATATAGTAATATCCATCGTAAAAGGCAACTGATGGGTCATGAACATTGGCCAGGTTCCACTCGTTCCGGTCTGACCACGATGCTATCGATGAATAGTCATCGGCGTATGTCGGAATGGTGAACTTTGTAACCGGGGTAGTCCCATCTTCCTCAGGTTCAATATCTTCGTCTTTGCACCCTACAAACGATAAAACAGTTATGCCGATAAATAGAATCATTAAATACTTTTGTCTCATGTCTACTATAATTTATATTAAAAAAACTTCCTTATCAACATACTAAAAATACGTCGATAAGGAAGTCTCAAATTTACAAAAATAATTTCTACTCTACAATAGGATGAACAGTCCATTTAGCCCGGAAAGCAGGCCCGTTATCTTTATTCTTGTTTGCCGAGTTACCTGTAAGCTTAGGGTTGGCATCAAGAGTATTCTGATAAATTGGGAAATATTCATTTCCAGCACTGTAGCTATCGTACGATGATTTCCAAACCAATGTATCGTTTTCAGAAGTGCGCTCTATTGTTGAGGCTTCTCCATTGAGCAAATAAGAAGCATGTTCCTTCAACTGATCAAGACGCTCTTGAGTGTAGAAGAATCCCCAACGGAGTAAATCGATACCACGTCCGTTTTCGCAACCGAATTCTTTAGGACGTTCAACGTTTGCTATTTGTTCGAAAAGAGCATCAGCAGAAGAGAAGTTTGAAAGTTGAAGATCTTCAAGAGCAACGCGTTCACGAACCTCGTTAATGTAGTCGATAGCAATTTGTGTTGGTCCATTGATCTCATTTTCGCATTCTGCTGCACGCAATAGAACATCGCTATAACGCATAAGGCGCAGGTTGATCCCACAAAGTAACCCGACATCAATAGATTTATAGATGTTGTTTCTTGCATTGGTGAACTTAGCTATTGATATACCACCCTGAGAAGTATTCGAGAGAGGAGTTGCAGTTATATCTTGTTGATAAATAGTGTTGCAACGAGGATCTCCATCAGGATATGCGGCCGTTTTCAAGCCGGTGTATGTGTCATATTCATCTTCATATGTAACCAATGTCCAGTATAAACGGGGATCGAGACGGCCATCGGTACAGTTCTCTTTTAAGAACAGGTTGTACAACCAGGGTGCACCAGCCAGGTCTCCCCAGCTACCCATTTCCTGAGAAGCGTAGTTACTTTCAACAGCGTGGCCCTGAGTTGCGTCCGGGCTTATGTTTACCGGGGTCCACTCCTGATCGGTGCCACCTGTGCCAAAGTCCATAAATTGAACTTCGAAGAGGCTCTCCGAGTTATTTTCGTATTCCGAACCTTCTCTGAAGTTGTCACCGTAGTCGGCTGTAAGTTCATAATGTCCGTACTTGCCGGCGATGATGTCTTTCAGTACAGCATAAGCCTCAGCATATTTATGACGGAACATCAATGCACGAGCCAAATATCCGGCAGCAGCGCCGCAAGTAGCACGGCCTTTAGCCCATTCGCCACCTTCATCGCGCGATGGCAATATTTGCATAGCTGTTGTGAGGTCAGTTTCAATCAGGTCAAACACCTCGTCCTGAGTACTATTTGCTGCAAATATGGTTTCGAGGGTTGAATAATCCGCATAGTCAGTAAACACTGGAACAGTCTGGTAATAGGTAGCCAGTTCATAGTATGCCAAAGATCTGAGGAAGAGGGCCTGTCCCTTTATCTGATTATAAGAATCTTCCGACATACTGACACCATCAACTTTCGACAATACAAAATTTGTGCGGTTTACGACATGGTAATTGTCGCGCCATATCCACAGGTCACCTATTTCAATTGTACCCGGAGAATTGAGGTTGTCGTAATCCAAATACCACTGTTGAGATGAGTTCCAGACTTCGTCGCCACGCACAGCATCCATCGTGTAGCCTACACGGGAGAATGTACCTTCGAGGCGTATGCGGTTGTAGCACGCTATGATAGCCTCATTTAATTCTGACTCTGAATCGCCAAAATCGTAGGTTGTCTGTCTGTTCGGGTCCGTAACATTAAGTTGGTCCTCGCAGGATGTTATGCCTACAATAAGCGCCAATATTATTAGAATTTTATTTAAACTTTTCATAATTATTTAGATTATATTGTTAGAATGAGACGTTCAGTCCGAACATTATGGTTCGTGGAGTTGGATACGAACAGTAGTTATAACCGGGAGTGAATGTACCTCCGGCAAAGTCTACGTTGTAACCTTTGTATTTAGACAATGTGGCCAGATTTTGACCCGCTGCGTATAAACGAAGGCCGTAAACATAGCTACCAAACCATTCGTCAGGGAAGTTATAGCCCAATTCGATGTTGGCAATTTTCAGATAGGATGCATTTTGTATGAAACGATCACTGAACATATCGTTGGTGATATCACCATCCGGTTTATATGCTACGCGGGGCACATTGGTATTTGTGTTCTCCGGTGTCGTCCATGCATTTAACAGATCAACGCTCTTGTTAAGTGCTCCGTATGAGCTATGCAATGTAACGTCAACAAAATCTACAGCTTTAAAGCCTGCAGCTCCATAAGTCGATATGCTCAAGTCAATACCTTTCCATTCAACACTTACATTCAAGCCGTAACTATAATCTGGTAAACCGCTACCCAGGAATTTCCTGTCGCCTTCGAGGGTAATTTGGCCGTCATTGTTAAGATCAACGTATCTAATGTCACCCGGTTGCGCGCCTGCCTGAGTGACTAATTCGCCTTCGCTGTTTCTATTGTTATCTATCTCCGTATTATCCTGAAAGATACCGTCGGAAACTAAGCCATAGAACTGACCAACTTCATTACCAACCTCTGTACGGCAATTACCATCGGTACGAGGTTCACCTGATACACCCAACTTTGTTACCTCGTTATTGAGGGTAGAAAAGTTTGCAGAAACCTCATATTTAAGCTCACCGTAATAATTGCGATATGCAAGCAGGAACTCAAGACCTGAATTTACCATTGTTGCTGCGTTCATCTTTACTTCTGTATTAGTAACGCCTGCTTCTGGCGGAACTGATACATTGTAATGAAGACCTTCTGATGTTGACTTATACCAGTCGAAAGTAAATTCCAACTTATTGCTTAACATAGCGAGGTCAAGACCAAAGTCAACCGTTTTCTTCTTTTCCCACCTGAGCAATTCGTTTACAAAATATGATATTGATGAGCCGTTAACCTTATTATTTCCAAAGCTGTAGGTATAGTCAAGTCTCTGCATACCACCCATGTATTCGTATGGGCCCAGGTTCGTAGTATTACCCAGTACACCATAGCTACCGCGAACCTTAAGCAGGTTAATAAGTGATTTGTTTACAGGGAAGAAGTTTTCACGGTCGATACGCCAACCTGCCGATACAGATGGGAACCAATCATAGTTGTCATCATCTCCCATATAGAAAAAACTCAAATCAGCATCTTTAGGAGTAAGACGGCTTGAACCATCCTTACGCACTGCTGCCGTAAAAAGGTATTTTTCATCGAAATCGTATATAATACGACCAATATACGATTCCAATACGCTTTCTTCTTCATAGCTATCTCCTGATGTCTCCCCTGCGTTGTCTACTTGCAGATAGTATGGTTCAGGCATGTTAACACCTTCGCCATATAGATCATGGCGGAGATCGCGCTCGAATGTATGACCAATAACCGTATTGATGTGATTCAGTCCAAATTTGCCATCGTAATTTATATAGTTTTCTAAAAGTGCATCGGTATAGTTACGATAGCCCTCTCTCAGTCTCTCATTGTTCTTTGACAAGTAGTTTGTTGTACTCTGTATAAATGCAGGTATGAAAGTAAAGTCCTTTACATAGGTCTTGTTGTACGAGAGGTTAAGGTTGTAATTTAACTTGTGATTGCTGCTCTCAAGGCCAACCATGTCTATGAAGTCAACAATTGCAGAACCTGAAGCAACAATGCGGTCAACCTTTGTGTTCCTCTTAAGTAAATTATTTTCGAGCAGAACATTCGTTACACGCAAGTCTCCATGAACTTCGTCATAGTAGGTTCCATAACCGTAAGAGTCGTAGGTGTAATCTGATGCAGCCGAAATTCTATCGTCAAGAACCCAGGTCGATTCATCGTAAGCCCTGATGGTTGGAGGTAAAAGCAGAACTGAAGCCATTACAGGATATTGTGCGCCATAAAGACCCTGAACATACTCACTGGCGTTACTGAGGGCCATATTATCCTGATTGCTATGGCTATACACAACATTCGTTTTGAATTTGATAAACTTAACATCCATTGTATTGTTGGTGCGGATAGTGTAACGATCAAAGTTCGGACCGGCACCCTCCATTGTTCCTTTCTGACTATAGTAGTCAAGAGCGATATTATACGTATTGCTTTCGCCACCTCCTGATAAGTTGATGTTGTGATTCTGACGAATGCCTGTTTTGAACGCCTCATCGTACCAGTTTGTGTTAACTAACGCTTTACCTTCAGCTGTATACAAATAATTTTCGCTTGCAGGATCGTATCCGGAAGGAACAGGCATGTCATTATTACCGAATGCCATAGTGATGTACTTACCATATTGTTCAGCATCCATAACATCGTATACTCCTTTCTGCACCTGGTCGAAACCAAGGTAACCTTTATATTCTATCTTCATTGCTTCGTTCTTCTTACCTTGTTTCGTGGTAATGATAACCACACCGTTGGCAGCACGCGAACCATAAATAGCGGCAGCAGAAGCATCCTTAAGTACCTGAATGGTTTCGATATCGTTTGGCGAGAAGTCGCGTATTGTATATCCCATTGGCACTCCATCGACAACATAGAGAGGCGCTGTGCTACCGAATGAACCTATACCACGAATACGTACTGTAGGGTCGGCTCCCGGTTGTCCGTCGCTTGTAATTTGAACACCGGATACCTTTCCTTCGAGCATTGTTGAGATGTTTGAGTGTGATACTTTCTTCATCTCTTCAGCATCGACAACAGCAACTGCACCTGTGAGGTCAACCTTACGTTGTGTACCGTAACCAATTACTACGACTTGCTCGATTTCTTTTGCTTCCGCAACCAATGTGATGTCGCCAAGTTCAGTTTTTCCTTCAACCATTACTTCAATACTTGTGAATCCAACAAAAGATACTATCAGTGTAGCATCTTCAGGAACAGAAATTGAGAAATTACCATTAATATCAGTAATTGTACCATTTGATGTACTTTTTTCTGCTACGGTTGCGCCCGGAAGCGGTTCCCCGTTTTCGTCAACGATTCTGCCATTTACTATTATGTTGCCTTTTTGAGTCAATGACATCTGGCCGGCATTACCGTTGCCTGCTGCGTATGTTGCCGGTGCGAGCGCCAGCAATCCCAACAGGATTATATATATATATTTCATAGTTTAAATATTTTTTATCTTAGTGATTATTCAATAATTACGAGATAAGACCCCTCTGTTACAAGTGCGCAATTCAAATCAGCACTGTTTACCGTTATACCCTCATACTTTTGGAAATGCGTATCGCCGTTGACATAAGTAACATTATAACGTACATCAGCGGTATTGTCACCATTGTTTATAACAGTGATCTCCACGTAAGAGCCATTTTGGTTTAATCTGTATATTTCCCAATCCGTTTCTCCTTCCGTCTGATCCCAGTCATTTGTTTTGGTGGCAGCAGCAAAGCCGTCGCCCCATCCCCAGTTATCCATGCGAACTACAGCATATTCAGTCAGGTCAGCTTTGCGAAGAATTGTACAAGGGCTGTCCCAGTTAAAAGCTTCGCTGGAGTAGCAGTACATTTTAAATTTCGTACTATCACCCGATGCGACTGTATAGTCATCAGAGAATGCTGTCCACCAAGCACTTGAAAAGTCAGTGTTACCAACCTGGCTTACACCCTGTACAAGAGTTAGTGGACAAGTTGTAGTTACTGTGCTTGATAAACCAACATAAGAAATGACAACGGCTTGAGAACCTGCAGCAGCCGGAATCTTACTAAACTCAAGAACCGAGTTATTAATGACAGCTGTTGAAGCGTCGATATATGTAGCTGTTACTACAATACCTGAAGGGTCAAATATAATAGAGTCGTTGCTAAAGTAATAGTATGTGGTTATATCTGGCAAAGTAGTAATTTCGAGGCTTGTAACAATGTTAGTTACTTCCAGCGTGTAGATGGTTGATATAGCCTGGCAGTATGCACCTTGCTTAGTTTTGCTATAAGCTACACCAACTGTCTTTTTACCAATTGTAGTCATATCAGGAATAACGATGAATGATAAATCTGAAGAATCAACTTCCGAAGAAGATCCGTCAGCGAAAGTAACAGTAGCTATTGCATCACCCCAGAAATTTTCGTTGCCTATTTCAACAGTAGAAGGAACTCCTGTAATAGTGATTGAAACCGGATTGACGTCTTCTACAACAGTGACTTTAGAAGGTATTAGGTATGCCGTTTTCATCTCGAAATAACTGCCATCGCATACTAAGAAAGCTACGATATCATCAGTGGCAGAAACCGGTTGCTGATATGTTTCAACCAGCTCTGTACCATTTGTTCCAACGGCAGTGGCTGTTACAAATACATTGCCAGTGGCAGAGTGGTCAACTTCGAGAGTAACATAAGCGCCTTGCATGGTGGTGCGGAAGTCGTTCCAAATATCGCCATCTTCGTCGGTGTCGGGATAGTTATGGGAAATCATGTTTATGTCGAAATCATCGTTACCCCAACCCCAGGCATCAGAACGGAGAACAAAGTATTCTGCATAGTCGGCGGCATCACGATCTGCTACATTGGTGATGACAAGATTCCAGTTATTCCAGTTGTTAACACCGGTACCGTGGTTAACAAACTCCATATGCAATAGCTTGTTTGTAGGAATAGTAAAGTAATCAGAAAAGTAAGCCCACCAACCGGCGCTGTTATCTTCAGGTCCAACTATCGGTGTGGCGATGGTAAGGTAAGTAGTGTCACCTGTATTTGGTCTTGCAGCTGCAATTGAGTCGATCCTGCTCTGCAGGTCAGAGGGTGCATCGATTACATACTCTTCTAACTTCTCGCACCCAACTATGACAAATGCTGCCAAAACTGCTGCGCAAAAAGCGCACCATATCAGTTTAGTTTTTTTCATAAGTTTAAATTTGATTGAGTTAATTCTTTTTGATAATAATACCCAGGTCGTTAATCTTAAAATAACCAACATCTGACAGTTCTTCTATACTACCTTTCCCCATTTGCATGGATGAGGTGATATTAACTCCCGGTAATGAATCGTTTTCCTGCGCATCAGAAATGGTTTTCGTTTTGGTCTTTTTTCCCAAAACAGAAACGTTTACAGGCAGAAAGGATAAAAGGGTCGGACCTTTTACCTTCTCAAAAATTGGGTAGAAAGTTTTAAACATAGGTTAATTCGGTTTAGGTTAATCAATAGGTTTATTTACGATCAAAAATCGCAGCCTAAATATAGAAGTCAAACATTGAAACAGGGTGGACAAATGGGTAAAATGGGAGGATTAATGTTTACCAAATTTTGATCCTGTATTGAAATTTATTTTGCCTTAAATCATAGGTATTTACGTTTTATTTACATATAAAATTACAAACAAACAGATTACATCAAGAGAATTCATACTACATTTGTCCTCATCGAGTAAACATTTTTACACTTCCTATCTGATCTTAACAATTTCATCTGTTTATAATTTATTTTTTAAGGTCAGATGGAACATCCACGAAGCTCTGACTTAAGCGGATGATTTTCATTTATAATCAT
>JAFGOZ010000050.1 GCA_016926235.1 Bacteroidales bacterium | reverse complement strand
TGGCTGAGTGGGAAGTGCCATAGACCACCTGCGCGGGCTAATGTCGGTTGTTGTCCAGGTATGCTATGGTATATATTTATGGTATGTGTGTGGGGGTATTTGGAACAGAGGTATTATATCGGGCTCAGAATCGGAAGTCAATCAGGAACTTCATAATGAAAGAATACTGTTAATTCCATAAAATTACTAACTATCAAATGGATGCCAGACCTCTCTCAATTACATCTGTTTCTTTTTATCTTTGTAGCCATACATTTGTAGCGATTAACACATTTATAAGACTACCATTTCTATAGCCTTCACTACTTGTGTCCGTAATTCATTTTCAGATTCTTCTATAACTTCAGCTTCTTCCATCAATTTTACTTTTGCACGTACCATATGATCAAAGTCCATTCAAGTAGACATCTTTGTTTTCCATAATGTAAGATCCCTCTTTGGAAATTTTATGGTTGATACGTAAACCCAAAACCGGTTAATCCATCGATTCTTTGTAGCCCGGATCCATCAATGTTTATTGAATATGCCAACCCGTACTCACCATTAACAGTTGCGCTGAAAGTAATCTTTTTACTATTGGGCGCCCAAGTGTAACTTTCTACCCGCATATATTCAGGTGTCAATCTTATTGGATTACTACCATTTGTACTTATCACGTATAAGGCCTGGTCTCCTGAAATTGTGACTAAATAAGCAACGTGCAGCTTGTCTGGCGAGAAAGACGGAAAATTTTCTATTTCGGGGGTTTTAGTGAGGTTAATTTGGCTGGTCCCATCATTATTCATAATGAATATATCCTTGTTACCATTGTCTCTAAAGCTACAAAAGACAATCTTGCTAGAATCATTTGCCCATTTAGGATTGCAACCTAAATAATCTAAACCGCTATAAGTTAATTGTATTTTATTCGTTCCATCTGCATTGATCCGATAAAGGTTTCCTCCATTACTTAAAATAAACCACTCGCCATTCGGAGACCAACCAAGAACATAATAGTATTTGGGCACGATACCGGTTCGATAAAATCCAGAACCATCAATATTAATACGACTAAATGCTGTAACCGGAACACCAGTGTTTGGATCAGAATACCAGGATAGGAAAACAATACTCTTATCATCTAATGTAAATTGGGGGAGTTTTATACTAAAATCTGTCAAATAAGTCACCACCAAGCCATCCAGTTTTAATAAAGCTAAACTATTTACAGACTCTTGAATAATTTTACGTTCGGACGTAAAGGTGATCATTGTACCTTCATGTGACCATAAAGGTTGTCGATCGTCGTTTAGTGGAGTATTTGTAACGTTAGTTAAATCAGTTCCTGCATCAGTTACCAGGAAAATATCATTCTTGTCCTCAATCCTTGAAGTGAAGGCCATCCAGAGTTTTCTGTAATCATTCTGAATTATGGGCAGGAATATATTGCTTTCCTCCAATGATTTGTGCATTAAATTATTACTGACATTCATTTCTATGACGTTGGTTCTCACAGAAAAAATAGCGCTCGAATTATTCTCAAATTTAAATGTTGGGATTGTAAATAAAATAAGGGCAGTTGTAAGTAATACGCTAAAGAACAACTTGTTAGTCAACAATTGTGTGGTATTCATCCATGTGTGATAACAATAAAAATTACACAAAGGATCTAGATTATTAAGATAATGATGTTTTCGGCTCATCTGCCAGCCTCCTTAGAAGAGACACTATACATGTGAAGAAGCCGTAGGATCTCTGTTATTATTACTCTGTGTGATGTCTACATCGCAACAATAATGGGTTATTCCTTATTATCGGGTCTTGAAGGCAGTTGTTGAAGATAATGAATGTAATCTATTGGAAGATTATGATCGACCGCACCCCGGATTAGCATTTGTTTGTAAGAATCAAAGGCAATTGGATTATCAATAAAATCGTTAGAAATATAAGTCTCTGCTTGCACTGTCTCGCCGTCGTCTTTTTTAACGATTACTTTTATTCGGGTGTAACCATTTTCAATTTTGTCCAGTTTTTCTATTTCAACATCATCAATCTCATACAAAAGTCCCCACGTAACAAATCCAGGTTTATTAGTCAAATTAGCTTTACCTGAACCATCTTTACTTTTCTTACTAAAGTTTACACACCAGTTATCAAGAGCAACTCGTCCACGGATTTTAGCGGAAGGAACTCGCTTAATAAGGCGGCTTGATAACATATTTGACCCGTAAGCAAAATATAAAATTTTCAATCTTTTGTTCTGCAATTAGTGATAATGGCTTTCATTTTATTTCGGAAATTTACCCAAATTTCGCTATCCCAATCGGATCGTTCCAATGAAGAACAATAGAAATTCAAACAAACTTCCATTTCATTGTGAAACGAGGTCGCATTGATAGTTTTGATTTCAGCAGTAAAAAGTGGACCATCTCTTCTAATATGCCACCCATTCATGGTCTCTGCTTGATGCAGTATTCCACAACGCACGTTTTTGTAGAAGTCAGTTATATAACCGTAGAAGGAACCAAGATTATTATTTCTATCAAAAAATGAACAAAATGCTTGTTCACTCCGACTTCTTGAATTGTCCCACCCTCGCCAAAAAGACTCTAACGTTTCAATCATCAAACAGCAAATAGCCATTGTACAAAAACCATGCTTGAGCCTTGGTTCGCATCGAAGAGGGGTTATAAACCTTTCGGTAAAGCGTGTCTTAATAAATTCGATTATCTTGTCTTTGTTTTTCTCCTCCTCCATTTGGAGATATCCGGTTATGGTGACTTCATTTGACAAATATGTGTCGTGTGGTGTTATATTATCCATTGTTAATCCCCTTATACTCTCAAAAACCAGCTATACATTAGGCCTAATATCGGTTATTTGGTCGCGTATATTGGGAGAAGTGGTGTGAAGTAGCTAGCGCTCTTCAAATAAAGGTTTATATTAGGTTCTAGGTATGTACGTGAATATTGTGCCGTCCCTATAGCAGTAGAATGAATTATCGTACTTATCTTTTGCCTCTTTATAGAGGCTGAGCTCTTGATTGTACTTGTTTGTTAATTCTTCATTTTGTTTCCTAATATCCTCGGGTTCTTTGAAGTAAAAATACCACATGATAATCGAAAATATTCCCACAAACACCATGAAAATTGCCATCCCAAAACCTAGGAAAAATATTCCTACAAAGCAAGCTAATGCTAAAAATGTAAAAATCACCGCTATGATTAATTGATTAGAGTCAATGGATAATTCTTTTGGTACTTCCGGTGCAGATGGTCGAGCGGGTAGATTTAAGATTTTGGCTTCTTGCAGGAGGATTGAACTGACCTTCTTTACTTGGTCGTTGCGTTTGCATATTGGGCAACGGGCATAGTGCTCAACTAAAAGAGTACCATCAGACTCATGAGCCGTCCCGCAGTATTCACATATACCGCTGCTGGGTAAACTTGCTCCGCATGCGAGGCATAGTAGAGCTTTCATGTTCAACTCCTATGTCCATTATTCTGATAGCGAATATTGACTTTCGCAAAATTGGGACTAAGGATATTGTAGACGCGATATTTTCTTTCGGCAATAGGAAACGCCCCTTTATGTGGTCTGGTGGAATTGTTGTTATTTCTCCTAGTCTTTTTGACCGTATTCTCCATTTTCAGTCCGACTGAAAACACTGCCTGGTGTGAACCAGCTTTCAAAGCGGGAATCCGGTGTCCGATGCCTTTTCCGTTTAGTTATTGTATGGAATTCAGGTATTATATAAGCACCGGATTCGGGAGTCAATCATTGGCTTTTAGTGGGGATGGTCTAAAGTGGAAGTCAATGGACCTGTGTCTTTTCATTTGCTGAAGTACTGATAAATAAGGAGGGTTCATAAAATGCCAAGAATATATGAGTACGCTAGCTGTTCATCAGGTAGGTTATATTGTACAGATCCAGACCTGATCGATAAAATTTTAGATCAGATATTAACCATAGATCCAAAATCTCGTAAGTATATGCATGAACATGATTATGGATTTCATCTCGGTAGATCCGAATTTGATTCTTTTAGTTTTATGCTGGATGCCTTGCTTGATGCTGGCTATGAGCCGTTTGCAGTCAATGGGTCTGCTGAAATACACCTTCGAAAAAACGTCTAGGTAAACTGATAGATACCATTATCAACCTTCTTCCCTGTCGGATTTTTCAGTCCGACTGAAATCGCACCAGTCCCTGAAGCGCTCCTCCAGCCTTTCTGCCTCTTCCCTTTGCCCGGCTGCGTCCTGGTAGCC
>JAFGOZ010000451.1 GCA_016926235.1 Bacteroidales bacterium | reverse complement strand
TTTGATGTTAGTGATTCGGGTTGCGTTATTTATATTTTATTAACAGAATAGATTTAATATCCGTTTTGGTTACAATAAACAGGTTATAGACTCCCGATGCATAAGGACTGATATCTATCTGCATGTGATTTAAACCGGCATCCAGGGTGTAGGAGTCCTCCATAATCACTTTACCAGTTATATTCGTGAGACAGATCCGGGTCCGTTGAGCCTCTTCCATTTCAATGATCAAAGATACCTGGTCGCTGGCTGGATTTGGAAAACAATATGCATTAAATACCCGCTGTTCATAGAAATTATCAGGCATGGCTGTTACTGTATCAGAGGGTGATTCTCCAATAAAAATGCCAACTATCCGAACCATAGTATCCCCGGCTGCATCCTCAACTTTAAGTGTTAATGAACCCAGTCCTTCACCTTCCGGAATAAAATGAACCAATGTGTCAGAATGCAGGAAAGCTTCACCTTTTTCAGTCTGTAAAACTGAATATAAGGGATCGTTTTTATACCCCTGAAACATGTCCTGAAGGTTTATTGCCAGAACACTGTCCGGTGTGATAAAATTATGTGGCAGTGCCATCCAGTTGAGGTAGTCGTTCAGACAGGTATATCCATCTTTGTCCGGATCAGCATTTGCATCAGAGAAATCTCCGGCAGGAGAATCGGGATTCAAACCATAATGGTTTTCCCACCAATCGGGCAAACCATCATGATCGCTATCCCAATCCGAACCTCGCTGTATGTGAGGGTATTCTTCCCAGCCTCCGACATCGGCCTCGTCGTCCGGTATTCCCGGCAGACCGGTATAGCTTCCGACATAAGTATATGTTCCGTCAAAGGTTTCCCGTATAATCCGCATATCATGATCATCAAAAACCGGCTGGGTACAACCCACATCCGACAGAACATTCTTATAAGCTTCCCTGACAGGCTGGGTCACAGCTCCCGATTCAAAAAACGGTTCATCCACCCAGGGATTATAGCCATCGGGTGTGCCGGTATAGATTCGCCCGGATTCCTGGTTGCTTTCATCAAATACCTGAGGCATAATATTGCCCTTGAAATAATATTGTTGTGTTCCGGGGAAATTTTCATATTGTGCTTTGAGGGCATAAGTAATATTTGTATTCGATGCGGATCCCCTCTTATAATAATTATTTACAAAATTTACTTCGTGGGCCCCTCCGTCGGTTACCCGATAATGCCAGTTATATACAACATTGTTGAATATATCCAGCCGGCCGGCAAAATACCCGTTGCCATCCAAACCGCCGGCCAGGCTCCAGTTCCTGCCGGAACAATGAGCCAGCAGATTGTGATGAAAGCTTCCTACATCACCACTGATACTGGCAGCATATCCGTGTTCTGTTCCGTACGGGTATTTATCATGACCGGCTACATTCAGTGGTTCCGAGATCAGGGTACGCTGTAATGTTATATTATGTGCACTGCGCGAGCTAAAAGCCTCATCAATGCTCCAGCTTATAGAACAGTGATCGATGATACTATGATCACTGCCTTGCATACCCATGCCATCATAAGTAATTCCCGAACCAATCCTGACTCTCAAATGCCGGATCATGCAGTCGGTGGCTCCGCTCATTCCAAATGGTGCTCCCCGGATACATATTCCCTTGCCGGGAGCTGTCTGACCTGCTACCGTTACCTTATCATGTTTAAGCACCAGGCGGGATTGGAGTGTAATAATTCCCGAGACATTGAAAACAATGGTACGGGGTCCTATATCATTGGTGACCGCTTCACGCAGACTTCCGGGACCATCGTCATTGAGGCTGGTTACTTCGACTACTTTTCCTCCCCTGCCACCAATGGCATATCGTCCATAACCTTCTGCACCGGGAAATGCCAGCTGACGGGGCCGGAAAAACCAGATATCACCTTTAGTTACAATACCGGAACTATCGTGTTCATCGATTCGCCAAAAATATTTTTCCCGGCTGTATAATCCGGTTACCAAGAGGCAGGTATCCGTCTGGTTTTTAATAAAATACTCAGAAGACTGATCAGCATCAGCAACAGCGGAAGAATCTGTCCCAAAATAAACGTTGTGTGAAATGGCCATGCTTGCCGCTTTCCAGCATAAAAGCAGACTGTCATTATCTGCATCTACATGTTCATCATTATCCTCAGGTACAGGTGCAGAAGCCTGGCACTCTGCATTGGATGTATTAAGCTCAAAACCATTTAAGGAGGCTTCAACCGATGTTGCATCTGTATTTGTATCAGGTGTAAAGAATAATACAACATCTTCGTCTTCTGAAACATCAAAAACAAAGTACGCAGTTGCTGCCTCAGCGTTGCTTAATGCCCTGTTGGTCTGGATCAGATCGTTGTAAATGAGACTGTCATTAAGATAAATGTCTATTGGAGGAAAAGTATTATTTAATGGATTATGAACCGTATTATGAAATGTCAGCAATGTATGCCTTCCGGGTTCCAGCCCGCTTATGATCAATTGAACGCCTGGACCTGAAAATATCCCGTCATTGGCAAGCCGTGCGTAATAAGGGGATTGGACTCCAGCCTTGTACCAGCCTGTATAATAATTTCCGGAAAGTGTAAAAGTTATTCCATTTACTACAATGCTTTCAGAAGGGCCCTCGTGAGTGGGCCACGGAGTATAATTCGGTTCATTCACTTCTTCCTCATGCCGGTCTGCAACATTCAGATCCACTTTACATACAGGCTGGCCGGAAATGATTACAGGTATCAGGATGGAAAAAGTAATGAAAATGCTTTTATTGATTACATTTCGTAATCCCGGATATAAAAAAAACAATTTAAATGACATTTATTCTGAATTATTCCGGTAAATATTGTGTAATTCACTTCTACCAAAATTAGAAAAAGAAAAATTAAAAAAATAATAGGTAAAATGTGGTGAATTAAAAACATTTGATTTTGGTTTAAATTAAATGTAACTTGAATACATATTTCTGGTTGAATAGACTATTTTTTTAGACCTTTAATCTTTAGCATCATGAAGAACTTACCCTGTATCTTTTTTACGATTACCTATATGACTTTTTGCTCTTGCAGTAATGCCCCTAAAGTAAATATAGACGCTGAGTTACAGGCTCTGCGTCAGGCTGACAAAACTTGGTCAGAAACTGCTACCGTTAAAAACGTAAACGGCTATGTTGATTTCTATGATAAGGACGCTTTTGTGATTGATTTTAATGGCAAAATAACTCGTGGCATAGAAGAACTCAGAAAAATGGTCATGACAGGATTTTCTGCACCCGGATACTACATAACTTGGAATGTTGAAAATGCAGTTGTATCTGAGACTGGAGATATTGGCTATACAAATGGTTCATGGAACAAACAATTGACTTCTGAAACTGGTGAACTTATTAAAACGCATGGTTCTTATATAATTATCTGGAAAAAACAAACTGACGGTTCTTGGAAAGCAATTGTAGATGGTTTCTGGAAGGCACAATAGAAAATATATAATCCAATAGTTTAATTTCAATACTGTTGGATAAAACTGGAGTGAACCCTAACATTGCACTGCCCCTAAACACGGAAAATAAGATAAAAAAGTTTGCCACAGTTCTCGATTAACTGACTTTATACCTCATCAATATTCGTCAGATGTAGTCATATGATGAGGCTATTAAATTTTAGAACTGGAAAACCTATAATTCCTTGTATTGATCTTTCTTTTCCCGGCTTCAATCTCCTTTATTATCTCAATCAGCTTTTGATTCACCGGCGTTTCAATTCCATACTCCTTACCTTTTGAAACAATATAACCATTGTAATTATCCACCTCAGTCCTTTTACCACGTTC
>JAFGOZ010000450.1 GCA_016926235.1 Bacteroidales bacterium | reverse complement strand
TGCCGAAATCACCGGCTCGAAAGTTGCAATCGGAACGGGCACCGGACGTTATTCGGAAACTGTCACAGGACTGACTCCTGGTATACAATATTTTGTAAAAGCTTTTGCAACAAATAGAACAGGGATATCTTACGGTAAAGAACTTAGTTTTATTTCATTATCAGCCGGTACAATACCTGTTACTGATTTTTACGCTTCATCAACAACAGTTTCAGTCAGTCAGAATATTCAATTTACTGATCTGTCTACAGGTTTTCCCTCAGGCTGGAGCTGGGATTTCGGGGATGGCAGTTCAAGTGATCAGAGAAATCCATTGTATAATTATGCTGAAGCAGGAACTTATACAGTAAGCCTGACGACTGCCAATAAATATGGTTTTAATACTGAAGTGAAGACAGATTATATTACAGTGAACTTAAATTCCAACAATACAAATGACATCCTTTTTAATCCCGGTCTTACTTATGGTTCAGTTACTGACATTGACGGCAATATCTATAAGACAATTCAGATCGGCACTCAGACCTGGATGGCTGAAAACCTGAGAACCACCAGGTATAACAATGGCACTGAAATACCGCTGGTAACCAACAGTTCGACATGGGCTTCATTAAGCACACCCGCTTATTGCTGGTACAATAATGATAAGTTTACATATGGCAATACCTACGGGGCCCTTTACAATTTCTTTACCATAGACACCAACATCCTCTGCCCGACCGGCTGGCATGTACCTGCTAATATTGAGTGGGATACGTTGATAGGATACCTTGGTGGAAGAAGTATTGCCGGGAGCAAACTAAAAGAAACAGGTATAATACATTGGGTACCACCTATTAATGAAGGGGTAACAAATGAAAGTGGTTTTACTGCTCTTCCGGGTGGTTATCGTGATGACAATGGACCATTCCTTAACATGGGCGGCAGCGGTTACTGGTGGTCTCTATCCTGGTATCATTACATGTATAATAATAACAGTTATGTAGATCGTTGGTTTGCCGATAATCGTTATGGATTTTCAGTTCGCTGTGTAAAAGATCAATGAGATTAAATCATCAACTAAGTCACAAGATCTGAAACTATTTTGAACGGCTGTTTCATACTTTCAAAAGTTCGTTGATATGTTTATGCCAAAATCCGGACAGCTGGTATGGCATGACCTAAATTCACTATCTCCGGAAAGAATGTTAATGGCCTCTGCCAACCATAATTAACTGACTAGCTGTTTTTATCTCTTTTGATTAAATTTTTAAAGTATTTTGACTGGTTTAATTCAGGATTGTTATTTTTGCATTAAAAACAGTAAAGAATGAAAGATCCGAAGAAGTTGAAGGATATTGATGAAATCCGTAACTGCATTGATGAACTGGATTTTCACATATTGAAGCTATTTGGTGACCGTAACCTTTGCGTTAAAGAAATAGTTAATTTTAAAACAGACAGGGAAGGGGTGATAGCAAAAGAGAGGCAGGAATCGATGCTTGCTTTAAGACGTAAATGGGCAGAAGAGTATGATCTGGATCCGGACCTGTATGAAAAAATATTTAAAATACTGATCGATAGCAACATCAGGAAGCAACTGGAAATTATTGAGCAATCAGGCAGTAACAGTATTAAAAACAAATAATACAATATACGAAATGTTTAAAGAGGATATTAAAGTGGTTGACTGTACAGTACGAGATGGTGGCTTAATGAATAAGTGGCAATTCACAGATGAATTTGTAAAAGGTGTTTATGACGCCTGTGTTGAATCCGGAGTGGATTATATGGAGATAGGATACATCAGTAGTGAAAAGGCATTTTCAAGGAAAGAAGTTGGCCCGTGGAAATTCTCTGCCGAAATAGACCTGAGAAGAATAGTTGGTGAGAAGAATGGCAAAATTAAGTTATCCGCAATGGCTGATATAGGCCGCATAGAATTTGACGACATTCCAATGGCCGACAACAGTACGCTGGATATGATACGTGTAGCATGCTATGCACACCAGATAGATAAAGCAATCAAGCTTGCCCATCATTGTATGGATAAAGGATTTGAGACAACAATTAATCTGATGGCAGTTTCAGGTGTCAGCGAACATGAACTTACTGAAGCCCTTATTGATGTATCAAAATCAAGAGTTCCGATCTTCTATCTTGTAGACAGTTTTGGTAGCATGCATTCTGAATCTATCCAATATCTTATGTACAAGTACAAAGATGCCCTGCCCGGAAAAGAGATAGGAATCCACGCACATAATAATATGCAGCTTGCTATGTCCAACACAGTTACTGCACTTATTAACGGAGCTACCCGCCTTGATGCAACGTTGCTGGGAATGGGAAGAGGAGCAGGCAATTGTCCTATAGAGATATTAATAGCTTTCCTGAAAAATCCAAAATACAGGTTGTTGCCGTTATTTAAAGCCATTCAGGAGCAAGTACTCCCCTGGAATAAAAAGGTTGACTGGGGATACCATGTTCCCTACCTTATTACCGGGGCATTAAATATGCATCCGCGTAGCGCCATCAGTTGGATGGAGTCTGAAAAGAAGGATGATTTTGTTACTTTTATGAAGGAAATGCACGACTATGAATTGCTGGAGTAAGGATGTGGCGGTATGGCGGTGCAACGGTATGACGGTTTAGGGTTGTGGCAGCTGAATTTACCCGGACATCATTTCATCTCT
>JAFGOZ010000449.1 GCA_016926235.1 Bacteroidales bacterium | reverse complement strand
GAATAGTAAATGTATTTGCCGTCGGCCGACCAGGCAGGCCTTTCCTGGCTGTAAGACAGCACATCCCCGGGCAAACCGGTGATCTCCGAGACTTTTTGGATGGTTTTGTCTTCCGTATCATACACCGAGATCCTTAAAGCCTGATCACTCAATGGTGAGGATGAAAATGCCAGTTTTGCGTTGTCGGTCGACCGGGCAGGGTATTTGTTGACGGAATACCCCGAAGTCACCCTATTTGCGGTTGCCGTATTCACATCATAGATGAAAAGGTGCTCGGGCATCAGTATCCCGTCGAACACCTCTCCTTTGTCGGATGAATAAGCGATTTGCGATCCGTCCCCGGAAAAATCAGGAAAATAGCAGGAAGTGCCTATCAATTCGGGATTTCCGACTGATCCGGCCAGAAAAACAGAGGCAGCCGCATAACCGGGTTCATACTCAAAATACCTGGTCGCATAAACGATATTGTTGTTGTTGCCATTCACTCCGAATGAATACAAGTCATTTCCGTAATGATCTTCCGCAATAAAGTTATACATTGGCTTGAAGGGGGACGGGACAAACAGGGCCACATTAGAATTTTCCGTTTTTCCTGTCAGCAGCGCTTTCTCCTTCACGTAAATGTAATATAGTTCATGGTTGACCAGCCCGTCAATCGTAAAGCTCCCTTCATCACCGGATGCTTCGATGGTTCTGATCATTTCCCAGGTGTTTCCCGAATCTGCCGAGAGGTACACTTCGTAAAGATCGGGAGGCACATCGAGGCTGGGAATTTTGTATAGGATGGCGGGATCAAAATACCTGTAGGAAATCTCGACCGATGCGTCTTTTCTTGTGGCGATAATCGATGTATTGGCATCGGATTCGATCGCAGGGGTTTTGATGAAGACAATTTCGTCCGGCCTGGTATTGTTATTGTCTGTTTCGATTCCGTCGTCAGGTCCTTCACAGCCTCCGGAGATCAGAAGACACAGCATTAATGGGACGATCGGTTTATGAAGATTCATGGGAAAAGGTTTCGGATCTGATGTAAGATGAAATACAGTGTTGTTGGGTTGCTTTTGGTAAAAAAGAATGTTGGTACGGCGAAGTTAAGAAAACTTCACCGGGCAAAGAATGCAATATGCGAGAAATCATTCCGGTAATGGACAATTTGTATTAACTTCGAATCATAAAAGCTTTGACTTTATTTGCAATTCTCATGAACCAAATCCTGACACCATGCACGGAGAAACCCATTTAAACACGCTGCTGGCCTCACTGAAACCCGAATTGCAGAAAGGCGAGTATGTATTCTTAACCATGGCCGAAGTAACCGGAGTGGATCTGTCCGAAGCAATCTGCACTTTTCGGGAGAAGGAAGGGCTGTCGGTGATCCTGCCCAGGGAAATTGCCGATAAACAGCATATAGCGTATTCTTTCATCGCATCCTGGATCACACTCAATGTTTACTCATCACTGGAGGCCACCGGTCTGACGGCCGCCATATCCAAAGCGCTGAATGATGAAAACATCAGCTGCAACGCTGTGGCAGCATTTTACCATGATCACATATTTGTACCCAGGGAAGACGGTGACAGGGCGATGGAGGTATTGAAAAAACTTCAGGAGAGGAAACAATGATGTCAGTCGACATCCCGGGCCCACATCCCCGCTTTGTTTTTCCGGGCTTTTCTTTGAAGGGTGATGAATTCATCGGCATGCTTCACATTCGGCGGGAAGGTCATGACGCGCGCGTATCCGTTTTTAATGAGTTCGGCATTGACAAAGGTGCCGTCCTCTAAATATACATATGCCAGGGTGCGGCCATACTGATCGTATTTATCCACGTCATATTCCAGTCTAACCTTTTTGCCGCTCAGCAAGGTCTTCAGGTATTCTTCCGATTCCTTACCATAATACCCTACTTCCTTGTGCTTGCTTTTCCTCGATTCGGGTGCGTCAATCCCGAGCAGGCGGACCCTGACCTCATCCAGTCCTGCATCGTTTCCCCAAAAGGTGTCGCCGTCAATGACTTTTGTGACGTAAATGTATTGCGATGCCTGCCGGTATTGGCCAGAGCGGCAGGATATTGCTGCCAGCACTAAAATGCAGAGCAGCGTGTATCGGAATATGCGGTTAGGATTGAGCACTTTTAATGGCTATATTTTACCCAAATATCGTAAAACTTTAGGATCATAAGCACAAGAAAAGCTCTCGCAAAGTCGCAAAGCCGCTAAGAAGGCAGCTTTATGAATATAATCAAAAAAGCGTGTTACAATATTGCCATCAGCCGACTCAGATTGTACTGCGTATGAATAGACTCCAGGTTGTAACTGTAAGGATAAAAAATACTCTCCTGGAAAGGAATATCTTCATAATCACGCAGTGAAACCCCTGCTTTGTCCTCATCAAAAGCGTAATATCCATTCTCCCTTTTAGTCACCAACCCGTTCTTCCACAACCAGGCCAGGTAAATGATCCTGCGCTCATAGTCGCTCAGTTGTTTATGCCGGGTTTTATTCAAAGAAGTGAAGTGCGCCAGCAAAGCTTTCTTTTTCTCTTCGCTCAGATTTCTGAAAAACCTTTCCTTCTTGCTCATTTCAGTAGGTAATGAGTTTTTAAGATTTCTAATAATCATGTTTGCCTGGACAGTCCTACCTTTACAAGCGGCATTTATTTTTTCCATACTGTGTATACGATAACTATGCCTCTGATGTTTAATTACAAACGTCTTTTATTCATTCCGGCACACTATTTATGTAAATCCTGTGTTTTGTGTTATACATTTGACGAAGATGATGAACACCGTAGATAAAAGAAAAATACTTAAAATCGGACTCTTCATTGCCGCTGCCATCCCGGTTGTCATCGTTTCGATTGTATGTATCAGGGCATGCTGCCTGCTGCAAAGCAAAAAGGAATTGCAGAACATCCGGAACGCTACCGCCTCTGTTGTGCTCTCCCAGGAGGGCAAGCTGATCGGAAAGATCTTTATCGAAAACCGCACCAATATTACGTATGAGCTGATACCGGAATACCTCATTCATGCCCTTGTGGCCACCGAAGATGCCCGGTTTTACAATCACAACGGTGTTGATTCCAGGAGCCTTTTCAGGGTTTTCTTCAAAACCATCCTGCTGAACAGGCAAAGCGCCGGCGGCGGAAGCACCATCACCCAGCAGCTGGCCAAAAACCTGTTCGGCAGAAAAACCAAGGGACCGTTTAGGCTGCTCACCATCAAAACAAAAGAGGCCTTACTGGCCCGTCGCCTGGAAAAGATCTTCACCAAGGAAGAAATTCTGACCCTGTACTTCAATACAGTCCCGTTTGGAGAGAACATTTATGGCATTGAAGCCGCTGCCCAGCGCTATTTCAACAAAAAAACCGATCAACTCAGAATGGAGGAATCGGCCGTGCTGATCGGTATGCTGAAAGCCAACCATGTGTACAATCCCCGCCTGCACCCTGAAAATGCAAAAAGCCGGAGAAATGTTGTTTTTAAACAGATGCAGAAATACGAATACCTGGATGCCGCAACAGTGGATTCACTCAGTAAGCTGCCCCTTCAACTGAACTATGCGAACCTGGAACAGAACGGACCGGCCGATTACTTCCTGTACCAGGTGAAAAAAGAAGTCCGGGAAATTTTGCAAAATGTGGAATCTGCTTCGGATCAAAAATGGAATTTAGAAGAAGACGGACTGATCATAAAAACCACGTTGAACCTGGATATCCAGAACTTTACCAACCAGTCGTTCCGTGATCACCTGTCCACCATGCAATTCCTGTTGGAAAAGCAATACAAAAGCAAGGCAGGAAGAAAATTCATAGAGAACCTGGTAGAAACCGAACTGAAAAAGCAGGATCTCACGGAAAGCGCTTCGGTGACCGACAGCATAAGACAGTCCCTTCAGCTTCTGCATGCCGGCTTGTTGGCTATGGACCCGGTTACAGGTGCCGTTAGAGCTTGGGTCGGGGGTATTGATTTTAAAACCCATCCGTATGACCAGATCCTAGCCCGAAGGCAGATGGGTTCCACCCTCAAGCCTGTTCTTTTTGCAGCCGCGCTTGAGATGGGCTACAGCCCCTGCCATTACCTGGACAATGATTCCCTGGTCATAACGGGTTATGAGGATTGGAAACCCCGGAATTTCGATCATTCCTATGGCGGTAAATATTCGCTTACCGGCGCCCTTGTTCACTCTATGAATATCCCTGCCGTAAACCTGTTTCTGGAAATAGGGTTCGGTAGTCTCGATTCATTGTGGAGAAGACTGGGATTTTTTTTTGCGCTGGACAACACTCCTTCGCTGGCGCTGGGCACCGCAGAAGCAAGCATCCAGGAAGTGGCCGTGGCGTATTCGGTATTTGCCAACGGTGGTTTCAGGATCAGTCCTCAGAAAATAGTATCCATTCAAAGTCACGATGGACAAGTGATCTGGCAAAATGAATTCATGGAAGAAAAAGTCAGCGTATTGTCCGAAAGAACAAGCCATCTTATGAATGCCATGCTGCGAAATGCGGTCAGGGCGGGTACCGGCACTCCTTTGCGGTCAAGATACGGCGTTGAGTTTCCCATGGCAGGAAAAACCGGTACGACACAGGATTACACGGACGCGTGGTTTGCCGCGTACTGTCCTTCCCTGGTGGTGGTAAGCAGGGTGGGAGCATCTCTGCCCGCGGTGCATTTCAACACAAGCTACTATGGCACCGGCAGCGCGCTTGCTTTGCCCCTGGTGGCTTTAACCCTGAAGAAAATTCAGGACAATCCGAAATTATCGAAACGGTTTATCACACCTTTTCCTTTGCCGGACCCGGAACTGGAAAGGCAAATGGATTGCCCGGATTTCAAAGAAACGGATCTGCTGGATAATATCCTTGACTTCCTGAAAAGGAAAAAGATCGACTATGATAAGTCGGGTAAAAGGCCGGAAAGGAAGAGGAGGCCGTGGTTCAGGAGATGGAGATAGGCGTTGGTCAATTTACCAAAACAAACCGGGGTACTGGAAAAGGTAGAGCTGCCGTCTTCTTTTGTTGATCAGATCTTTCAGTTCGATGGCCATGTCCTTGTTTACTTCGATGGCCATGGGCAGCACAAAATTTTCCGACTGATCGAGGTACTCACTCATTTTCTTCCTGGAATAAACATCGCGGTGAAGATCGGTAAGGTTGCTGATGCGGTCGGCTACCTTTAACATTTTTGCATTGCGTGATCCCTGTTCCAGGATTCTCTTCAGGTAATTGGCTTTGGTCTCGCCCTTGGGGCGGGTCACTTCCAGAACAAGATCCACCACCTGGTTGGCCTGGTCATCGATGCACCGCAGCTCATGCTCGTTGGTTTCAGGATCATCCTCGATCAGGTCATGGATCATGGCGGCCTTTAACAGGACATAATCATCGAAAAGTTTATAATCGATAAGAATAGCGAGGGTGGCGAAGGCATGACGAAACTGATTTCCACCAACGCCCCTTTGCTTTCCGATGAGTGCCGTGGCTTTGATGATATAAGGCGCAAGGACGAGGTTCCCTAATTTTTCAATTTCGTTCATGAGTGAGTGGGTTATGAGAAGTGCAAATTTATTAAAAAAGGGAGTACAGTGGGTGGGATATGAATGCAAACAACACAGTTTCATCAGAATCCATGGAAGCAGTATCCTAATTTTCCAAGGAAAATGAAATTCGGGTGACACATGCCACTTTTAAATATAACGCGCTTCAATAAAATTTGTATTATTTTCGATTATACAATTTATTCCCAAAACAATGCCTGGCTTAAAAAAGGTAATTCATAGAATATCATGGAAAAGAAAATTGTAGTCATTGGAGCAGGAATTGCCGGTCTATCTGCAGGTTGTTATGCCAGAATGAACGGTTATGCTGTTGATGTTTATGAATCCCACAGTATTCCCGGCGGTCTCTGCACGGCCTGGAAAAAAGGCGAATATACGATCGACGGATGCCTTCACTGGCTAATGGGATCTTCCGAGGCAGATCCGTTCAACAAGTTCTGGAGGGAGCTGGGAGCAGTTCAAAACCGGAAATTTCACAACCATGAGGCATTTTACCGTTTCACGAATTTGGACGGCAGAACTTTTATCCTGTATTGTGATGCGGACAGGCTGGAAAAACACATGATGGAATTATCCCCTGACGATGCAGATACGATTCATTATTTCTGCAACCTGATCCGGAAATTCTCCAGGCATACCATGTCACAAGACAAAGCGTTTGAATTGTTCAATGTATTCGATGTGCTCGGCATGATGTGGAAAATGATCCCCGTTATGAAAGATTTCAAATACTGCCTGAGAACATCAATTCAGGAGTTTGCAGAGCGTTTCAGAGATCCTTTTCTACGGGAAACTTTCCCCATTATACTGAACGTAGGTGAAATGAGCATGCTTGCGATCATTTCCACAATGGCTGCGCTCAACAACAAAGCAGCAGGATTCCCCACCGGAGGCTCCCTGCAATTTTCAAATAGTATCGAAAAAAGACTGCTGGAACTCGGAGGCAATATATATTACAGGAAAAGGGTTGAAAAGATTCTGGTCGCAGATGGAAAAGCAACCGGGATCATGCTCGAGGACGGTTCGGTAGTTGCCGCCGATTATGTAATTTCCTGCGCCGATATGTATACCACATTGAACAAACTGCTGGGCGGTAACTATGGTTGTAGGCAGCATGAGGAACTTTTCACCGGGGAAAAGATCTATCCTTCGTCGGTTCAGGTTTCCTTTGGGGTAAACATGGACCTTTCGGAAGGACCGGATTGTGTAAGTGATTTGTATAAGCTCAGGGAACCCGTCGAAATCGGTAAGCAAAAGATCGAATGGCTCGGAATACGCAATTTCAGCTTTGATCCGACACTGGCCCCAAAAGAAAAGACCGTGATCGAGTGTTTTTTCTATTCGGATGACTTTCGTTACTGGGAGGAACTGTATAAAAACAAACATGCCTACAAAGCCGAAAAAGAGCGGATTGCCGCCTGCGTGACGAAAGAACTGGAGCATAAATATCCCGGATTTTCATCCCATATTGAAGTTGTTGATGTTGTAACCCCGATGACGTATGTTCGGTATACCGGTAATTACAAAGGATCCTATATGACCTGGGTAATGTCACCTGACTTCATGAAAAAATACCAGCTTATCCGAAAAGATCTCCCGGGATTAAAGAACTTCTGGCTCTCCGGAATGTGGGTGCTGCCTCCGGGTGGAGTTCCAACCGGTGCCAAAACTTCGCGGGATGTGTTGCAGATCATATGTAAGCTCGATAAGAGGAAATTCAGAACAACCGAATGATTATATCTTCATTCCAAGAACAAGAATATCATCAGTCTGATTTATATCTCCCCGCCATTCCTTTATTTTTTGTGCAAGAATTTTACCTTGTTCATTCATACTCTTCTCCTGAATCTGGAATAATAATTCTCTGAAATATTTTACCCTAAATGTTTTTCGATCGGGCCCGCCCATTTGATCAACATAACCGTCTGTAAAGAGATATATTGAATCTCCGGCTAGTATTGAAATATCATTTTTAGTAAAAGACTGACCTGTATCGTCATATATTCCAATAGGCATAATATCAGGTTTGTATATTATCATCTGAAAGTCTCCGTTGTTTATTATACGTCTTTTGGCATCATTTTTTTCAGTTTTTTCTCGCTTATTACTTACTTTTCTTATAAGATAAAGAGGCCTGTTAGCACCTGAATATTGTAAGGTTTTCTTATCCAAATCTAATATACAAAGTGCTACTTCCATACCATCCTGTGCTTCCCCCTCTTCTCCCTTCTGGTGAAGAGAAGAAATAAGAGATTCACGCAGCTTCCCCAGTATTTCACTTGTGTTTTGAGAATTTGTCTTGTTCACTATTTCATTCAGGTATGAAATTCCCAGTATGCTCAAAAATGCACCCGGAACTCCATGACCGGTACAATCGGCTACAGCAATATATACTTTATTATCTTTTTCGGTATGCCAGCAAAAGTCTCCACTGACAATATCCCTTGGATTGTATAAGATAAATTGATCTGAAAGGGTATTCGAAAGTACAGCTTCGGGTGGAAATAATGCAGTTTGAATTCTCTTTGCATAATATATACTGTCCAGTATATGGTACTGTTGGACTTCAATCGTATTCTTTTGATTAATTACCGTTTCCAACTGGGTTTCTATTTCTTCTTTCTGTGCTTCAATTTCTTCTTTTTGTTCGGCAATTTCTCTGGTCCTTTCAACAACCTTTTTCTCCAGATCCTTATTCATATCCGAAATACTGGAGATATAATCATTTATTTTATGAATCATTACGTTGAACCCCTCGGTAAGCTCTCCGACTTCATCATTGGTTCTTACAATGGTATAATCTGTTATCCCATCCTTGCGTATTTTTT
Organism: Bacteroidales bacterium; assembly: GCA_016926235.1. The sequence goes on along the minus strand of JAFGOZ010000449.1, from coordinate 8,526 downwards.
TTATATTCCCAAGCAGTTCGTTTACAGGAATAACAATACCGCGAGTGGTCCATTTAACAATCAGAAAAAGATAAAAGATGGAAATAAAAATTCCTGTTCCTATTCCAACGAACATCACAATGCTGTCTATGGCATTTACATAATAAAAACCTTCAAAATTAGACTTGTCATTTTGCTTCCATATTAAACCAAGAGAATCATTCCAATTGCCCAGCAAAACTTCTTTTTGCGCTGGTGTCAACTCCTTCAAATGCAAATCCTTTACCGAAGTAAGGCTTAATACAAAGTACAAAACCATAATGGCCAGCGGGAAGAATGTGGTTATTACTCCTGCAAACCATAATTGCTTCCCTATGCTACCACTTTTAGACCGAAAGATTCGCTTTCTTAGTTCTTCTTCTGAATAGAAAAATTCCAGATATTTTAAATGCACCCTGTTCTTTTGCCAGAAATAAACAAACAGAAGTGTTAACAATGCTGCTACCGCCGATACAAAAAGAAAGTTTTGGAAAATATTTCTTTCTACTTCTTTAATAAAAGCTTCTGAAGATAGAACAGTGGTTATGGCATATACATGACTTACCAGGTGGGGCAATAACAATATTAAACAATTGATATGAGGTGTATATAATATTAACTTTTTACAAAATACCTCATGACGTTTCTCTATTACTTTCTGTTTCCTTTTCTTCTTTAAATACAATTTAAAGGGGAGGTTAAACAAAAAACCTATTAGATAGGCAATTACAAGAAACCTGAAAAACAAGAAAAAGAACCTCTTAAATTTTGGAAAATTTTCTATATGAGCATCATCTTTAGGGAGCCTGGATGAATCCTCTTCTACTTGGGCAATAACAGAATCAACCTGTTCATTAATTTGTTCTTTGGTTGGTACTGCCACCCCAACCAAAGTATCAGTTGCATAGGTCAACATTGAATCTTCTGTGGCAACAATTTTGTCTGCCTGATTGATTTTAATTTTATCGGATGATATGGTTTCTTTTAGTGTATTAGGAAGGTTATGTAATACCAGGAAGCTAACAAAGGGCAATACCAGAAAAAAATACAAAATAGTTGATGTGAGGTAAATTCTTAACCCCTGAAATCTAGGTTTTCTTTCTTTCCGCATAATGCTAAAATTAAAAACTGTTTAGTAGCTTCCTCAATAAATTCCACTTTAGTGCTACATATAAAAACAATGTTGTCAGCCAGATAAATAACAGATTGAACCAGTAGGTATATATTTCCAGACTCCCCAATTGTTTATATGAAGCATAGAAATGAGCGCGGCCATAATTCGAATCAGGATTTTTATAGATGGGGTCTTTCAGTTGTATTAATTGATCACCTACCTGGATTATTTTTTTAGTACCATCTCTGTTTGTTACCAAATCGCTTATTGTTCTGTTAAAATACTTCTGTTTAAATTCCATGAATTCATCCTTACCTCCTAAGGAACGAACAAGTTCATCGTATTTTTCATCATTTCTGTGCGAGGCATTTATTCTATTCTTCATAAACACTTCGTTCAATTGCATGAGATACTCATTTGTTTCCTGCAATAATTCCACACTGACTGTCTTTCTATTTAATTTTACAAGGCCTGCAAAAAGAATTCCTGTCTTACGCGTTAGTTTATCGATCTCATCATTTATTAATCTCAGGTTCTCCGTAATCTCCTTCTCATGGTTAACATTTCCTATATTGCTAACACAAAAAGTTATCCGGTTCTGCAGTTCCACAATTAAATAGTCTTTGTTATAGCTGGCAGTGCTTATATCTTTTTCAATATCAAAAAAATGCTTCTGAAACTCGTTTGATTTAAATTGGTGAACCATCAGGGCCTCAAATGCCCAGCGTGACGTCATTAAGTCTCCAATAACAGGAACATATACCGGTGTGGTGATGCTTTTATGCAACTTGTCGTAATGCACAATAATACCACTGAATAATAACTCAGGCACCAATATAAAAGGTATTAATATGTAAATAGTTATAACAGAATTAAGTGCAGAAGAGATATTTAACCCCAGCATATTGGCAAAACAGGAAGTGGTGAAAAGAATTAACCAGTAATGAAATGTCATTCCTCTGATTTCAAGGATAAAATTACTTATCAATACAAAGGTTATCATTTGAATTGCCGATATGAGAAACAGCAGACTAATTTTCGAGTGTAAATAGCTATTTCTGCTTAATCCTAAAAAAGATTCACGCTTCAGGTGCTTTCTGTCTTTAATTATTTCTTCGGCAGAAATCGACAGCCCAAAAAACAGAGCCACCACAACTGCCATAAAAATAAAAGCCGGAAGGTTTGTATTCTCCATAAAAATATATGCATCAGGATTACCCGCCTTTCCACTTATAAATTTTGTGAAATATCCTAATAAGACAGCCAGGATTGGGGCTTCTAAAAGACTTATCAGGAGGTATTGTCTGTTTGAAATTTTGGTAAGTAAATCACGATGAAGAAAAATCTGAAATTGCTTACACTTTTTTGGTGTTCTTTCAAAATGTTGAAGGGGATTTTGCTTCCTTTCAATACTTCCGGCATTCCTTCCCTGTGTTTCGTGAAAACTGTCAAACCATTCTTTTGGGCTAATTTTTCTTGTTCTTGTTAACTTACCATATTCATTTACTATTCTCGACTCAATAATTTGCAATAGTTGTTCGGGATTTACATTACCGCATTCGAAACACTGTTCTTCCTCTGCATTTATGTAATTGCTCTTTGACTTAAAGTATTTTATAGCATCAATAGGATTGCCCGAGTATATTAAATACCCTCCTTTATCCAGGAAGAGCATCCGGTCAAACATCTTAAAAATATCTGAAGATGGCTGATGAATATTAACGATAACGATCTTTCCTTTTAGAGTTTGTTCCTTTAAGAGGTTCATAACCATTTCAGAGTCAACAGAAGACAGTCCCGATGTTGGCTCGTCGACAAACAATACTGAGGGTTCCCGGATTAATTCAAGGGCGATATTTAGTCTCTTTCGCTGTCCTCCGCTTATATATTTGTTTAATAAACTACCAACCAGTAAATCTTTTATCTCAAATAAATCGAGATCAAAGAGCGTTTTCTCTACGAGCTCTTTTCTTTTTTCTTCAGAATAATTACTCAGGCATAGTTGTGTGTTAAAATGAAGATTCTGGTATACAGTTAATTCTTCGAATAAAATGTCATCCTGAGGTACATAACCAATGATGCTGCTTTTCCCTTTATTGTTTTCATCGTACAGATCATATCCATTTATAAACACCTGACCACTTTGAGGTTTTATATTTCCATTTAATATGTTCAGAAGAGTAGATTTACCTGAACCACTTGCACCCATTATTCCTACAAGTTGTCCTGAATCAATAGCAAGTTCGCGTAATCTGACACCATTCTCACTGTTCTTAAACCTGAACACTATATCGCGGGCAATCAATGAGGTGCTAATCTCCTCCGGTAAATTCATAAATACCTTTACAACATCGGTATAATAGAGTGTATTAATGGTAGCAATCCTAAGCGATGAGCCTGTTTCAAATGTATACACCTGTTTTGGTGTAATATTCTGCCCGTTTAAATATATGTCTTGATTTCCAACATACCGGAAAGCAAAAGTATTGGTGCTTTTAATGTGTAAAAAGACAATGTTTCCGGTTATGTTAGCTAAATATTTATGTAGCGTTCCGTCTTTGGGGTTGTTTTTGTCAGAATTAATAAACAGAATATTTTGCTTTTCAGGAAGGGTTTCAATGGTATCAAAAACAAAACCTCTGCAATTTTGGTATTCTGTTTCATCAATATTAAAAGCTGTTGCAACAGATAAAACAAAATCCAGCTCTTTTTCAGAAATTTTCTCCCCCAATGAAATAAATTCCAGTAATTTCAAAAGCACAAATGTCTTCTGCTTTTGTTCCAGCTCCTGGTTAATTTGTTCACATATTGCCATAACCTTCATGGCATCTAACATCACCAGCTTTCTCTTCTTCTTTGCAGAAATATCGGCAATATTGTCAGCATAAAGCTTTAAAAAATCATCGAAAAGACTCAAATATTTTTGAATCAAATCTTTATTAAGCAAATTGCCAAGAAAGGATTCAACAAATCTTCGTTCCTTTGTTGGCAGCATACCTGTATTATCAATATCAATTACCAGGGCAAATAATTGAATAAGTGCTTTTAATATATTCTCATTCATGGGTGTTATCAGTTAATTTGATAACCGTAATTCAATTCAGCTAATATTTCACGTATGTTTTAGTCTGAAAATTGGTTTATGATGCTGATGTCATCAATCAATATATTTAATATACATAAAGCTATTAATAATTTCCTGTCTTGAAAAAAATAAGCTGCAAAGCTTAAGTAGTGTCTATTTAATATTGTATTTTTATTTGGTATAATACTACTTATCATTTATTTAATGACAAAGAATCAGACCATACTAAATTATAAAGGGCCCATTGAATTTAAAACTACAGAAATTCTTCTGCAAAAGGTTAAAAATGATTTAGAGGGGCACAATATTAAGAAGGTGCTTAAAAAACGTGTTTATAATATTATGGTCGAATGTATTGAAAATATTCTAAGACATAATGCACCAGATCCGGACACTAAGATTCACCCTTACATTGTGCTTGAAAAAGGAGCCGGGGAATTTTTAATTACAGCAGGCAATCTTATCACAAATGACGATGTAGGCCTGCTAAAAGAAAAATTAAATATTGTAAGCAACCTGAACAAGGAAGACTTGCTTAAAATGTATGATAACCAAATAAATAAAGAAGATGTTATCATTGAAGACGGGGCGGGACTGGGGATCATAACCATAGCCCTGAAGTCAAACAGTAAAATCAATTACAGTTTTACAGCAGTAAACGAGCAATTATCAGTATTTGAATTACAAATTACTGTTCCCTTTGACCCATTTTTATAAAGTCAATTATATGAGAGAACTAATTATAGAATCTACTTCTAATTCACCCAAAGTCTTGTATGACCCAAAAACCTACAGGTTTGAAATCTCAGGAGAGTCAAGACCAGAGAATGCAAGTGTTTTTTATAAACCGATCCTGGAATGGGTGCAAGAACTGGAAACATTTTTAACCAGGACTCATTCACCAAGTAATACTCCATTTGAATTCAATTTTAGATTTGATTATTTCAATTCAACATCTGCCAAGTTTATACTTGATTTTTGCAAGAAACTAGGACAGCTACATTCTCAGGGTAAGCCAATAGTAATTCGCTGGCATTACGAAGAAGATGATGAAGATATGCTTGAGGTAGGTCGTGAAATGTCAAGGATGTCAAAATTTCCCTTTGAATATGTTGAGATTAAGTTCAAGTAAAATAGTATTTTTCATAGACTCCTCTTCGATATTCATCATTCCTTGTTCAGTGTTCAGTGTTAAAATACCTTGATATGAAATTCATATATTGCTGGTATTTAGTTTTTTGCTATATTTGATAGGTAAGTATGGGAGTGTTATATTAACAATGTTCGAGACTAGATTATAATCAATCCATAATCCTTGTAGATAGTAGGGTAGTTATAAGTGATATGCATTGGAATTTATGAAAATGGGATTGGGGTGCACGAAGTGTGGGTGCATTAATGTAAGATATTAAATATAAACTAATTCAAAATCAAACCATTAAATGTCAAATATAATAGTTGGTTCCGAACCCAAAATCCAACTCCAAACACTCATTTCTGCACAAAAAGGACTATAAATCAAACTCTATAAACTAGTTGTGTGCCATAAAATAAAGACAATGATACATACAAAAAGATTGAGATTATTTCTAATTATATTGATTGGATTCTCTTTAAATATGAGCGCATTATGCACTAAAGGTGATTCCACATATGTTGTCAAAATAGTCAATGATTTTTATGATTGGTATATAACAGCGATTAAGGAGAAAAGATACACTGACTTTCAACCTAGGTTTGTTAAGGCTGAAAATGGTATGACTACATTAGACTATTCTATGTATGTTCGTGATTTAAAAAATCTTAAATTTTCTGATTCATTGATAATCAAAGAGAAATCAAGCTACAAAGAATGTATAGATAATTTAGCAAAGGTTAGTTATGCTGATTTTGGACATACAAAATTCACAGATCTTGATGAATTTGAGGAAACCAAATGTGATTTTGCTAACTATTATCGATGGCTTGGGGGGATGGATCAAGTTGATGGGATAAGGATAAAAAGCCTTGAGTTTATTTCGAAGGATATAGTAGTAGTGTTAATTGACTATTTTGAAATTGATTCTAAAGAGAATACAAAATATTTTTGGGGTAAAAATATTCTTATCTTAAAAAGATTTAAATCAGGTTGGTACATTGATAAAATACAATCATGGAATTCAATGTAAAGTAAATATTTACGGCACACAACACCCGGTCATACGCAATTGCCGTGCCGAGGAGTTGCTAAAGTCGGCTCACTTGGCTAATTCAGTGGGTAACACGATTCGATAGCGCCCATGAAACGGCAACTGCGCATACCGCCGACCGTTAGCAACAAGCCGAAAAAAGATACAGGATCGATAATTTGTAACCTACTAATAGTTCCCATGAAAAAAGCAATTGTTTTTATAATGATTTTGTTTTCTGAGTTTTTTAGTCTATGCAAAGCACAGGATTTTTTGAGATTCAAAGATGGCATTACAGAAAAATCTCTTCGGAAGCATATTGAAATACTTTGTGATAAAGAATCAGGTGGAAGGAAGTTTGCAACCCAGGGCGAAAAAAATGCTGCCAATTATATCCGTGACGAGTTTATTAAATCAGGATTAACCTGCAGTGCAAAAGGGATTGATAATTATTTTCAAAATTACACGCTGAGTTATGATACATTGATTAGTTTTAATATTGAAAATCAAAATAAAGAGCTATTCTATCTTTCAGATTTTTTTACCTGGGAATTTTGTTTTCTAACTGATACAGCAAAAGTTGATATTATATACGCCGGATTTGGTATAGATGGAGAAAATTATTCTGATTATAAAAACATTGATGTAAAAAATAAGTGGGTGGTGGTTGAAATCAACTCTCCCATTGACAGTAGTGGCAAATTAATGGATTATTTTGATTTTAATGATCCTGTAAATCTTAGTGAAACTTTTATTAAAAAAGAAATAGCTAAAAAAAAAGGAGCCCTTGGAATTATATTTAGGATAAATACTGATAAATACAAGGATGAAGCTTTATCGAAAAACGCATCAAACTGGTTTCTATATAGAAGTAAAGATATATCCGCAATAAACCGTTTAATTGGAACTTTCCCTGGTATACTTGCAAAGCAAAGTGCAATAGATTCACTGATGGGACTCAATACCAAAGAATTTAATGAGCGAATAAATTCTCAGCTTAAAAAAGGTATCTCAACGGCAGGTGAAGCTAATACAAGTGTTTCGTTTAAAATTAAAAAACAGCAGAGAGATTTTAAATCACAAAATGTTATTGGAATTATCAAAGGCAAAAAAGAGAACGTGGGTACCATTATCACAGCACATTATGATGCTGTTAAGTTAACAGATTCATTGTTTTATCCAGGTGCAAACGACAATGCTTCCGGAACAGCAGCAGTTATTCAACTTGCAGATGTTTTTTCCAAAATTGCTAAATCCGGGTATATCCCTGAAAAATCAATTGCATTTATTGCTTTTTCGGGCGAAGAAGAACCTCTAGTCGGTTCTGAATACTTTGTGAAACATAAACCCTTTTTAATCGATAGTAATACAATAAATATTAATTTGGACGGCATAGGCTTTTTAGATCCAACTCAACAAAACAAAGGTGACTTAACCTATCTGTTTGCATCGAATACGGAAATTGCCAGGTTACAACCAGGGCTTATAAAACTGGCTTCCAAGATGAACCCACCTATTTCCATTATTTTTCTGGAGGACTCCAGTTCATCCGACCATGCTTCGTTTTTTTACAATGGGATTCATGCTATTTGTTTAATGACAGGGGGTGAACTTAATCATACGCCTCAGGATAGCCCTGAAACACTCAATTATCATAACTTTGAAAGTGTTACTCGCTTTACTTATGAATTCGTCCTATCTAATGTTCAATTCTCTAAGGAATAATGACAAATTAAGAAAATTATTGACAAACACATTGGCAATACTTCGTTTAATATGGATAAAGACCTTAATGGCCAGTTGCTAACAGCGTGTATAAGCCTTTGTTGGCCGTGGGTTTGCGAATTCCGGTTCTTTTGGTTACCTTGGTTTACCTAGATAAGTAAGCGCATTGGCAACGCAACGGCTCATACACGCGGACGTTGTGGGTAATGGTAAAAGAAAAAAACATACTTATAGAAAAAATAGTTCTGCTATTCACAAATGAATTAATTCACGTACTTAAAATTTGAAACTATGAAAAGTACAGGTTTATTAATCCCAGCCATGCATCCCTGTTATTTCAAAACTATGCTGATTTCAGCCCTGCTGGCGATCACCCTGGGCACTATGGCCCAAAGTTCAGTTAAACATCAACCCGT
>JAFGOZ010000448.1 GCA_016926235.1 Bacteroidales bacterium | reverse complement strand
TGGTAACTCCAGTCGCCCTACGGGCTCCTTCCGTCACCACCTCGGGGATAGGACTCGTTGCCCTAACTGCGGGGTTTATGGGTTATATGGTAAATAAACAGACGAATAAGAAAAATGAAAATAATTCTCCCTAAAAATTTAACATATTTAATTCTTCTGATAATTATCTGCAATACAAAAATATATTCCTCAAGTAATCGATACATAAGCGGTAGAATTGTCGATTTGGCAAATGAACCAGTTGCAGGTGACACAATTTGGTTTACTGAAAATACCGATTTAATTGAACCTTTCTTTGCCGTTACAAATTCACAAGGCAACTATTCTGCTTCTTTTTTCATTGAAACAGGAGTAGATAGAGAAAATGCGACAATACCTGACCAATATTCACTCGTTACATGGCCTAATCCAGGTGGACCAGGAATGGCAATTAATATCCCCCAAAACACCAAAACACAAATTAAGATTTCAATATATGATATTCTTGGTCGAAAAGTTCGCCATTGGAATTATTCTCCAAACCAAACAAATATTTTACTTTGGGATGGTAGGAATAGTGATGGAAGAATGTGCTCAACAGGTGTCTATTTTATAAGTGTTGAGCACGGCAAAAAATTCTCAAATTATAAATTCACTTTTCTTCAAAATAATTTTTCTTCTCCACAAATTATGCAAGGTAAAAACAGCGATCTTTACAAAGCAAATATTAATGATGTTACCTTCAATATAAAGATAACTGGCCCCGATATTTTCCAGAAAACTGACGAGATTATTTTCCCTTCAAATAATGACTCGCTTATTTTTGACGCAACTGTTAATCGTCTTCCCTACTTACAAGAATGGAATTTACCCGATACAATCCATGTCGAAACAGGCGATAATTGGAATATAAATTTGGATGAATATTTTGAAAATGATAATCCAGAAAATGCAACATATTTTTGTTCAGATCCGCAAGTATCCATATCAGATAGTATTGCTACATATGAAAATATCCAACCTGTAATAAAAACCTTCTTTTTCGAAGCACACGAATTGAGTTATAAAGTCGCTTCACCTTCAATCACAATATCTCCTTCTAATCTTTCAGATACAGTTCCAAATGTGTCTATCAGTGTGGATAAAACAGAAGGAGACCCAGGTTTAAAAGTTAATTTTACTATTGACATTATAGATGGAAATAAACCTTTTAAAATTCTTCCTGAATTCAATAATGACTTTTATAGAGATGCGGAATTAGAGACTACAGAACGAGCAATAACTTTAAGCTACACATATGATCAAGCAGATTTATATGTTCCCTGGTTTTATGTTATTGATTCGGATCAGGATACAGTAAAAGTGTTTTCACCAAAAGTAATTTGTGTAAATACACTCATTAATCCTGTCAATGGAGTTGGCTTGAAATTACCTACATCAACCGATCCAGTAGGTGACTATCTAAAAGGATTTCAAATATTCTCAATAAATCAACATCTGTTTGAGTCATCCGAAGGAGAGTTGTTTATTAAAAATGAATTACAACGGTTAAAAGACCTTGGTGTAAACTTTTTGGTCTATAATCCAATGTGGTTTGCAGATAGAGTAAACTCTAATGTAAATTATCCGCGCTATCATAAGGAATGGGCACCAGACCATTTTATGCATTCCTTACATCTTGATGAACTAGCAAAATTAATAAATTGGAGTCACGACTTTGGATTTAAAGTGGGTTTGAGATGTTTTTTGCATGTTATTGATTTAAATGTTCATACAGGTAGTCTGAGAGGCTCATATAATCCAGGAAATCGTAGCACATATCTCGATTATCAAAAACAAATTAAGGCACTTTATGCAAAATTTGTAGAACTATTTAATATCGAGTTGTTTTCTATCGAAGCAGAAAATCCCGGTTTTAGTTTCTTTGAAGATTCTAAATGCGTGATAGATACAATCCGACAGTTTTATAATGGTGTCTTAACAGATTCTCCTGGATATTTTGAAGTTTATTCCTCTCCGTTAATTCCCTATTTAGATTTAATATCTTTCAGCCACTATAGTTTTTACGGAACAAGCTTAAGTGATGAAACAAATAGAGTAGATACTTTAAGTGCAAAAACATTCGAAAAAGTATTTACTAACTCTTTAAAATACGAAGTAATTCCTTTTGTAAATCATTATCAAAAGCCTTGTTTAATTATGGAAATAGGTGGTGCAATTCGGGATTGGACTGAAGAGTATCAAGCCAATCTTTTTAATGGTATTTTAGAAAGTTTTAATAAAGAAATAGAAAGAGATTCATTGTTAATGGGATTAACCATTTGGGACTGGGATGTAGATTTGCTTGATTTTCCACCATGGTCTCCACGTGGCTTTAGAGCAGAAAATATTATATCAGACTATTTTAACAATATTTTACCTGATTATTATGCCCATCGAAAAACTCCACTGAATTATTCGGCTCCACCATTATGGAAATCAATTGAACACTTTGAAGTTCCCTCACTACCAGAATATTATTATTGGGAATATGAACCTGGCGATTGGGATATTGTTTGGAGTTTAGATTCAGATAATGACTTTTCAGGTCAAAAATCTCTCAAGTTAGAATTTCAGAATCTTCCAAAAAAAGATTTTTATACAGGGGGCATTGGCACTTTTTTTAATCCTTCTAATTGGTCTGAATTTGAAAGAATTAATTTATGGCTAAAAATACAGGAAAATATTAAGTCTGACATATCATTGTCCATCTTTGACAATGACGGTGATCGCTTTTTAATAAACGCTAATAGTAAG
>JAFGOZ010000447.1 GCA_016926235.1 Bacteroidales bacterium | reverse complement strand
GTCTTTGCCGGCAAGCAATCCGATGTGGAAGAATATTATTTGAAGAGCAAAATATTTGCCTTTACTTCCTCGTCGGAAGGATTCCCGAATGCCATTGGTGAAGCCATGGCAGCAGGACTTCCGGTGGTGGCCTATGATTGTGATGCAGGTCCTTCGGAGATGGTCACCGACGAAGATACCGGTTTTCTCATCCCCTTGTTTGACGATGAAACATTCAGGGCGAAACTTGAACTATTAATTGAAAAGCCTGATCTGAGACAGCAATTGGGTGAAAATGGATCAGAATACATCAGTAAATTCAATATCCGGTCGATCGGCGACAAGTTCTATCAATTTATTACAAACCACGATCACTTACCAAGTAATATTTAAATACCAGTAAAATGTTTAATGAATATGTATTAGATCACCTGATAAATTCGATAAGAAAGTTTGCAAATAGAAATGCATTCTGCATCAATGATGAATTTTTCAGCTACGAGGTGTTTTTCGGCTATGTATCAAAAATCCGATCATTGATTAAAAAGAGTGACCTTGAAGGTAAAATAACTGGTGTCGTTGCTAATGACGATATAGAGACCTATGCATCAATAATTGCGGTATGGATGGAAGGATTGGCCTATACTCCATTACATCCGAACCAACCTTTTGAAAGAAATACTGATATCATCGATCAGGCTGATATTCAAATAATTCTTGATTCCTCAAAAGCAACGGTCTATGGAAGTCTGAACGCTATCCCAACCAAAGGCCAAACTGATAGTAAGCTGAATCTCGAATACAAATCCTGTTCTGATCATGAACTGGCATACATTTTATTCACTTCAGGAAGCACCGGGAAACCAAAAGGCGTTGCAATAAGTCGCAAAAATGTTGGGGCTTTCATGAGATCATTCTGGAAATCAGGAATAATTATTGATGAAAATGACAGATGCTTGCAATGCTTCGACCTCACCTTTGATGTTTCCGTGCAGTCATTCCTGGTTCCACTCACAAGGGGGGCCTGTGTATATACGATCCCGCATGATCAGATAAAATACAGTTATGTGTATGGATTACTTGAAGATCATAAGCTGACATTTGGCGCCATGGCACCCTCGATGATCAGGTACCTAAGACCGTATTTTTCAGAAATTGATGCTCCGGCTATGCGCTACAATATTCTTACAGCGGAAGCATCCCCGGTCGATCTGATTGAAGAGTGGGCGCAATGTATTCCCAATGCCGAAATATTTGATTTTTATGGCCCGACTGAAGCCACGATCTACTGCACCTACCATAGGTTCAAACGGAATGCCGAGAATAAGCAACTAAATGGGATGTTATCGATTGGAAAACCTATGAATGGCCTGAAAGCAATAATTATTGATGAAAATAAAAAAAATCTGGGTACAGGCCAAAAAGGGGAATTATGCATCAGCGGAGATCAGCTAACACCAGGGTACTGGAAAAACGATCAGAAAAATAAAGAATCATTCTTTGAAATTGAGATCGATGGTAAACATACAAGGTTTTATAAAACCGGGGATTCCTGTTATTTTGATGATGAAGGGGATATAATGCTTGCAGGCCGCCTGGATCACCAGGTGAAAATACAGGGGTATCGGATAGAGCTGGGGGAAATTGAATATCACGCAAGAGAATTTTTACAGGGCTCAAATGCAGTAGCGATTGCATTTGACAATGAAACCGGTAATACTGAGATTGCCCTATTCATTGAAAAAGAACGCGAAAACCTCGAACCTATCAGGAATTACCTTCAGACAAAATTACCCCAGTACATGATTCCAACTAAATATTATATAAATAATTCATTCCCCTTAAATGCGAATGGAAAGGTAGACCGCAACATGCTTAAAAAAACCATTAAGATATAATATATGAGCGCCTTTATTTTCAGAAATGCAGCAGTTGAAGATGTCCCTTTTCTGGTTGATACGATAGTAGAAGCTGAAAAAAGTGGAACAGACAAGCTTTCATATTCCACTGTATTCGGTTTAACTGAAGCTGAAACTAGAAAATATCTTGCAGAAATGCTGCTTGAAGAAATTGACGGCTGCGAATTATCAATATCGAGCTTTATCATTGCAGAGAAGAAAGGAACAATCGCCGCTGCGGTGGCAGGGTGGATTGAAGGAATAGAAGGCATTCCTTCAAGTGTTCTGAAAGGAAATCTCCTTAATCATATATTGCCCAGGGACGCTGTAAAAAAAGCAATGATTTTAAATCCTGTTTTGGGCGGGCTACACATTGAGAATATATCCAACACTGCCCAGCTGGGTTTGGTCTATGTGTCGAAAGAATTCAGAGGCATGAATTTGGTCAAACTATTGATTGATGAGCTTATCATTTATCTAAAAAAAGCCGAACCAGGTTTATCGGTCATATACGTTCAGGTATTTGCCAATAATATTTCTGCTATCAAGGCCTACGAAAAAGCAAATTTTAAGGTTGAAATGACAAAAAAATCATCAAACAAAGAAATATTGAAATATTTACCTTCAGACCAAAAAATCCTCATGAAAAAGGAATTAACCTAAAAAAATCTAAAAATGGAAAGAGTAGATGTTCAAGAAAAGTTGACCCTGATTTTCAGAAAAACCTTTGATAATGATTCATTGGTGCTGTCCGATGGACTAACAGCAAATGACATAGATCAATGGGATTCTCTAACACACATGCAACTTATTGCAGAGGTGGAGGACGGATTTTCGGTAAAGTTTAAATTAAAAGAACTGAATAAGATGAGAAATGTAGGTGACATGATCGATCTGGTTATTTCAAAGCTTTCGCATTAATGGTCTTTACCTCTCTCAACTTTCTTTTGTTTTTTCCCTCGGTTGCTGTGATATATTATATCACTCCATCCAAATACAGGTGGATTATCCTGCTTGTTGCAAGTTATTTTTTCTATATCAATATTAAACCAATATTTATACTTCTTGTAGCCGGGGTTACAGCATCAACCTATCTGTTTACATGCTTAATAGATATAACAAGCAATGAGGCAAAGAAGAGAAATTACATGATCATAAACATAATTCTAATCCTATTACCGCTATTTTTCTTTAAATATTTCGGAGCCATAAATAACGGTATGCTGGAGTTCATGGAATCGGTTAATTTAAGATGGCCATTGCCAGAGATTAGCCTGATCCTCCCGATTGGGATCTCTTTTTACACATTCATGGCAATTGGATATACGATCGATGTTTATAACGAAAAAATAAGAGCAGAAAAGAATATTGGTATTGTCGCTCTTTTTATCTCGTTTTTCCCATTAATTCTTTCAGGTCCGATTGAAAGGGCACCAAGCATGTTGCCTCAGTTTAAGAATAAACCGGAATTCAATTATCAAAAGGCAGTAAATGGTTTTCAATTGATGTTGTGGGGTTATTTTATGAAACTAGTTGTTGCCGACCGATTGGCAATTTATTTAGATCCAATTTTTAACGATATAGGTCAGCATTCAGGCAGCACAATATTATTGGCTACATTGCTTTATCCGATACAAGTATATGGCGATCTGGGGGGGTATACTCTTATAGCTATCGGAACTACTAAAATTTTAGGTATTGATGTTAGGCCAAACTTCAATCGACCTTTTTTTGCGACTTCTATGTCACAATTCTGGAGGAGATGGCATATGTCACTAATAACCTGGATAACCGACTATCTTTATACACCTATTTCATTTGGCCTGAGAAAATTCAAAGTATGGGGAATAGTTCTTGCCCTGATGATCACATTTTTAGTTGCCGGAATCTGGCACGCTGCAACCATAGGTTTCATAATTTGGGGAACCCTGCATGGAATAGTATTGAGTACTGAAGCCTTGACAAAAAAACAAAGAAGTGCTTTTGTAAAAAGATATGCATTAGATAGTAAAATATTGTACATTTTGTTTAGTATGGTATTCACATACTTACTATTTGCCTTTTCTTTGCTATTTGGAGGAGCTACGTATTCTTTTTCTGATTCCCTGCTTGCTCTCAACAAAATATTCACCAATGCCGATGCGATATTCCTGAATAAATCGGTATTAATTTATGCATCGATAGGAATAGCCTTAATATTTATCACTGAGTTTAGAGATGAATATTTCCCTGGTGGATTTTCTTTATTCAAGAATAAAAATGTTTACATACGATGGTTGTCCTATTATACTGTATTAATATTAATACTCTTGATAGGTGTTTTCGGACGTGAACAGTTCATTTATTTTCAATTTTGATAACCGGCTTAAATGAGATTATTGGTTAAAAAAGGCATCTTATTTTTTTCACCGTTTCTGATTTTATTTGTTTCATTTACGCTAATGGATGTATTTAAATTATATAAAAAAATTGATAACTATAATGATACATTCATCACCTTAAACAGGGGATATATTTGTTATAAAACCTACTTATATTACAAGGATCAGGTAAAATTTGATTCTTTTATTTTTGGCAGTTCCCTTTCCTTGTCATTCAAGTTGGAAAACTGGATAGATTATTTGCCGGACGGATCAGTACCATTTCATTTTGATGGTAATGGGGAAGGACTATATGGTATTTATAGTAAAATCCGATTTCTTGACAATAAAGGGGATACTATCAAAAATGCACTAATAATTCTTGACGTGAGAGGCCTTGCTAATGATGGGCTCCTTAACGGTAAAACTCATTTTTCAATTTCTCCGCCTGAAATATCCCATGAATCAAAAATCAACTTTTACTGGGCTTTTATAAAAAAGGGATTGGATTACAGATTTATTCTAGCATATCTAGATTATTCCCTATTTAACACTTATCGAGATTATATGGGCTGGTATATTAACAAATCTAAGTCTGAAGATTATTCAAATCCAATTAATTGTGATTTTACATCGGGGTATGAAGCGGATATTAAAAAAGATTCACTTGCCTATTATCGCAGGTTATTAAGCAAGGGTGTCTTTTATAACCGACCAGTAGAGGCTAAAGAGTCATATGATGTTTCAGAACTGGAAATTAAGTACCTAAAAAGTATCTATAAAATCTTCCAAAGACACAACACTGATTTTAAAATAATCATTCCCCCGAAATATGATCAAATTCCTTTTGACCAGGATCAACTCGAACTGTTGAACAGGATTTTTGGTCAAGAAAATGTATTCAATTTCTCAGGAAAGAATAAGTTCAGTGAACCCATATCAAATTTTTTTGAATCTGATCATTACAAACCCTACGTTGCAAATGAAATAATGGAAATCATTTACAGTGACATTTACCTCCCTTAATTTTCTTATCTTTTTCCCTGCCGTTGCGGTATTCTTCTATGCGATCCCAAGCAGGCATAGATGGATCAGCATACTCTTTGCCAGTTATTTTTTTTATATCAATATTAAACCGGTATTTGCACTATTACTTGCAGGAGTAACACTTATCACATATATTTTCACACGCTTGATAGATAGTGGCCTCAATGATTCGATTAAGCGAAAGTATATGATAATCAATATCATATTGATATTATTGCCCTTGTTTTTCTTTAAATATTTTAGCAGTATAAACGATGGTATTATTTTTCTAATGGAATCGTGGCACATTAGATGGCCATTACCGGAGATCACTTTGATCTTACCTATTGGAATTTCATTTTATATATTTATGGCAATAGGTTATACTATTGATGTTTACAATGAGAGTATTAAAGCCGAGAAAAACATGGGAATTGTTGCCGTATTTATTTCTTTTTTCCCTCTTATTCTTTCAGGTCCAATAGAACGGGCAGGTAATATGTTTCCGCAATTCAAAAAAGCGAAATCACTGGATTTTGGTAATATCACGGCAGGCCTTAAAATTATGCTCTGGGGATATTTCATGAAACTGGTGGTTGCCGATCGCCTTGGCATATACATAGATGCTGTTTACAACAATGTTGACAACCACAACGGCAGCAGTTTATTGATCGCATCAATATTATATCCATTCCAGGTTTATGCCGACCTAGGGGGCTATTCACTTATTGCCATTGGAACAGCTAAAGTGCTTGGAATAAACGTAATACAAAATTTCAACCGGCCGTTTTTTGCAACTTCTATGTCACAATTCTGGAGACGCTGGCATATGTCATTGATCACCTGGATAACTGATTATATCTACACGCCGCTATCATTTGCATTCAGAAGATATAGCGTTTGGGGGATCGTACTTTCCTTGATGATTACATTCATGGTTGCGGGATTGTGGCACGGTGCAACACTCACTTTTATACTATGGGGATTGTTGCAGGGTATCTTCCTGAGCATGGATACACTTACTGTTAAAAGAAGAACTTCACTTGAAAGAAGATACAAGCTTTCGAAGAAAGCCTGGTATATTATTGCAGGTATAATCATTACCTTTCTCATGTTTGCATCTTCCCTGCTTATTTCCAGGCTTCCAGACCTGGGAAGCGTGATACTGATCTATAAAAAGATACTATTTTCTGGTGGGACCCCATACATTGATGTAACAACCTTAACTGCAGCACTCATTGGATTAGCGATCATCCTTTTCAAGGATTTTAAAGACGAGTATTTCCCGGAGCGTATTTATTTCTTTAACAGTCGAAGCATTATTGTAAGGTATAGCAGCTATATGCTGATTCTGTTCATGATCTTATACTTGGGTGTATTCTCCGGCAATTCCTTTATTTACTTTCAATTTTAGGATGTAAATGACTGGCTGGCAATTTATAAAAAGATTGTTCTTTTTCGCTGTAATATTCATTATTACAGACTATTTTGTCAGTAATATTTTTCTTAACGGGATCAATAAATATTTCGGTCTGGAAAATCAGCCTGAAATTTTAATCAATGGATCTTCCATGATCCTGGCAGGATTCGACAAGTCAGAAATAGAAAATCGCACAGGAAAAAATGTTGCACTCTACAGCCGGCCGGGAGTTTCTCTGGCCGACCGGTCCGTAATGATTGAACATTTCTTTGATCTCTATCCCGAAAATGTTGAAGCCGTTATTTTCGAAGTGAACCCATTGATATTCTCCAACAGGTTTTCGGCTGAAAACGTATACACATTATTCTACCCTTACATCGATAATCCCGCCATCGATACTTATATCAGGAATAGAGCCAGCCAGAAAGAATATATAGTTCATAAATATATTCGCGCTACGCGATATGATATCCAGCTCATTAAATCATCGATTAACGGATACCTCAATAATTATACAAATATTAAAACACAGGTATTGGATACGAATGCCCTTGAAGGACTGCGACGAAGCCAAAACACGCAAGAAATTGAATTCGATGAGGGCAAGATAAAGCTGTTTGAAAAGACGATAGATTTGATCCGAAAACAAGGTGCAGAAGTAATATTGATTAATATGCCAATGTATACAATGAAATTTAAAACGTTTAGATCATCCGATTACGAAAGATATATTTCCTACTTCGATTCATATTCCAGCAGCAATGATAACGTCATGTTTCTGGATTTGAATACTCGGGATATAAGTACAAGGAATAAGAATTTTTCAGATCCGTTGCACCTGAATCGGGAAGGGGAAAAAGTCATTTCATCGAGAATTATTGAAGTGCTGAACAACTAAAAGATTGCAGAACATGTATAAATTCCTCATCATAGGCTCCAAAGGTTTTATTGGCACCCATTTAAGCGCTCATCTTGAGAGTTCAGGATATGAGGTATGGGGGGCAGATGTTATTGTGGATTATGAGACCACCCATCAGTATCACCTGATCGATGCCTCGAATCCGGGCTTTCATGAAGTATTTAAGAGCGAAAGCTATGATATCTGCATAAACTGTTCCGGTGCAGCCAATGTATCGGATTCATTGAAACACCCACACCGGGATTTCCAGTTGAATACTTCAATCGTGTTCAAGCTGCTGGAAGCGATAAGGGTATATCAGCCGGGATGTAAATTCATCAACCTGTCGAGTGCAGCCGTATATGGGAACCCCCAATCTCTGCCGATACAGGAAAACTCAGCTCTGGAACCTATCTCACCCTATGGTTACCATAAACTGATGAGTGAGCGTATCTGTGAAGAATTCCACCGCTTTTTCGGGTTGAACACCTGCTCATTGCGTATTTTTTCAGCATACGGGGAAGGCCTTCGGAAGCAATTGTTCTGGGACCTGTTTCAAAAGGCAAAACAAAATGATGAGATCACACTGTATGGAACAGGACATGAATCCAGGGATTTCATTTATATTGATGACCTGATCCAGGCCATTATGGCAGCAGCCATAAATACTAAATGTGCAGGCCAGAGCATTAACGTTGCCAATGGCAGGGAGGTCTATATTAAAGATTGCGTTGAAATATTCTACGGTCTCTTTGAAAAACCTGTTAACTTTCAATTTTCCCAACAAGTGAAGAAAGGTGACCCCAATAACTGGGTAGCTGATATATCCACATTAAAAGACCTTGGTTATAAACAAAAATACAGTTTAGAAGAAGGACTCAAGAACTACTACAGGTGGATAAGATCGATCGCTTAAGGCTAGGTATTATATTCAATTCCGATCCCAGGTGGATGGGGGGAGTAATATATATTTTGAATATTGTTAAGGTGTTAGGCTTCCTGGAGGATGCAGACAAACCACACATCTTCCTATTTTATGACAGAAAACTGGAGAAATTCCTGGATGAAATCACCTATCCATATATGGACAGGGTTCCCTGGACATTTATTCCTGTATACCGGGGCTTTACTAACTCCTTTATTAAAAGACGGAATGTTTTTATTTGTGATATGATTGACAAATATAGGCTCGAAGTTTTGTTTCCAAACTCAAATTTCCCAGTTAAAACAAGATCAAATGCAAAAGTAATATCCTGGACTGCAGATCTGCAACACAAATATTACCCGGAATTTTTCAGCAAACGTAAACGCATTGAACGAAATCTTCGGATCAGGTTTAAACTCAAAAATGCTTCTGAGCTTGTGGTTTCCAGCCAGGCGTCAAAAGATGATTTCTACCGCTTCTTCAAGGTGCCGGAATCGCTGAATATCCACGTATACCATTTCGTATCTGTTATCAATGATCTGCCTGAGAATAATATTGACGTGATAAGATCAAAATACAGATTGCCCAATAACTACTATTTAGTCAGCAACCAGTTTCATAAGCATAAGAACCATATTGTTGTATTCAGGGCATTGTCTGAATTAAAAGCCAATGGCATTAATAAGCACTTTGCCATAACAGGCAAGCTACCTGAAGAACCGGATTCGGAATACATGATCGAAATACAAAAGATCATAGATAAGGAAAAACTCGGGACTAATATCTCGTTCCTGGGGTTAATACCAAGGTCTGATCAATTGATGTTGATGAAATATGCCAATGCGATCGTCCAACCAAGCTTATTTGAAGGATGGAGCACTGTTATTGAGGATGCCAAATCATTGCAAGTACCGGTTATCGCTTCAAACCTGCCGGTCAATATTGAACAACTAAAGGAAAAGGGAACATTTTTTAACCCCTGCGACCATTCAGAGTTGGCGGGGATACTCGAAAATTACCCTGTAAGAAATTTCAGCAAGAAAATATATGAAGATTACAGTAGTAGGATGAAGGCTGCAGCTTATGAACTCATGAAAATATTCGATAGGAATTCTATATGAACATATTATTTGTAACCATTGCCTGGCCAAAAAAAGGCAATACAAATCTATACTCAGATTTATTTGGAGAATTTAAAGATAAAGGGAATAATGTATACGTATTGCATGGAGAAGCAAGCAACATTAAGAAAGCATATCAAAGGGAAATTATAGATGATATTGAAATTATCAGGGTAAAAACAGGTAAAATAGCCAAAGCAGGTCCTGTCCGTAAATTTATCTCCTTAATGACCCTCAACCGGAAGATGAATTCAGCCTTTAGAGGTGAGTACAAGTCAATAAACTTTGACCTGATAATATTTGCTACCCCTCCGATCACATTGTCACGTTTTCTTAATAAACTTAAAAAACGGAATCAGGCCCGACTATATTTATTGCTAAAAGACATCTGGCCCTACGGGATGGCCGACCTTGGTGTAATTAGGAACAAAGGACTGATATGGAGATACTTCAGAAGGCATGAAAAGAGAATATACCGGATTGCAGATCACATTGGATGCATGTCTCCAATGGGGGTTGAGTTTATTAGGGAAAGAAATCCCGAAATACCTGCCACTAAGATAGAAGTCTGTCCAAATGCCATAAGAATTCCGGAGGTTTCAAGAAAGAAAGACTCTGTCATTAGGGGAAAATATAAGATTCCTCAGGAAGCCACAGTATTTCTATTTAGTGGCAACCTTGGTAAAGGACATGGTTTGTATTTCTTAGTAAGAAACATTATAGCTCTGTCAAATTACAAAAAAGCATTTTTTCTCATTGGTGGTAACGGAACCCATTTCAGGAAAGTTCAATCTGAATTGGACACAGTCGGTATCTCCAATGCTATGGTTTATGATTATCTTCCCCAGAAAGACTTTGAAAGCCTCATTGCCACTTGCAATGTTGGTTTAATTCTTCTTGACAAAGCATATTCCTATCCACAATTCCCTTCCAGACTCCTCGCCTACCTAAAGAATAAAATGGCAGTTCTGTGTGCAGTAAATGATAACACAGATATAGGTAAAATCGTAGTAGAACACGATTGTGGACTATTAGTAAATCATGGAGACGATATAGAGTTTCAAAATTGTGTTAAGAATCTGGCAGAGGATCCTGATAAAGTCCGGTCAATGGGAGAGAAGGGATGGGAATTACTTAACAGTATGTATGATGTTAAGGAAGCTTATAAGATAATCATGAGTCATTATTAATATAATACTGTTTTTTGATGATCCATTTACAAAAATCGGACAGTTTTTACGAATCGCTTTAATAAAAAAGAACTTACCTGGGTATTGGTAAGCGAAGATAAAATGAAAGTTATAAAGGCTGGCGAGGAATCGTGATGCTGTATGGATTCAGCTAGCGCACTCCCGGCTATTATATTGAGGAGGAAGATAATAGCAGTGGGTACAGCTGTATATACTTCGGTTTTTCAATTTTCAACTGAAGGTGAAGTACTGACATTATTAAAAAAAGTAGTCAATGAAATATAATGTATTGCTTCTAGGAGGAGATGGGACACAAACATTACCTATCTCAAAGCCCTTAATGAAAAGGGGCTATTCAGTTCACATATTTTACAGACATAGATTATCCTATGGATATGCTACCCGATATGCTTCCCATAAAATTAAATCTCCTTCTATTAATGATAAGGATGATTTTTTAACTTTTTTTACTGAATATGTACGCAATAAGTTCATTGATGTGGTCATCCCTCTGAGTGATTCAAGTGCTGAATTTTTGAGTAAGAATAAACAAGCTTTTATTAAGTTTTGTAAATTTATTGTACCTGATCACGACATTTTTGAAAAAGGATACGACAAAAATCTGCTAATGTCCGTTTGCAGAGAAAATGGATTCCCTCATCCAAAAACAATCGACTTGAGGGAAAATAGTATTTCGACAATTAAAGATTCGTTTTTCCCGGCAATTTTAAAACCGAATTACACAACCGGCGGCAGAGGAATGACGATAGTAAAGAGTAAGAATGAACTCGAGTCAATATTTGATAAAACCGTTAAAGAATACGGCCATTGTCATTTACAGAAACTAATAGGTCAGGGTGGGCGACAATTTAAAGTTGAGCTATTTTTAGATGATAAACATCAATTGATAAATTCTTCTGTAATGCATAAAATAAGATATTATCCGGTTACTGGCGGTAGTAGTTGTTTTAATGTAACTATTCATAATGATTCCCTTGTAGATATTTGCTTTGCAGTTTTAAAGACAATTGGATGGGTAGGTTTTGCTGATTTTGATCTGATTGAAGACCCGGATGATGGAATAATAAAAATATTGGAAATAAATCCACGTATTCCGGCCTGCATTAAATCCGCAGTTGAATCAGGTATTGATTACGGAAATATTATTGTTGATTCTTCTTTAGGAAATGAATTGAAAACATATGAATATTATCCGGGAAAACAATTACGTCATATTGGGTTTGATATTTTATGGTTCTTTCAAAGTAGCCATCGATTCAAAGCTGATCCTAATTGGTTTATTTTTTTTGGGAAAAAGCTCTCATTCCAGGATTTTAGCCTTGATGATCCATTACCATTTCTATTCGGTACAGCTGGGAATATCAGAAAATTAATTAGTGCACACTTTAGAAAATCAAAAAGCAAAACTCAAAACTCCTGAAGCCTCTCTAAGATATTTGAATAAGTATTACTAACAGTTGTTCGAAAATGAAATCGATACTATATCCATCCGCTTTCACCATCGATGTTGAAGATGGAATTAATATCGCTATGCGAGATCATTTTGGTGTGCATATACCTCCCACTGATCGTGTTGTCACAAATACAAACCGTTTGCTTCAATTATTAAATGATAACAACGTAAAAGCTACTTTCTTTATACTCGGGCAAATAGCTACTCATTACCCGGGACTTGTAAAGAAT
Organism: Bacteroidales bacterium; assembly: GCA_016926235.1. Next base: position 1,627 of record JAFGOZ010000447.1, on the reverse strand, counting down.
ATACAAAAGGAAGGCCATGAGCTTGGAGTTCATGGATATGATCATATACAACTATTTAAGCTCACTCCCGAGGCAGCTAAGAACGATTTATTAAAAGCCAAGCAATGCGTTGAAGATATAATTGGTGAATCGGTAAAAGGTTTCAGGGCACCTGCATTTTCAGTCATACCAACAACAGTATGGGCACTGGATATTCTTGCTGAAGCAGGTTTTACTTATGACAGCAGTATTGTTCCGGGGAACGCATTACGATATGGTTGGCCTTATTTTCCTGACAAAATTCAAAAACTGGTCTTACCAAACGAGTCTATAATTATTGAGGCTCCTTTGCCTGTTGTTAGTTTTCTTTGGTGGAGTTTACCAGTCTGCGGAGGCGGATATCTACGGACCTTCCCTTACTGGTTTAACTCAAGAGCTCTGCGAACAGTAATCAAGAAGGGACCAGCAATGGTATATATGCATCCATACGAGATAGATACTGACAGGTACCCAGAATATTTCTATGATGCCCTGAAGAAAGCACCTTTAAAAACTAGATTAAGATTGAAATCCATACGATTTAACAAAGAAACAGTTCTCAACAAACTAGAAAGACTATTTCAAGATTACTCATTCGACAGACTTGACAATATTATAGATAATTACATCAACGAGAATGATGTTATAACTAGAAAACTCAATGTTAAATAGGTTGATTTACTTCTTTTATTACCTTAAGAGAACTGACCCTAAGACCTATAGGAAGTTCCTTCTGTATGCTCATAAATCTGCAGCCAGGAATTGTTTGCAAATTATAACTGATTCTATATTATCTTCTTTCAAATTCAACAACTCATTATTGGACTATTTCTATTTCAGGTTTTTTGAAAAAAACAAGGAAGAGAGAAGGCGTTGGGCCGGCACCGGTTACATGTACGAGTACCAGCGAATAATGAATCCTGTGTCCAGCCGGGATGTGCTTGCTGATAAAGCTAAATTCTTAGATCAGTACGCAAAGTTTATCCGAAGAAAACATCGCGACATCAGTAAATCTTCCGATCAACGGCAAGCCATCAGTGTCTTACTGACCGGTCCCACCGGTAAATTGGTCCTGAAAAATGCACTGGGCCAGGTTGGTGCAGAGGTTGAGGTCATCAACTGCAAGGATTTCACTCCGGAATCACTTATTGGCTACATGCGTAAAAAAAAATTTAACCTTATAGAGGAATTTGTAATACAACATCCCGAATTGATGGAATTATCTCCATCAGGTTTAAATACAATTCGCATTATTACACAGATAAATCAAGAGGGCAAGGTGGATTTCCTGGGAGCCAGGCTTCGCATCTCTGTGAATTCTCATGTTGATAACATGGCAGCCGGCAATATGGCAGCCTCCATCGATATTGAAAGTGGTATTGTAAACGGCTCTGGTGTTTATAGTGATATTACAAAGGAAGATGAAATCATTCACCCTGTAAGCGGAAAAAAGATACAGGGTTTTAAGATACCGTTCTGGACTGAGGCCCTGGAATTAGCCAAAGAAGCTGCATTACACCAACCTGCAAACAAATCAGTTGGCTGGGATATTGCTGTTACCGGAACCGGAGTGGAACTGATCGAGGGCAATCATAACTGGTGTAAATTG
>JAFGOZ010000446.1 GCA_016926235.1 Bacteroidales bacterium | reverse complement strand
ATTGTTCCCGAAATTACTGCAAACTTGTTCCCAAAATTACTGCAGTTTATTTTCCCGAAATCACTGCACTTTTGATTCCTGTTTACAAACCAGAAACTATAATATGAATAGGATAAGTTTTTTAGCATTTGGATTAAACATGTTATCAATCTTGAATATCTATTGTCAGAATGATTGGAAAGAGTATAGATTTGAAGATTATAATTTTAAAATAAAGTTTATTCAAGATCCTGAAACTACTGCTGATAGTAGTGTATTCAATGACTCGACTTTAGTCACCCATAATTGGACTGTAAATGTTATAGACACAATGCATGAAAACACTTATTATTCAATTAATACTGTTGCTTTTCCTTCTTACTATATTCATTCAGATTCTTTGTTTTCTCTGGTAGAAGGCTTTCTTAATTCATCTCAAGATGGTATAAGAAGTGATGATACATTCACACTATTGTCTTCATCTCTGATTGAGAAACAAGGGTATCCTGGAAAATCTTTTAAATGGAAGAATAATTCAAATAATGTTTTCTTTGAATTTGAAGTATTTCTTGTAAAAAATGCACTTTACATGCTATCCGTTGTTTCAAAAGAAGGCAATAACCATAATATTTTTATTAATGACTATTTTGAAAACTTTCAAATCATTAATATCCCAAATGGAAACTTTACACTTGCGAATTTTTCAAATAAACAAACATATTTTATTGAGTTTCCCGGACAAACATTGGATCAAAGCAAAATGATGGATTCGGAAATCGGAAAACTTGAAATTACTATTAAATCATTTGAGCCTAAAAATAGTAATGAAAATTTGGTATATGTTGGTATGGAGACTAAATATCCTACTAACTCGATAAATCAAAATGATACTTATGCCTTAAATAGTTATTATAAAAAAGCAATAGATGGTTCATTAGCTTCGGTGAATGGTGAGTTAATTTCAATTAATGATATTTTTTATGATGGAAAGCTTGGAAAAGAGTATAAGTGCTATTTTAGAGGAGGTAAGATACTAATGGTTTATAGAATTTTTTATATTAATGACAATGTTTATTCTTTTGGGGTTTTAACTTTACCTGAAAATGACAAAAATAAGTCAATGAAAAGATTTTTTGACTCATTTAGAATAATGCAATAAGCAGTGCATAACAGCGTGTATAAGCCATTGCTGGCAGCGGGTTTGCGAAGGTTGGTCCATTTGGTCACCTCGTGCTACCTAGACTACAAAGCACTTTTGCAACGCAACGGCTCATACACGCGAGCGTTGGCCGCAATCTATAATATAGAATCAATGAATCTTTCGTTTAAGACGTCATATAATCTGAAATGCAGTATCCCTTTAGATCAGATTGTAAAGATATTGATAGAGGTAACTACTAAGGATACTTTAATAAAAACTGATATAAATTCTAACATACCTTTTAGAGGATCAATAAATAATACTGGATTTAATTTTCGAAAAACCTCTGAATCTTTAAGATTTTATCCTGTTAAAATAAAAGGTGAATTCAGTAAAGAAGGAGAAGAGACAAGCATTAATCTAACTTTTTACCCAGAGCCATTCTTTTATATATTTCGGATAATTTGGTTGCTTATTCTTACAGGGCTTTTAGCAATATTAATATTTTCGTCTTTCAGTGAGCCATATGAATTAATAGCAGTCCCTTTTTGTTTAGCACTAATAATGTTAGAGGAATATATATTTAGAAGAGGATTTATAAAAGGGAAGAGAGTCTCAGAAGAAATTATTAATCGACTACTAAAAACAGTTAAATGATTTCTGCTAAAATAGACTACCAATCTTTAAATAGATTTATTATTAATAAATAGCCTGCAGCCAACAGCGTGTATAAGCCATTGCTGGCAGCGGGTTGCGTAGGTCAGTTCACTTGGTTACCTTGTGGTAACTAGATAAGTATGCGCTTTGGCCACGCAACGGCTCATACACGCGGACGTTGTACGCAACTGTAAAAACATGAAATACTACATAATCACATACTTTAAGAGACCGATTGGAGAAAGTGGAGAGTCCTGCAATTCATTGTATGATTTAAGGAATGCTTGTGAATCATGTGGTACGGGTGCTGAATTAATTGGAAACTTGAGAGTAAAAGGTTTTTCAAATATCAAAAAGGACTTTTTCCAAACACTCGATGGTGATTTTATCATATCAAAAGGGATTTTGGGATTAATAAAGCAGATAAAACCGGATTTAAAATTACATCCCGTGATTGATAGTAAAAACCATATTCTCAATTTTTATCATCTTAATTCATCAAAGGTGTTACCACGTTTTAGTGTCAATTCAACAGGATACGAGACTGAAAACCAGTGTGTGAATTGTAAAAGAAATGGTTATTTTAATAGCGCTATCATCGGAGATCTAGAAAAGAATGTTCCTACAATTGTTAGTCCATTATGTTTGATCTATAAAAAGAATGATTTCAATCTTTTTAGTAATAATCTGATTTTAAAAACATGGGAATGTGCTGGTCTTTCAAATAAAGTTGCCATTAATAACAAAGTTGTGAGATATGCAAGACCATGGATCATAGTTAATCAGACATTTAAAGACATATTGGTGAATGCTAAAATTGAGGGAATAAATTACGAAAAGATAGAAATCCAATAACAGCAGCGTACAACAGCGTGTATAAGCCATTGCTGGCAGCGGGTTTGCGTAGGTTATCTCTTTTGGTCACCTAGTGCTAACTCGACCACAAAGTGCTTTGGCAACGCAACGGCTCATACACGCGGGCGTTGGGTGCAATGCTAAGAGGAAAACAGTACAGCATGACAAGAAACAATTTTAATTTAAT
>JAFGOZ010000445.1 GCA_016926235.1 Bacteroidales bacterium | reverse complement strand
GTGGTAAATGTCTGAACTATGATTTTTGATGATTAAAGGATTGGTATGATTAGTCTTCAATCAAGGTGTTTGAAGGATTGTTAAGTTCTGGAGCATCGGGAACACCAGTATGCAGTAGTCATTAGCACTCACGTTCGAGATTAGCAGAAAATAATAAGCCATGCATAGCTGCCTGGCTTTTTTTACGGAATAAGCTTTATCAGGTCTAAAATTTCTTTATCGGAAAGGTTTTCGAGGTCGGATTTATCGTAAATTGAAAGTAGGTAGAGGGTGTCTTGCTTAAAAATAACATGGGTAATAAGCCTTGCGCTACTAGATTTACCTTTTCCTTTGCTGGCAATGGCAAGCCGTATTTTATAGCAATTGTTGCCAATAGGAGTACCTTTTGTGGGGTCTTCTTTCAGTTCATTAATAAGTGTCTGTATTTCCTTTTTAAGGGATGGGAATTTCTTCATCAGGCGTTTAGCCTGCCGTTCAAAAACGGATATCGATTTAACACTATAGCTCATTTAAGAAATCTTCAGCGTTGCGGGCTTGTATTTTACCTTCTTTGATTTGCTTCATTTCTACCACCGCCTCGCTAAGTTCTGCCATAAAAAGCTTTTTGTTCCTGAGGCGTTCAAGTTCTTCAAGGTCTTTTTTAATCTTTTCCCAGTCCTTAATAGGCATCTGTATCCCGTTCTTATGCCCTTTTTCGTCTGTTATAAACTGTAAATTCATGGTTTATATAAGTAATTATTCATGCCATTACAAAATTACTAGAATTTATTTTTATAAACAAAAGTAGTTATTTTAAGATTCTGTCCTCAGTTCGCCGTAGTCTTACATTCTTATTGTTCGGCGTAGACTTCAGCGAAGTCCCGATGGATCGGGATCGTATATAAAAGTGAATCTAAGATTCACATTGCTTCGCAGAAGCAAAATTAATCATAGTTATGTTAGAGAGTTTGTATTACACTTTAGATGGAAGTCAGAGACTTCCTTTTTTTATATGACGTAGTCGAAGACTACCGAACGGGAATGAATTTTAAACTGGTGTTATTCATTATTCGGTGTTCGATATTTTGAGAAGGGCTTCTGGTTATAAGTACCGTCAAGAATCATTTCACAACCACTGGCCAGGAAGGATTTACAGAAAACTTCTCATCGTCATAATACACATGTTCCAGGTACAAACCTGATGGAGGAGCCGTGAGCTTTGCAGGCTCATCTGATGCTGTTTTCATCATCCTTTCAATCTGATTTGTTGAAATATTTTCCCGCCCGGCTTCAACCAGTACGCCAACCATTCTTCTTACCTGGTTCCAAAGAAAATGCGATCCAACTATATGGATCATAATGGTGCTATCCAGCTCATGTACAGCAATATGCTTTATTTCTACCTTTGTAGATTCTTCTTTGCCTGTTGGGCGGCCAAATGAACGGAAGTCCTTAAGTCCAGGAAATACCTTTGAAGCATCACGCATGGAATTTACATTTAGCGGGTCTTTAATCCACCACACATTTTTCTTAAAAAAAGCAGAGCGACGCTTCGATATAATATAGACATAGCTTCGGGCTGTAGCATCATGGCGTGCATGAAAACGGCCGGGAACGGATTCAACATTCAGTATGTTTATGCTATGAGGAAGCTCATCGTTAAGTTTCATTCGTATCTGATGTGGCTTTAGGTTTGTATCCACTTCCAGATGGGCAACCTGGGCCATTGCATGAACTCCGGCATCTGTGCGTCCTGCACCATAGATTTCCTTTATTTTTGATGTAAAAACTTTTTCGCAGGCTTCCAGTAGTTTGCCTTGCACAGTGATTTCACCTTTATTCATTTGCCATCCCCTGTATGGCGTTCCGTCATATTCTAAAGTTAATTTGAACCTTGGCATATGATTATATTGTATGAAATACAAAGGTAATTCGAGTTTGGGAAATTATTGTAAGGAATATAAATATGATACATTACATTTTGTTCTGAAAATCTCTGTAAGCCTGATCAGAATTATACATTTGTTCATTATTTTGATAATCCAACGTAAATAGTAAACGATAAAGCATTTTAAAGTATTCCTTAACTTCCTCATTCTTTGCTATTAAGGATTCAAGGTGGCAAATGTCTTCATTATCAGATTCTCCAAGAAGAAACCGGCATATCAATATTTCATCGTATTCAGTCAGCATCTTTACCTTTTATATACAAGACAATTTAAATGGGAATAATCCTAGTTAAAAAGCAAGTTTTTCGATAAAAAAAACTACACAGATGATAACGACAATCCTTGTTTTTTGAATATGTTGTTTGGCAGAACTTACAAAAATTACTATTAAGTTATTAACTTTGCAGAGGTTATTTTGATAGAGCGTGATATTGAAAAATAAGAGAGGTATTATGGAAATTAGGTATCAAATTTTTAAGAAAGATAAACTTTTGATTCAAAATTTTATTGGCACCTTTTCGATTGAGAAGTATGGACAGTTTATAGCTCACATAATGAAAAATGCCAAATCAACTGATATTGATAAAGTGTTAATTGATTTTAGAGATATGGAGTTTGAAGATGAAGGAGATAATTTATTTATCTATCTTGACAAGATGACAGATATGCGAAAAAATATTGAAGCGGAAAAGATAAAAAGAAAGGATATTATACATGTATTTTGGGTGGACAAACCACTACCTACGGTTATTGCTCATTTATTTGCCAGTAATTTCCCGGATTCATATTATAAATATGCAACTACTGCAGAGAAAGTAATAAGTACACTTAATTTGCCTGAATACTTTAGTAATCTGGATGTTATTATGAAGAATCTTGAATTATCGTATTAGTAATTTTATATTTTATTTGCTATTAGTTTTAAGAAATTCTCACCAGCGATTTTAACAACCACATTTTTATCGAGTAAACTAAAAAGTTCATAAATAGCATTATATGCATTATCATAACCAATATCATATCCTGAGTCAGTGCTCACCATAAACCTGTCAGGATATGCATTGATTAATGGGACAAAATCATTCAGCGTAAAAGAACTTTCCGGATTGTAAGCGTTGAATCCTGGGAAAAAATCAATGTAGATGTTGTTACATTGCTTTAAAATATCTTCAATGTTTGAAGGCGAATTGTAAGCATTTGCGTGTGCAAAAATAAAGCTGGTATTTGGATATGCTTTTGCTGCTTCAACCAATTTGTTCACCGGAAATCCAAATGGAGGATCAATGTGGAGTAGAATGGGTTTGTGGTACTTAGCACATAATTCATATATTTCCGGGAAATATCCGTCCAAGGTGTGCTCACCTTTCCAGGGTAAATTTGATGTAACAGGTGAATAGCTTGACGCTGCAACTATCTCGCCGATACCATACACTCCGGCTTCAAATCTCTCTTTTATATAATCCAGGCAGCTTGAGTCATGTATATTAATTGCTGCAATAAAAGGAATGATCCTCCCTGTGTCCTCCAAATATGCGTTATAAGCTATCTGATCTGTTAACATTGCAGAAGGTTCAGAAATATTACCGAATAATACGATTTTGTCAATTCCATATTTATCCCATATTTGCTTGTTTATTAAATATTTGTTGCCAGCTGCGTCATGGTTATGGATATCAATGATTGTTATTTCTTCGTAAGGCCTTGTTATTTCCGCCAGTTGTGAGTTGTTCTCATTTCCTTCTTTCTTACATCCAATAAGTAAGATGACCATTATGGTGATGATGAAAAAATATTTGTTCATTTTGTAAAATGATAGAATAAGATAAATGAGTTCATCATTTCCAAACCCAATTCATATGGTTAAAATATGGGATATTGAGATTTTCAACAATTTGATTCAATTTATCTTTTAGCTCAGTGAGATTTTCAATTTTTCTTTTAGGAATGATGATTGCTACTCCTGTTGAAAATCGAAGGAAGTAGTAGTCTTTAATTTCGTCTACCTCAGTCATTTCCTTTATCTTAAACTTGCTTTTGCCTATAAAACTCTCAGATTCTATATATTCGTCTCTAAATGTAAATGAAGCCTGTTGCCCGTATCGATTGGCAAGATGAGTATCAATAAATTTGCTATAGCTACGTACCATTCTTTTTCTTATAAATTTTGGTATGAGTAAATACCAAATAACAGCAATACCAAAGAATACGAGAGCAAGAATAGCATCATTATGAAGAAGGACGAGAAAACCAATTAATACATAAATAAGTGAGGTTAGTACTTGCAGGCGGGTTCTTGTCTGTTTTATCCTTTTTGATCGGGATGCCTCATATAACTGCAAAGTTAAAAAGTCGATCTTTTCAATCGTAAATTCGATTTTCATAGTAAGTCTTAATGTTGAATTGCAATATTTTTTGACCAGAAAATTACAAAATGTTTCTGATAAAATGAGCCGGTTAAAAAAATTCTATTATCCAACCCAAACTTGTTTGATTTGAAATAAAGTATTAAATTTCCGATAGAAAAAGGAAAACTTGATGAAGCATTTTATATTCCTTGTATTACTATTCCTATTTATAAAGACCACGATTTGTCAGAATTATGGGGATTCTCTCGTTCGTTCAGGTGATCTTAGGTTTCAATCAAACCTGGAAAAATTTGTTCTATATAGTTATGTAAAATATAATACGGATACTTTTGAATTATTTATGGCTATTGATAATAAGGTTGATAGTGGTTATATTCGAAGAAGTTATGTCCATTATTTAGAAGTATTAAATGAATTGAATCAAAGGAAAGTTGCTGAGAAGAAAATGAATAAAAGGATTAAAGCAACTTATACGATTGTTCATGATCAGTTTTTAAAAAAGTATAATGATGAAGTATATTTCCCAGAGTTATTCAAGAGTGGCATATATAATTGTGTTACTGCATCCATCTTATATGCAATGGTTTTTGACAGGATGAATATACCATATAAAGTAATGGCATCGTCCAATCATGTATATTTGGTGGCAAATCCGGGAGAGAAATCCGTTGTTATTGAAACTACAAATCCGGGATTTGAAAAAATGATTTTTACCGGGGAATTTAAACAACAATATGTTGAATATTTAAGAAATTCGAAATTAATTAGTGATAGCGAGTATAAAAACAAGTCGGTTGAAGAGATATTTGAAGAGAAATACAACGAAGTTAAACAGGCTGAATTTTGCAATCTGTTTGGAATTCAATATTATAATAAAGCCCTCGAATGCCTGAATGACAATAAGATAAAGGAGGGGTATGAATTGGCTCAAAAGGCTTATTACTTCTTTCCTGACCAGCAAGTTAAAACTCTTCTGTTTACGGCCTTGGTTTTTAGAATTAAGGAGTGTGCGTTTGATGAGGTCTCAGATATTGATTACCTGTCACAGCTATCAAGGTTTGAGAATGTTGAGACTGAAGTATTGGTGGGACTTTTTGGAAATGTAATTGCCAACAATTTGCAATATACAAATAAAGAAGCTTTTTGTGACTCGATACATCAGAGATTGGTATCCAATATTTCAGATGAAAAACAGAAGGAAGAAATAAGCTTTACCTATTATATGCAGATGAGCTATCGTTACCAGGGATTAAATAAAGTTGAAAATTATGTATATAATGCCCTGAAAATAAAGGGGAATCATTATGATGCAAATACCATAATGACAAATTATATCCACAGAGTATTGGGTAGCCTGAGTGATGCCCAGGTATTATTGGATTCAGTTGTTAGTATGCAGGCAAAATATAATTTTGAAAATATTCAGTCTTTATTGCATGAGTATAAAATGATTGCTTATTTGAAAATGGCAGAGGATTCATATTCAAAGAATAATAGCAAAAAAGGGGACGAGTACCTGGGATTGTTTGAAGAAAATTGTGTTTTACCGATAAGTAATCCCCGTTTGATACAGGTTACTGAGATAGCTTATCATAATATTGCAGTTAAGTTGTTTTATAAAAATAAGATAAAAGCAAAAAATATAGTAAACCGGGGGATGGAATTTGTTCCTTATAGCAGACTAATAAAATCTGCTGTTTACTAGAATCACATCATTTTGCCAATTTCGATTGCCCAGTTCTGTATATCGTCATAATTCCAATTATCATATCGTACCTGATCTTTTTTCATTACTTTACCTCCGAACATCATCTTCGCATCAACATTTATATTGTATTTGAGCAAGTATTTATCAATATATTTTTCTATACCTTCCTGAACAGCTTCTGACTTTGAAATTCCATATTTTATAATTTTATTCATGGTTCCGCCTGCAGTGACAAAAACAAATAGTTTTTGATCCTTGTTCTTAAGTGATTTTAAGATTCTCAAACATTTACTTACCCATCGGCCTGCCACGATGGATGAACCAATGATCATATTGTTATATTCGTTTATTTTCTTTTTTACCTTTGAGTATTCTTTTACGTTCAGGATATCAACCTCGTTGGAATATTTGTTCTTTAAAACTTCAGAAATCACTTCACAGGTTTTTGTTGTTGTTCCTTTTCGGGTACCATATAAGATTATTGTTTTTGTATGCATCATTCGTTAATATTGGTATGTATATATGATGTTTTACTTTATCACGTTCTTATTAAAAAATATTGACTATATTTTTATTGCATTGATTAATACATAGGGAATGCTTAACCGGATTTGCCCTGGATACAGGGTTCGCTGATTTAACTTGGTCTCAACCAAGTTGAATATTTCATGTACTTTTTCCTGAGGTAAGAATTTAATCCATTCTCCCATAAAACCTACCCGGATAAAGAAATGATTCAGCATGGCGGTCCCATCAGCAAATTTGTACGTAAATTGATCGTGCACCATATCCTTTATTTCAAAACCATACTTTGAGTATAGTGACAGGACATAATTTAATGGTGGTCTCTTTTGGGAAATGTGCTTTTTCATTAATTCTATTTCCTTAGCCAATTTAAGTTCCGACAATATTTCTTCTAGTTTTGAATAAAACTCAAACATAGTAGTATCCAGGTTCATTGTCTGAACGAATTGGGCTTCTTTTTTACTAATTCTTGCACATTCAGAAAAGACCTTCTCCATGTCGCCAACATTATTGATCCCGTTGTTGCTCGCTATCAGATCTACAGATTTGTCTTCGAGCGGAACGGACTCGGCAACTCCTTCTATCAACTTAATATTTGAAAGGCCGTACGCTTTTATTTTTTTCTTTACTCTTTCAATACCTCCTTTCCATGGATCTATACCGTATACAGTGGATTTGTCTCCCAAGCGCATAGCCAGTTCAGTTAATGGAAATCCATTGCCAAAACCTATATCTATTGCTGTGATGTTTGGTTTATAATCGATATAATCCAAAAGTTTAATACCAAATGGAGCTGACCAGAAAGGTAGTTCATCCAGAACATTCGAAAGCTTGTTCAG
>JAFGOZ010000444.1 GCA_016926235.1 Bacteroidales bacterium | reverse complement strand
CCTTCTTCTTCAAGTGCCTTAACGGTAGACCATTGCTTTAGCTCGATCAAAACAACATTTGAAATATCATTCTTACTCTTGCCGAAAAGCAAACAATCAAGTCTGCTCTGGTTGTAAGGTACTTCATATTCAAGGGCAACATAGGTATCAATGATTTTGCCAAGTTCAAGCAGGTCCCGTACTCTCGAAAGGCTGTTCTGCCAGGATACAAATTCTGGTATACCCGGATCTTTACCAAGCCTTACTTTATAATTTTCCGTCATAATGTCTGAGATTGTATTCTCCCTTACATCATCGATAAATCTTTCGGAAGGAGCCTGGTAGATGAGCATGGCTATAATTCGTTGTATTTTCTGGCTGTCCCTTTTGCCTTTTCTATTGGGTATTTTTCATCATTCTTCCTGATCTTATCTAATACAATCTGTTTAACATCAAAACCATGTTTCCCTGCCAACAAGAGACTGAAGGCAAGGATATCAGCGAGCTCTTCCTTTATTTTATTCCTGTCAACCAGCTCGGATTCTTCGGTTGTCTTCCAGAGAAACAGTTCATTAAGTTCTGCAGCTTCTATTGAAATTGCCAGGGCAAGGTCCTTTGAATTATGGAATTGTTCCCAGTGTCGCTCATCACGGAAGTCTATGAGTTTGTCAATAAGTGTTTGAATGTCCTTCATAATATTGATAGTTGGACCGCTAATTTAGCGATTTAATATGAATAGATTTTTAGAAAAAGATCTCAGTAATATATTCAGGCATATCATTTATTACATACTTCACATTCTACACAATGCATGGTAACGCTCATCACCGACCTGGTATCCTCCTTTTTTTGAATAAACTTCTCAAAATGTCCTTGAGGAAATTTAAACATAAAGAATGTTATTGATCATCGCTATATAACCAAACATTATATCTTAATAATTATCTATTTTTATTCTGTCTAACAAATAATTTCTTTGAAATTATTAACTTATTAAACATTATAACATCAGATGGAAATAAATGAGATAAAAGGAATTGTCCTTGAAATATTGGAAGATATTGATAAAAGTTCTCAAGGATCTACTACACGCAGGTATAATGCGTTTCTAAGGAGGATTGGCATGTCGAAGAAAAAGAACCTCAAGGTTCTTGATATATTTGATACGATTTTCAAAAAGCATAATATCACTTTATGGTCTGGAGAAACCGAATATTCGGAAATCAGTTTATTTGACAGAGGTCAAACAGTCACTTTTAAGCTACAAGCAAATACAAAAAGAAGTCGTGGAAGAACTTCAAAAACTCGAAAAAATTCACCGAAGGCAGCACCGGAAATATCAAATTTTAGAGAGTTTAAAATTAAATATAAAAATGCTGGCAGCATTGATATTGAAAGATCTGATAGTGGAATTATACTATACAAACATCAGGTAGAGGCAATTAACAGACTACAAGAAAAAATAATCAAACAAAATAAAAATCCATTTGCTGGACTTTTAGTATTGCCCACCGGCGGAGGGAAAACACTCACTGCTGCACATTGGATTGCTAGAAACTATTTGGATAAGAACAAAAAAGTCTTATGGATTGCACACAGACACGAGTTATTGGACCAGGCGAAAAAGACTTTTCATGAGCTGCTAGCATTTAAAGACATTTTCCAGAATAGAACACGTTTTAATTATCGAATCCTTTCAGGTATACACGACAAACCGGTAAATGTTAAATCTACGGACGACATTATTATCGCCAGTAAGGACAGTTTGAATGCGGGCTTTAATCATCTATATAAAAACTGGATAAAAGGGAAAACGAGTGAAATGCTTTTAGTTATTGATGAAGCACATCATGCAGTCGCAAAGACATATCGAAAACTTATTGATAACGTAAAAGTTAAGGTTGATGTATTTAGGATGTTGGGATTGACGGCAACACCTTTTAGAACAGCAGAAGATGAACAGGGATTACTTCATAAAGTATTTTATGATGATATTATTTACAAAATAGATTTAAGAACACTTATAAATCGAGGAATATTATCAGAGCCAATTTTTGAGGAAGTCGAGACAAATGTGGATATGACGAGTATCTTATCAGACAGAGATTTGGAAAACATTAGATACTTTGATATTGATGTTATCGGTAGAAAAACCGCAAAAACAATTGCTCAAAATGACAAAAGGAACTGGACAATTGTAAACAAATACAAACAAAATAAAAAGAAATATAAGCAAACTCTGGTTTTTGCTTTAAATCAGGATAATGCTATTGCATTAAACAAATTATTTCAAGAAAACAATATTAAATCTGAGTACGTTCTTGCCGCAATTAGAGATCAGGTAACCGGTGTGACAATCTCAAGCAAACAGAACAAAGATAAAATAGAACGATTTAGGAAAGGTCAAGTTGATGTTTTGATTAGTGTTAATATTCTTACAGAAGGAGTTGATGTTCCGAATGTTCAGAGTGTGTTTTTAGCACGTCCCACTATTTCTCCAATTTTAATGACTCAAATGATTGGAAGAGGATTGAGAGGAGAAAAAGCAGGAGGTACAAAAGAAGCATTTATTGTAAGTTTCATTGATGATTGGAAAGATAAAGTTGCATGGATTAATCCTGAGAAATTATTAATTGAGGAAAATACAGATTTCAACGATACTCGGACTGAAACAAAAGAAAAACTCGTTCGATTAATATCGATACATAAGATCGAAGAGTTTGCTATTCTCACAAATAAAATAATTGATACTGCTACAAAAGAAGCACTCGAAAAATTAGATTTTATTGAAAGAGTTCCTCTGGGAATATATCAATTCTCAATTCTAAAACAAGAGAAGATTGATGAAGGTGCAAAAGATAAAGTTGATATAAGGATTGAAGAAAGAGAAAAAAATTGTGAAGTATTAGTTTATGATAATTTAAAAAGCTCCTACGCCCAGTTTGTTAATGGTCTGGATAGATTCTTCAGAGATAACAAACTCACCGATAAAGATTTTTTAACTGATGAAGAATTAGGACAATATAGCGCTATAATTGAAGAAGAATTCTTCCATGGATGCCCAAAACATCCATGTTATGTTCCACAAGATATTAAGGATATAATTCAGTACTATGCTCAGACCGATACATTGCCTAAATTCATTGAATTAAGTGATAGAGAAAAATATGATATTAATAATGTTGCAAATGAGATTAAAAATCTGAGCGACCAGGAAGAGACAGAACGTATTAATATTTTGTGGGAAAGTAACGAGAATGCCTGGAAAGCATTCTTTGGATTTGATAACAAAAGATATTTTGTCCAGGAAATCTATTTGGCAAAAATGAAAATAAATCATCCCGAGCTTTTTAAAAAACAGACTATTGTGCCCACTGACATAAAGGAACTAAGAGAAATTGAAAAGTTGTCAATGTCTGAGTTGAGAGAAGAATACCCTCAATATTGGAAATATTTAAGTGATTCTGTATATGAAAAATATACAGATAAAGATGGCTACTACTTTAGTGCTCAAAGCAAATATAGAAGCAAATACAAGCTTGATTTTCAAATTGACCATATTATTCCTATGCATAACGGTGGGCTAACAAAAATAGAAAATTTGCAGCTGCTTACCAGGCAAGAAAATGCCCGGAAAGGGAAGAAATAAGCTAATTCGAGACAGAGGATTTTTTATTTCAGAGTGCATCTTCATAATCTTTTTCTTCCACCGTTATATTCGGAGCATCATCAGTGAAATAGTACTTAGCCAGTTCACCTACCTGATACCCTCCTTTTGCAAGCTCGGTGAGAAATGGATCATCAATAGACTGATCAGCGTATTCAGCTTTTCTTGTGTAATAAAGCTTGGTTTCGCATTCGCATGCCAGCTTAAATCGTGATTTTGTAAGGTATCTTGGATCTGACATGATAGGTTAATTAGGAATAATAAGCTTTTTATCTATAAACGTTATTTGATATTAATGAACAATTCCGGATTAACAATAAAAATAGTAATGAATATAAAAGAATATTATTATTTCTTATTATAGCTATTATCTTTATGTTTTATTGGGGTTTTTATATTAATTATTTTATTTAAACTTTAATACTATGAGCAGTTCCTTAAGTAAATTTTTCGAAGTAACAGATAACCTGATCAAATCTCCTCAAGATTGGTTAGAATCATTAGTTTCAGATTATGAAGATAAATATATTCAGGAACGGATCGATAAGCTTGAATATCTTACATTGAGATTGAAGACAGCCTTATTATATAGTAGTAAAAATAAAAACGCCAAAAAGGAAGGTGAATCAGTAACTTACACGATATCAGATGTCGCAGAAATGCTACAAATAAGCAAACAAAGTGTAAAAAGCTATATTGAAGAAGGAATGCTCAAGGCTATTCCAATTAAAAAAGAAGGAAAAAGAGGTATTATTCGAATATTAAAATCTGATTTCCAGCTCTTTCTTAATCGCAGAGATGAATTTCCTAAATATAAATAAATCCTTTTGGATTGGTTCAGGATCAATACGGGAACATCCTTTAAGACAACCAATTTAACAATACAATCACAAACTTTTTTTTTTGAAGTTTTTTAATCTCAATTCATCCTATCCCGGAATTAAGGATATTCAATCTCTTAATTTTCCAAATTTTTTTTGTTCT
>JAFGOZ010000443.1 GCA_016926235.1 Bacteroidales bacterium | reverse complement strand
GACAAATGGATTTTATATTCAAAGTGGCGTGAATATATCCATACCATTAATAGAAACGTATTCAAGCTCTGGCATCTATTCATATTCAGGTTATTATCCAGCATATAATGTGACATTAACGGATATTCCATACGAAGGATTTAAAAGCAATTTCCAAAGTAATGTAATGGGGGATTTGAACATAAAACCAATTAATCCTGATTTTGTAGCCATAGGAGGTTATTACTTGTACCCTGATACCCGTTACAAAATTTCCTTGGGAATATTTTATAAAAGAATATTAACGGATATTTCGAACTATTCAGAATTATCAGATTTTCAACTTTCAACTCAGGAAAATCAGGTTAATAGCTTAATGGAAGGAAGTGAGAAAGTTACAGCCAGTTCGATAGGAATAATTATTTCTTTAAGATATTTTATCAAATAATTTTAGAATTTGGTGCTTAATAAATTCAGACACATATGATAATTATTTTGGGCTTTCCCAATTAATCTCTTGGTAGAATTATATCATCTTTATAGAGTATCCATGATAAAGCATATGTTTCACATTGATTCAAAATATAGAAAGTTGTGAATTCGGGGCCAGTTAGTTGACTGCCAGTTTCATAGTAAACTGCGGCAGAAAGTATGAGTTGTACGCTGGGTTTCATATTCCAACTAACTGATTGCCCGTTTTGAAGAATAAATTCACCTTCACTTACATCTGGGAACTGAGAATACCGGCAATCTACCATTAGTAATCTTCCCGTTTCATTTGTAACAGAAACTGTTCCATAGTTTTCCTTTTCACATTTGTGTGTTTTTTCACAATTTGTGAATCCAAACAATACTATGAAAGTGATTAGTATCAGAACCATGTTTGTACTGTTCATTTTTATTTATTTTTTGCCGGGGGCATAATATAAATTATCCTCAGACCAATTGATGTTTTTAATTTCGCATTGACCAAGGTTAAATGGCATTACTGTCCATGTTCCACCATATCCATAATATTCTACGGTTATTGCCCATGCCATTAAAAGACCTGGAGTCATTTCATATGTAGTTGATTCACTCCAACGAAGTCTTATACGAGAATTCGTATTAGGAAAATTATCATCAGACCTACAATCTACATAAATATCTTTCCAATGGTCATTTGTGATAGTCACTGTTCCAAAATTCATTCTTACACATCTTTCTGGCGGCAGTGTGAATATAATTGCCCTAATAGTTTGAACTTGATTCATGTGCTTATCATCAGTTACATCACAATATATTTCATATACTTCCCAAAGTAAATCTTCATTTGTTTGAGTATTTACAGGAGATGTCCAGGTAACAGTGACTGTGGATGTGCTATTGAAGTATCCCCCTGTTGCTCTCCAATTGTAAATTATTTGATCTCCTTCTTCATCTATTGCATTGCATGTAAATACAACAGGAGATCCTCCAATAATAGCTCCATCACCATTAGGATCATTAATATCATAATCTAAGCCAATAATGGTTGGTCGATTATTGGGGGGGTCGCAAGAAAATAATATGAGAAAAGTGATCAATATAAAATATTTAAGTGGTTTCATTTCATTAATCCTGATAACTTCACTATAAATTTATGATTTTTTAAAACAGGACTCTTTAATCATCATTAAGTAATTATAGTAATTATTTATGGTGATTTTAAATACTCCAGGTATCTTCTTTCAATATGAACATTTGTAACTCAAACGATATCAACAATACAGAGGTATCCAGCGGGATTACCTCCCAAGGGTACCCCCCCTCGTATTAGTATGAGGGTGCTACAGAAAGAAATTCAGTAGAGATATACATAATTTTTATTTTAAAATAAGTTCATGACTGGGCCAAGTCTGACACCTAAATCAAGAAGAAAAATATTCTGGAAAAGAAAAAATTTTGACCAAAATTGACTTTTTAAAATTTTTTACAAAAATTTCAAATAAGAGGCTGAAATACAATAAATTTCTGAATAAAATATTTTATTTTCAGTGAAATGAATTTAAGGCCAAAATAGGGAAAAACTTTGTGGCAGATTTTGCGGATTTTGTGGCGGATTTTGTGGCAGGAAAGAAAAAACCCCTTGATAATCAAGGGGTTTCAAGGGTCTTGGGGCGGTGCGGACGGGACTCGAACCCGCGACCCCCGGCGTGACAGGCCGGTATTCTAACCAGACTGAACTACCGCACCATAATTAAAGCGATGCAAAATTAAGCGATTTTTTGATTACTCAAAATATCCGTGGTGAAAAGTTGGAATATAGAATACTTTATGAATCTATTATAACTTTTCACCTGTCAGCCTGGTCTTTGTTCCATTATTCTCAATAACATCAATAATCCTGTTAAAAATCAGCTGGACTGCTTTTGAGGCAAACTTACTATTAGGATGTGAGTTATCAGGAGCGGTGGCATATTCATTTCTCAGGTAAAGATCCCCTTCGGTTTCCAGACTGTAAAGATCCCATATATGAATATTGTCACCTGGTAAATCCCATTCATCAATTACCCATGTGAAGAATTCTCTTGCTCTCATAGCATCATCTTCCAATATTGAAGATTTTACCTGAGCAGCACCAGTCCAGATCATGAATTTAGTATCAGGGAACTCATGCAGTTTGTCCCTTAATGCATTATATTGAAGTTTATAATTTGAGAGTGATTTGTAATCTGAATTAATATCAGCTGAATCCAGATCAGCTTTAATATTGCTTACCGGATAACAATGCTTGAAAATTATTAATTGGTATTGTTTTGTCAGGATCTCTAAAGTAGGTTCTTCCATAAATGGCTGATCTCCTGCATTTTTTACCCAGATGTTGTAGTAATCAAATGGATAGTTGCGCCAACCGTAGGGAGATTTTTTGGGGAAATTCATTTCCCTGATATGATAATTTTTATTATTTGCCTTATTATATTGATCAAAAAGCTTTGGAAGGCCGGCTTTACCTCCCAGGGCGTCTGAAAGCCCTGTGCTTATCTTTCTTGAAGCCCTTGTAATAATGGAAGGTTTTTCGCCCTGCCAAATCACAGCACCAGTACTATGGTGAAGATAAATAATATTCATATCTGATTCCTTATCTTTTTGTTTGCACGAATTTAATGGAATTGCTATTAAAATAATAATGAAAATAAAGAGGTTTGATTTCATGATAAAAAAATTGTATTAATAATAATTATAGTATAAAAG
>JAFGOZ010000442.1 GCA_016926235.1 Bacteroidales bacterium | reverse complement strand
TATTTGTTTTTATTATAAAAGTTACCCTATACATATCATTAATCGGATTTCCCAGGTTGTCGGTAAAGCGGAGGTGGAATTCGCCATCATCGGTAGCAAATGTACTGCACATGGGATTGTTCGGAGCGCAGAATTTGTATTTTTTATCCGCTACTCCCGGATCCAATAATCTGTAGCCAAGTATGTTTCGTATTACCAGAACGGAGTCGTTTCCTGTGGCATCAAAATTAAATGGTATCAATACAATGGGTGAGCTTGCACAGTCTTCCTGTCCCATTGGAACAGGGCAAAGATCAAGAATATCTCCCTGTGCAAAGGTCGGGTAAATAAAAAGAATGGTCATGGCAACAGAGAGAAGTGCCATGCGAAGGGCAAAATTTCGTTTTCTCATTTTTATGGGTTTTAGGTTTTAACATGGGGTTTATAAAATTTTAGCACAATTTCTGAAAAGTTTGGATATGATGCAAGTTTTTTTTTGGATAGGCTGTAGGTTGATAGGCTGAAGGGGTTTAGGGGACTAGGTTTTTAGGCTATAGGGAATTAGGCTGTTTGGATTGTAATGGTAGGGGCTTGGCGGTTATTTCCCCCTTCGTCCTGCGGCCACCTCCCCGGTGGGGAGGACAACGTTGTTGTGAGGATTTTGGATCATCTTTCTTTGAATTTGGTAACTGCTTAAAGATACAACAGCAGAAGCCCTGATTAGAACAGGTCCACGCCTGGGCGTGGTGCCCGCCGCGGCGGGCGGAGAGGGAGAAACCATTAACCAAAGTGAACTACCCATCCTAACAATAGCACAAATTTTTCAGTAACTAAGTCAAAATACCCACCCAACGTACATTACTTCCAATTTATTGCCCGCAATTTTTATTAACAAAATTCCCTTCTTTATATATGCTTTATTTTAAATAATGTAGGTTTACCATGAAATGAAATTTTGTTGAAAAATGACCAGTAACCAGAAAGTCAGGGTGGTAAAAATAAAATTTATGTTTTATCATTACATCGTCCTGCCGGGATAATTAACATGATACATAAGTTATACATTAAAATTTAAAAAAATGGCAAGATTACTTAGCACAAATGATTCGGCAAGCCGTTGTTTAAACAGTGTAAGAAGACACCAACGCTTAGCGAAAAAAATAGTAAATGATGAAGAACTAATTAAACAGGTTCAACCAGAGTACGATACTCTGCAAGAAAAAGTGAAAATCTCGGATGAAAAAGAAACAGGCCGTGAAAATGCTTACGACGACCTTCTTTTAGCCGACCGGAACCTCGATGATACCCTGCGTACGGTATTTGAAAAATGTAAACAGTACGACCGTGACCACATGAGCGAAAAGGTACTGATATCCGTATTCCCTGATGAAACCTTCGGGGATATCGTACGGTTACCCTTTGCCAAGGAAATACTGGAAGTGGAAAAGATCGCAGTGCGTATTGAAAGCCTTGGTAATAGTCATACATTATCAGGATTGGCGGAAGAAATACGTACAAAAGCAAAACTATGCAAGGAGGCTATTAAAGGTGTGGATGAAGCCATACGTGATAAAAAAATGGCGGAAGCCGATGTAGACATAACCAAAGAAGCCCTGATACGCAAGTATGAAGGCAACTACCTGGATGCACGCAAGAAGTATGGACGTAATACGGCTGATAAACTCTTCCCGAGCATTTATTCAAGAAAAACCATTGAAGAAATAGAAGAAAGTGTGGAAGAAGCAGCATAAACTGCACATACAATAATTCATAAACATCATCCGGCAGGAGTCATGATGTGGTAAAAGCCGGCTAAAACTCTCTTTAGCCGGCTTTTCATTTGCGAAAAGCACTCATTACATAGTACGTGACGTATTTCACATCTGAAAAGTATTCTCATCATTTTTAGGAACCTCTTTTTACATATGAAAAGCATGGCATAAAATATTACCCACTCTTCCACAAACGTAAAAAGTATACCAGAAAATTGCATTAAGCGCTTTCGCGAATGAAAAGCATATATGAAAACTGCGATGAGTACTTTTTACGCTTGAATAGTATAACCGAATGTGGCAGTGACCATTTGTTGCGCGTGAAAAGTATGAATTGCAGGGTTAATGTAAAATGGAGAATGGATAATGTGGTGCTGTTTGAGGGGTATGGTTGTGGGAGACGGAAGACCGAAGTCGGAAGACCGGAGGAGTGCGGGTATGGGCTCTGGAAAACCTGGCAGAGTCCGAAGGTCCTGCCAGAGTTTTGAGGTGAAGGATTACATGGTTAATGCAAAATGGAGAATGAATAATGGAGAATGGGGTGCTGTTTGAGTGGTATGGTTGTGGCAGACGGAAGACGGAAGACCGAAGTCGGAAGGAATTCATCATTCATCATTCGGTGTTCGATATTACTTTCAGTGAGCTCACCCACTTCGTGAGTTCGGTTCGATATTCTTGAATAACGAACACCGAACACCGAATAAGTAATTGCGAAGTGAAGCGCTTTGGAAAGTATCTGCGTAGATTATGATCTTTCCCAACTATAAAAAACCTCTTATATATTTGCTTAATCAACAAACTTTTCGGATATTGCCCCCGGAAATAATTAAAGTTACTTACAATAAAAAACGAAAAACCACTATCATGAAAAAACAAAACTTTTCTCTTAGATTGGCAACCCTTATTGCTGCCATAACCTTTATTTTTAGCGGATCTATTTTCGGCCAGAGTGATATTCTCGACGCAGCATCGCTGGATATGATACGGGATAATTGCCTGCAAACAGACCCCATTGCCCTGGTTTTTGACCTGGACAATGCAGGAAACGATACTGTGCTCTACATTGAGAATATAACCGGCAGAAGAAAGTTTAACACGTTTGAGACAGACAGAAAATATAAATTCTCGTGTGTACACGAAAAGACCTGCTTTTCATGTGCACCCATGGATGGTGAGTTTCATATGCAGTTTATGGATCAGTTTGAAAACCACCTGGATGATATCTATCAGGCAAGTTTTATTATTTATAATCCTTCTGGTGGAGACATTATTGTTAGCAAATTCACTGATGGGGTTTCAAATACTGTAACAGGGGAAGTTGTTACAGGAGGTAAGAAGTATACAGTACAGGATTTCGATTCCATAGTTGTAAGCGTACCTTACAACGAGTATATTTCCTCTCTCGATGACCTTTTTGTTATGGATGAAGTAATGTTGTACCACGAGGATGGCCATCATTGCCCCACAGATATAAATCTCTCATTTGATATGGTATTTGAAAATATGCCCGTTGGGACACTTGTGGGAGAACTCATAACAACAGATATTGACCCAGCTGGTAGCTACAGCTATAGCTTGGTACCAGGAGAAGGCGATACAGACAATGCAAAGTTTAGCATTTCAGGCAACCAACTACTCACAGCGGAGGTACTTAGCATGGCACAAACGGAATATTTTATCCGCATTAAAACAGATGACGGAGCCTGCAGCATTGAAAAAGAATTGGATGTTCAAATAAATAATATTGAGAAGACTGGTAATTTTGATATAAGTTTTGATCCCTTCCCCTTTTCCGATCCATATATACATCATAATCAAACTTATATAGGCTTAACACCAAGTATTTCAGGTTCTTATGCAGGTAATATCTCCTATTCAATTGGAGGTATTGATGTTTCGTTGTTCAGCGTAGACCCGTTAACAGGTGTTGTTTATATGGTAGGCCGTGATTTTAATGCACCTG
This sequence comes from Bacteroidales bacterium, assembly GCA_016926235.1. Next base: position 45,885 of record JAFGOZ010000442.1, on the reverse strand, counting down.
AAGATTATGACCATAATAACATTTACGAAATAACCCTGAGGGCAATCGATGAATATGGTAAATACGATACCTATAAATATTCAGTGACGGTTTTCCCAATGTCTAGGGACATTTTAGATCTAGGCAGATTAATAAATATTACAGAGGATTGTTTCGAAAATTCATCCATTAGGATAAATTTCAACATGGATAATCAGGGTAATGATACCATTCTTGTACTTGATAATGTCTCTGGATATAGATATTATTTTACTCTAGTAGCTGACAAAAAATATGGGTTCTTTGCGCCAGACGATCGTTTATGCTGGTATGGTTCTGGTGGAGATGGTGAAACTCACATACGTTTTACTGACCACTTGGGAAATATTATTAATAATAACTATCGGTTAGATTTTAAAATATATAACTGGATGTACCATGAAACAGATATTACTATACAAGCATACAGAGAAGGGGTCCAAGTTCACGAGGGAGGTATTGGCCATGATGTTAATTATGCTGATGTAGGTTTCTATAATTTCGACAGTTTAGTCATTATCTCACCCTACGTTGAAGGTCATGCCATGTATTATATAGATGATGTAAACTTTTATCCAAGACCTGAAATTGCTGCTCCAACAAATTTGCAGATCTCAGCATTTTCTAAAACTAAAGCGAGGCTTTCATGGGAGGATAATTCGGATAATGAGTTAGGTTTTATAATAGAAAGAAAAGAAACTAATTGTTCATCATGCGGATTTGAAGCTATTGGAGAAGTTAGCGCAAATGCAACTTCATCTACAACTTATTATCTTGAAGGAGATTATTCATATCGTGTTAAGGCTCGTGGTGATTATTATTATCTTTACTCTGAATGTTCTAACGAGGTAAAGATTAGTAGCGCACAATTAGATATTGCCATAGATAAGGATGCTATGTTATACAATAATACATACCCAACTTCTTCAAGTTGTGCCAATACCAACTATGGTTCATATCCCCAGTTTAAAACCTGGATGTGGTCACAGAGCGGATACTCAACCTACATGAAAAGTGTCCTGGATTTTGATTTATCATCTGTACCCGATGGGGCAATTATTACAAGTGCTACCTTATATCTTTATGGTCTTGATCATTTAAATTATACCATCACGAATAATACCGGGTATAAGAGTAATGAAAGCTGGTTGCGGCGTATTACATCTTCATGGGAAGAAAATACGGTTACCTGGAATACAGCACCGTCTATAACCTCATTGCACGAAACCACTGTAGAAAACTCTACTTCCACTACACAGGATTATGAGATAGATGTAGTAGATCTGATTCAGGATATTATTAATGACAGGTCAAATAGCTATGGGTTAATGCTTCATCTTAAGATATATGAAAGATATACACGTATGGTATTTGCTTCAAGCGATTACAGTGATGCAAACAAGCACCCGCATCTTGAAGTAACCTATTATAATATACCTGGCAGTCCTGCTGTAAAGAGTTCCCGGCCAACAGAACTCGTGAAAGAAGTGGTGCCAGGTCCTGAGGTCTATATGATCGAGGATAGTATATTTGGGAGGGTGGATGTATTTCCAAACCCGACAGATGGAACCTTCACTCTTGAAATTGAAAACGACCTAAAGGGAAATATCTTTGTGGATATTAATGATATTTCAGGCCGGCTCATGCAGTCACGGGTAATAGAAAAAACCCATTTAGTTGAAAATGCCGAATTTATCATTCAAAAAAGCGGCATTTATCTGGTTACCTTAAGGCAGGGGAAGCATATTTTTAATAAAGAAGTAGTAGTGAAATAGGAGAATACATTTCACAATCAGAATATAAAAACCCTGTCAAGAAAATTGGCAGGGTCTTTTTATTAGAATAAAGCAGTTCTAATCTGTTCGGCCGTAACTACTCAATAATGAAAATTATTAAACACTTAAGAATAAGCCCAAAGGGCTTAAATGTGAATAGCCGCCGATGTAATCGGTGGTAAGTATATATTAATGCAAGCAAGCCTGAAAGGCTTGAATATTAAAATATTGAACCCTTTTAGGGTTCAAAAAGCACTTTTTTTCACAAACCACAGGTTTAACCTGTGGCTATTCACTTTCAATCCCTTACGGGATTATTTGTATATCTGAGTAGTTACGTTCGGCCGGAGTTATTAAAATAATTTAGATTTTATGCTGCCAGACACTTGCGTTCTAAGCCAATACAATTTTCTAACTTTGACATTGTATAGTTTGATAACAAGGCTGCTAAATAGTATATAAATTTTTTATTGAAATGAAATTCTAATAGTATCTTTGTTATATGTTTTACAGAAGAAAAATATTGTTAGCATTATTAGAGCAATTTGGAGGGAAGCTTGATAAGATTAGCTTACAAAAGTTGTTATTCCTTTTTGTGAGACAACAGGATAAAAAGTCATTTCATTTTATTCCATATAGATATGGTTGTTATTCCTTTCAGGCAAACGCTGATTTGAAAACAATGACAAAATATTCACAAACTTTTGAAACTGAAAACTACTGGGAGAAAATAGATGCAACAGATTACTACCCTGAGTTGAATACCAGGGATAAAGCTGCATTGAGACTTGTAATGTCACAATACGGGAGCCTTGGAAGAGATGAATTAATTGAACTTACGTATAAGAAATATCCCTTTTTCGCGATAAATAGTACTATTGCCAATAAACTTCTGACAGTCGATGATTTAAAAATAATTGAAAACCAAAGACCTGTTATAGATGGAACAGTTCTGTTCACTATTGGATATGAAGGCATTTCACTTGAACAGTATATGAATAAACTCATTGTTAATGGAGTGAAAGTTCTTTGTGATGTTCGAAAAAATCCGGTTAGTATGAAATTTGGATTTAATAAAAATCAACTTATCAAAGCCTGTGAAGGAGTGGGTATTGAGTATAAACATTTTCCCGAAGTAGGGATTGAAAATGATAAAAGGCAAGAATTGAATACGCAAGCCGATTATGATAAATTATTTGTTTATTACAGGGAAAAAATTCTTATAAAAGAGTCAGGAAAACAAGACGAGATACTAAAATTATTAATAACCAGGGAGAGGATAGCATTAACTTGTTTTGAGGCTGATATCCATCAATGCCATAGAAAACATTTGGCGGATTCCATCTCCAAAATGGACGGATTTAAATACGAAATAAGACATATTTAATGGCTCGCAAGAAAGTTTTAATAACTGTTACAACTTACCCTTTGCCCTCACGTAGTTATGATGAATTGGTCTGTACCGCAGGAGTACTTGAGAATGGTGACTGGATAAGAATTTACCCGGTTCCGTTAAGCTTCCTGATTGACCTGAAAGGAACAGGTAAAGTAAATAATGTTAAGTATACCTGGATTGAACTCGATTTAAATAAACGCACAGATGATTTTCGTCCGGAAAGCCATTCCCCGGTAAATTATGACTTTAAAGATATTGTCATTGGCGAAACGATTAAGACAGAAGGAAACTGGTTATTGAGAAAGGATTATTGTTTAAAGAAAATATATACAAACAAAAATAAATTACTTGAAGATTCAAAGTCTCCAAAGAATATTTCCTTGGCTACTTTTAAACCTGCTAAAGTAATTGGAGTGGAATTTGAAGAAGATGAAAGAGATTGGAAAGATGAGTGGAAGGAATTAAGAAAACAAGGGAATTTGTTTGAAACTGTAAAACCCATTGAAACCTTAATACCTAAATTGCCATATAAATTTTTCTACAGGTTCATTGATGATGAAGGGTCTGAAAGCAAACTAATGATAGAAGATTGGGAAATAGGAGCACTATACTGGAATTGTCTTAGAAATTCGGATGGTAATGAAAATATCGCGTTAAAAAAAGTGAAAGAACAATATGAGGATAATTTCATTAAAAATAAAGACCTATACTTTTTCTTAGGGACAACTAAGGAATGGCACAGAAGGAGATCAAATAATCCTTTTGTAATAATAGGTGTGTTTTATCCTAAAAAAGAATTACAAGGCAAATTGTTTTAATAATGATTATGGATTCCATCATTTCGTGTTCTGTTTCTGTTCCTGTTTAAATAATTTTCATTTGTGTACCATACTTTGCTATTAGCACTATCTAAAGCCCCCTTCAGGGGGTTGGGGGCTAAACCACAGGCCAGAAAATGCTTCCAGGTCTATCAACATAAACTTCATCATTCATCACTCGGTGTTCGATATTCGATATTTTTTATAAATAATGAATATCGAACACTGAACACCGAAATTCGAAGTGAAGGGCTTTGGAAATGCTGTGCATTATAAATGGTATGGTTGCTTGTTGTGAATTAACCGGTAAACATTCTGATCAGTGCTAATAATATAGCAGGAGCTTTGATTAGCTCTTGTCCACGCCCCGGCGTGGTGCCCGCCGGGGCGGACGGAAAGGGAGATACTGCAAACCAAACATAGAGTACTTTGCCTTTCAATTGGCATAAACTTCATTAGGTCTCTTACTCATACTCCAAACTCACTCTCACTTCCCCCTCCGCCCGCAGGCACCTCCCCGGTGGGGAGGACGCAATTTTTAAGGAAGTTGCTAATTCTGGCATATACAATGTCTTGAATTGTGCGGCTCAAAAAAAATTCAAAAAAAATTATCCTTAATACAAGAATTGTGCTTATTTTTATTAAAAATTATGTGCACACAGCATGCGAAAAAATTGTACACTATTTCTCATTTTGTTGTTGGTTAACGGGATCCTCCTTGCACAGCAATACCCCTTTAGCTACTATTCCGTTAAGGAAGGTCTTCCTGCCTCGGGCATCACTTCATTGTCACAGGATTCTACAGGATTAACATGGATAGGTACCAATGATAATGGATTGTGCAGTTATGATGGTTATTCTTTTCAGCAATATGAGGAGGAGACAGAATCCATCGGATACAACATTCATTCCATTTGCACGGATAGGGATAATAACGTATGGGTTGCATCAGGTAAGGGTGTTTTTGTGATACTTTACAGGCAATTTACCATTGTTCCGCTCGATTCGTTTAAGTCTTTTCATGTAAATAAAATTTATGCTGATGGTAATGGAAATACATGGATCCTTTTTAAGGATAAAGGGTTGTGCAGGATATCCGGTTTCAATAGCAAGGGGGTAATCTATAAATTCTTTACTGTTACTGATGGTTTAAAGGATAATAATGTTAACGATATTGGACTGGATTACATGGGCCGGTATTGGATTGCCACGGATAAAGGTCTGGATATTCTATTGCCCGGGGAAGATAAAATTAGCCATTTGAAATTGTACGATCTTCCTCCCGATAAAATTACTACGATCGTACCTGGAAAGAAAGGGGAGATGTGGTGTGGAACTTCCCGGAGCGGGGCTTTGCTGATACGATATGATTCAACATTTACGGATGTAAAAAAACAATATGACAACTTTTACTACAACGACTTTGAGTATACCATAAGTGGCGTTACCAGTCTTACTGTTGATAAAAACGGTGCGGCCTGGATCGGTACGGATGATGTAGGAGTAGTTTATATTGATCCTCCCTTTATAAAAAATCTGAATAATGAGAATGGCCTGGGAAGCAACCAGGTATCCGGTGTTATCGATGATCGTGAAGGAAATATATGGATTGCTACGCAGAATGCGGGATTAAGGGTGTTTAAAGGCTGGCAGTTCGTCCATTACGATAGGAATTCCGGATTTAGCGAAAACCAGATACGATGCATTACGTTTGGCTCTGACAATAGCGCGTGGATTACAGGTTACTATGGATTATATAAGGTACAGAGGGAAATGGACAGGTTACGGGTCTTGACGGCTTCCCTGCCGGGAGAGCTGGCCATGGCAAAAATGAATTGTATAGGACTGGAAGGCAAAAACATATATCTTGGTACTGAAAACAACGGGTTGATACATTTTGGGGCTGAAGATCACACGGTGTATACCATGGATAATGGCCTGCGAAGCAACAAGATAAATGCCATACTGATTGATAACCTGAAAAAGGTCTGGCTTGCAACGGATGCAGGATTATCTAAATTATCGGATACCAGTATCAGAAACGTGGGAGGACCAAAGCTGGCTCAAAGTGTGGTGAATACAGTGGTACAGGATAAAGCAAAACAAATCTGGCTGGGAACGAACGAAGGCCTTGTTTTGTTTGATACGGCTTCACCTGTGTTCTTTGATGAAAGTTCGGGTCTGAAACATAAACGCATACTTAGTCTTTTACCGGGCATTACCGGTGATATTTTCATTGGGACTTTGGGAGGGGGACTTTATTACCTAGATAAAGAAAAGTATACAAAGGGGGAAAAAGAATCCATATTTTTGCTGGCTAATTCAGAGAAGTTATCATCCAACAATGTGTATGCCATGACCTGGATGAATGATTCGTTACTCATTGTAGGTACCGACCGGGGCTTTTCAAAAGTATCTTTCAAGCGGGTGGATGATATACGACAAACAAGTCTGGTAGATAATTACAATGAACGAAGAGGCTTCATAAATCCTGAGATCAGTATGAACTCCATTGCCCGTGACGCCGATGGAAATATCTGGTTTGGGACGAAAAGCGGGTTGACTGTCTATAGTCCTTCGAAAGAAAGAACTTCACCGGTGAAACCCCTTATTTATTTCACGGGTATTAGCGTTAACAATAAACCTTTTTATAGTAATTCGGAGCTGTTCAGGTTAACGGGTGATGAAATTGGCGAAAAATCCCAGCGTTTTAGATATTCTGAAAATTATGTGGCTTTTGCCGTTACTGGTATTTTTTATTCGGAAGACATTACTTATCAGTATTTCTTAAAGGGGAGGGACAAGACCTGGAGCGCACCTGCATCTGTCAGGGTGAAGGATTATTCACTTAACCCGGGACACTACGTATTCATGGTAAAAGCTGTGAGTTCGTCAGGAGTAGAAAGTGAAATAGTAAAGTACCCTTTTTATATTAAGCCTCCATTCTGGCGGACCTGGTGGTTCATCCTGCTGATGATCGGTTTTATCACAATGTTTATTGCCTGGTATATTAAATTCAGGGAGAGAAAACTTCAGCAGGACAAGGAAAAACTCGAAAGGATAGTGCAGGAGCGAACGGAAGAGATACTGAAGCAAAAAGATAAGATTGAGGAACAGAAGAAGTCACTTACCGACAGCATTATGTATGCCGAACGTATTCAAAGTGCCGTGCTCACAAAACCTGAAATAGTAAAGCAGTATTTGAAGGACTATTTTATTTTATATATGCCGCGGGATATTGTGAGCGGTGATTTTTACTGGTTCGGAGAAGTAGACGATACACTGGTTACGGTGGTAGCTGATTGTACGGGACACGGAGTACCGGGAGCCTTTATGAGTATGCTGGGCATTACCGTTCTCAATGAGATCGTGATGGAACGTAAGATAACCCGCCCGGATGAAATACTGAACCTGACCAGGGATTATGTGATCCAGTCGTTGAAACAGCAGGCCAAGGAGAGCAGTCAGAAAGACGGCATGGATATGGGTGTTTGTACTTTTGAAAAGAAGAAAAAAGAAATACAGTTTGCCGGTGCATACCATCCTTTGTGGATTGTACGTGAGGGTGAGTTATTGTCATATAAGGCAGACAGGATGCCTGTGGCCATCCATGTGGTAATGGATAAATTTTCACTACAAACCTTTGAATACAAAAAAGGAGATAAGCTTTACATCGCCTCTGACGGATTCCAGGACCAGTTTGGAGGGGATGATAAAGAGAAATACAAGTCCAAACGGTTAAAAGAAACATTGCTTGCCACCTCCCATTTATCAATGGTTGAACAAAAGGAAGAACTGCTGAAGGAATTCCATTCATGGAAAGGAGGTAATTCGCAGGTGGATGATGTGTCCTTAGTGGGATTGGAGTTATAGGGGGATGTTATCCACAGGCTTATCTAATTTTTAGTGTTATATCTTTTGAATCTAGTGCATTAAAATGGGGAGTGAATTAATGGAATAATGGATTGATGGATTGTTGGGAGTAGATATTAGTAAAGATTGAGCGCTTTTCAATATTCACAACATGATAAAATTCTTTAAATGAAACAAATTTAGTGGGATTTAGAGTTTTAGTGTATTTGTGGCAATTTTTTTCGCCACTAAATCACTAAATCACAAAATCCCACAAAAAACAAATTAGAACATAATTTTTTTTAATTAAAAGCATCAATTCTACAGTCTGGGATTCATTACTCCAATAATCCATCAATCCAATATTCCAAATGAAAAAAACCAGGATTGCTGTTATATGTTTTCTTTCAATTATTCTGTTAGATATCTATTGTTCACACTAATTCGCCCGACTCATAGTCAGTTTACCATGCTGGATTCCTTTTACGGCTATTAATTTATCCGAGAGTTCTGTAAGAACTGAAGCCTTGCCCTTTACCGCGATTATTTCCATGCAATTATGATGGTCGAGGTGAATGTGTTGGGAGGATAGTATTACATCATGATGATCGTGTTGGATTTCCGTAAGGTTATTAAGCAGGTCCCTTTTATGATGGTCGTAAACAAGCGTGATTGAGCCGGCCACAATATTATCGCACTGCCATTTTTTTTCCACAATGTTATTCTTGATCAAATGCCGCATAGCCTGGGAACGGTTGCTAAACTTATTCTCTTTTACATATTGATCCAGTGCCTCAAGCAATTCTTTCTCTAAGGACACGCCAAAACGGGTAACTGACATAGGTCTGTTTTTTTTATTAATTGATGGTAAATTTACAATTTAATTGAACTTATTTAATGAATATTGTGGAAAAGGATAGATGGAACCACGAAGTGCTCGACGAAGTCAATAATAGATAAACGGATTTCATCTGTTTGTACCACTCTTTGGGGGTCTTATTATTCAGTGTTTTTAAATCGATTAAGTAATCGGGAAGAACAAGGGTACATTAAAAAGTGCATGCAAGAAAACTTTATTGGGATGGGACTGATGTGAAATTGCTTTCTTACATGCACTTAATCAAAGTTTATAATCGTTTAAAACAAAATAAGTTCCGGATGCTGCATCGCTAACTTATGCAAAGGCCCTTTTGCGATAAACCCGGGACCCATATTCCCTCCCCTTACAACTACAAGTTTATCAGATACATTTATTTTAAATTGGTTTGCCAATTGTTCATTCAAAAAAAATGTACCATGTTTGTCAATTTTTGTCCAGGAAATAAGACGGTTCTTAACATACTTGATAGTATATTCAGGATGCAAAAAGCTGCTACTTTGTTTAGTGTAACCAATGAAATCAAGAATTTCATTCAGTTGGGAATTCATTAATCTATGTGGAGGATTGATACCAAATCCGCCTGAAGTCCTGCTTCCTGAAATAAAGACTATTACGTTGGACTTATCCAGTCCATATTCAAGAAATGCTTCGGGTGGTACATTTATCCGGTATCTTTCTCCTACCCGGGATATTCCAAATACATATTTTCCTCCTTTAGCTAATTGTGGCATATATGTGCTATTTTTCTTTTTCAAAAGGCCATGCCATGATACCTCCTTCAAGTACTTTTACATTTTTATAGCCATGGGCTTTTATTAATACGGCTGCTTCGTATCCCCGAAGAGATATTTTACAATAGGTTATTATTTCTTTGTTTTTGTCTTCAGGTAACTCGTTTATCCGTTTACGGAGCATGCCCAGAGGGATCAGGCTTTCCCCAATGCCCAGCCGTGTTTCTTCATATTCGTCAGGGCCGCGCGTATCCAGGATATACATGTCATCGTTCCTGTCAAGTTTTTCTTTAAGGTCTACAGAACTTATCCCGTCAAAGATACCCCGCATTTTGTTTTGCAGGATATGGGCAGTGGCTATGCTGTGGTCAATGGCTAATGAAAATGGTGGGGCATAAGGGAGGTCCCCATTTACCATATCATCTACGGTTAGGTTCCCTTTTATGGCAGTTGCCCATATAGCAAGTTGTTTGCTAACATCGCCCGGGCCTATGCATTGGGCGCCCAGTATTTTCCCAGTCTTTTTCTCGGCCACCAGTTTTGTAATTAATAGCTTGCCATTCATAAATCCTGGTTTGTCAGGACTTGCATTTAGCACTTTAATATAATCGATGGCGTTTTCTTTTGCTTTTTCTTCAGATAAACCTGTAATACCAATGCCATAATCAAAAAGTTTACAAATCCCTGTTTGGATAGTCCCCGGAAATTTCGCGACATTGCCTTTAATTACATTTTCACCCGCTACCCTGCCTTCCAGGTTGGCGAGGTCTCCATAGGGGGCAAGTACGTTTTTGTTCGAGATGTTGTTTTTTATCTCACAGCAGTCACCAACGGCATAAATATCAGGATCGGATGTTTGCATGTATTCGTTTACCTTTATCCCCCCAATATTACCTATCTCAATACCTGCTTCTTTCGCGAGTTTTATATTGGGCCTTACACCTATTGCCACAACCGCCAGTTCGCAGGGGATTTCTGTCCCATTTTGTAACTTAACACTTGTTAATTTGCCATTTTCACCAATAAATTCTGCTACACCATTTTTAGTAATAACATTTGCTTTGGTTTTAACATAATTTTCGACCAGTTTGGCCAGCTTCCAATCCAGGAAGGTAAGCAGTTGAGGCAATAATTCAACAAGGGTTAGTTCAATACCTGCAAGATTTAATGCTTCCAGGGTTTCAAGGCCTATTAATCCACCTCCGATAACTACGGCTTTTTTTACCTTTCCTTCATCCCGTATTTTTCTCAGGTAATCAGCATCCTGCATAGATTGCAAGGTGGTAATCCCTTCCAGTTCGATGCCCTGTATTGGAGGCATATTTGCTGTAGCCCCGGTGGCAATTACCAGTTTGTCATACTCCTGGGAGCCTGTTTCGTTTGTGCTATGATCTATGAAATAGACTTTTTTATTTTGCCGGTCAATCTTTGTAACCTCCGTATTTACTTTTGCTGCAATGCCCTTGGCGTTCCAATAAAATTTTGGGTCGCGCACCACACCAGTGGGGGTGCATAATAATTTGTTGCGGTCATCAAAAAAGCCACCCACGAAGTAAGGAAAACCACACGATGCCATGGATAAATCAGGCGCCTTTTGGAACATGGTGATTTCTGCAAATTCGTCCATCCTTCGGGCCCTTGCTGCAGCTTTTGGCCCTGCTGCAGATCCCCCTATTACAATAATTTTTTTACTCATTCTTTATTATTTTTAGTTTATTAATCTAAAGCCATTTACGGGTCGTTTTTTTATAGTTTGCATAATCTTCTCCAAACTTTTTATACATCATGTCTTCTTCATATGGAATAAACATAAAGTGCATGATAAGGCAAAAAACCAAGGGGAGTATGAATGATAAAGGGTTTCCTGTTGATATGGCTGTTCCTGCTAGAATAAGGACACCCCCCAGGTACATTGGGTTACGGGAATACCGGTAAATCTTTTCTTTAACGATAGCGGTTGGTACTGAAAAGTCTTCCGGTGTGTTGTGTTTTTTAAACAGGTACCAGGGATTAATTACCAAATAAAGCCCAACAGGTATTAGCAGTAATCCAAATAAGTTAAAAGGGAAAGCGATAAGCCTGAAGCTTTTCATGATAAAATAGAATGGGGCACAGAGTATCAAACATCCGTAAAAATAATTTGGCGGAATAGAAACAGGTTTTTTCATTAGATGTAATTCTTTAATTAATATTTTGATGTAATTAGTAAAAATTGGCTATAATTTCAAACTTATTGATCCATATTTTGTATGATCTCTTCAATTGATTTCATGGAGTTGGGCAACAAATCCGGAGGGCATTTGCCTGTCTTTTCTTTTACCTGGTAACGCTTGCAGTTGTTCCATCCGGCAGGGCCTGCATTACAATATTGGGCTTTGTAACTTTTGGCAGTAATTTCTTTGTCCAGCAACCTTCCTGTGAAGATTGGGCACGTTTCGTAGTTTTTACATGTGTTTAAACCCATCGTTTTAAATCTTAAAAGGTTAATATGGTTCCTGTTGTTAATGGTTTTATTTTAAATGCCTGATAAAAAGCAGTTAATGCAGGCAGCTGTGTGCAATGGGAAGGGTAGATGTGCTCAATTCTTTGATCCTTTAAATAGTCGATGGTCATAGTGGTTTGATTGTTGTAAAACTTCAAATGGAACCCGCCAATGACGGCTTTCACATTGGAAACACCGGTTATTTCTTTCGCATATTCTATGATATTGCAAATTCCCGCGTGCGAACATCCGGTAATGACTATAAGCCCATTATCCTGGACCACTGCAAGGGCTGAATCATCGGGGACAAAATCGGGCTTGCCATCTTCTTTAACAAAAGGAGTTGTAAGTGATTCAAAATCATTAATTCTGGGTATCATGCCCAGAAAATATAAATCAGTATTTAGTTTATAGGGAACCTCTGATAAAATCAGATTGTATCTCTTTTCAATCTCTTCTTTGCTTAATGCCAGGCCAATATAGGAATTGTCACTTTTTCTGTATCTTTTAATAAAGGAGGAAGGGTGGGTTATAAGCGTTTTATTATTTATAAACCGTAACCCGTCTCCATGGTCCCAATGGCCGTGGCTTAACACGATTGTATCAACTTCATTTTGTATGTCAATATTCAGTTTTATGGCATTTTGCAGGAAGACATCGCTATACCCGGTATCGAAAAGTATCTTTTGGTTGTCTGCTTCAATAAGATAGGATAGCCCATGTTCAGCAAGGAAGTAACTGCCTGCTGCATTTTCAGTTAATATGGTTATTTTTAATGACATGTAATTATCTTCTGTTGTTTTTCTTTTCACAGGGACACGGCACCGATTTATAGTGCTTTTTCTTACTGCATGATTGGCCTGCCAATAGTAGTGAAATTACTATAAAAATGGCAAATGCTTTTTTCATTAATGTAGTGGGATGTTTCATTTTACTTTAAAATTTAGTGGTACTTTTAGTTTAATAGTAATATTCCTCCCCATATTATAATAACCAACTTCTTTTAATGTTGAAAGATGATCCTGGTAAGCGTTATCAAACAGGTTATGTATAAATAGTCCGCATTCGATGATCCGATGGTTATATTTTAGTTTCGTGTTTATATAAGTATTTGTGATAAAATAGGATTCTGTAATGTCTTCAAATTGATGGGGATTGTTTTGTGTGAAGGCAAACAGTGGGTTTAGTGATACATGCAGTTCATGTAAAAAACCTTTGTATAATTTGGTAACAATTATTTGCCCGTGTATTTTATCTTGTGGAATAAATGGCAGATTATAACCGCCATCTTGTTGAGCAATTATGTGTGAGTAATTTGCCAAAATAGTTAGAAAGGTTACAGGCTGCCATTCTATTTCTGATTCCATTCCATAAATGGTTGAATTATTTTGAAGGTACCGGTAAATATCTATCCCATCAGCTGTAGTATCAGCTGTCGGGGAAAGAAAAATATAGTCAAAGATACGGTTGTAAAAACCTGCTATTTCATATTTTATTTTATTACTGTGATAATGAAGGCTAATATCGCCTTCGAGATTTCTTTGAGACACCAGGTTTGCATTTCCTTGTTCATAGCGGTCTCCGTGTATTCCGTCCTGGGATAATTCGGATATAGTGGGAGTTCTGTAGGCTGATGCAATATTGGCCCTGAAAAGAATTGATCCGGAAAATTTATAGGTAAAACCACTCGAAAAGCTAATATTACTATACCATTTGTTAAATCCCTTAATACTATCAACAGCATTATCGCTGGTTAATTGCGATGGAATATCCAGGTCCTTATAATCATACCTGAAACCAGCCTGGTAAAATGTTCTTGCATTAAAATTATATTGCCAGAGCCCTGCAATGGAGTTGCTATTTGATGTATAGTCTGGTAATACATGTTGCGGTGCAGGGCCATTATGGTTTGTTTGGAATAACCCCTGGTAGGCCAATATAGCGCTACTTTTATCAGAAAAGTTATATTTTGTTTTTAGCTGGTAACTTAAGGTTTGCAAATGCATGTCTACCATTGTATGAGCAGGACTGAGCTCAGATCCTTCCAGTTTTCGATGATTATCCTGGTAGCTAATATCTGCATCGAGCTTAAGCTTATTAAAAAATAATGTGTTATTTGAGGTAAAAAGATGATTGTCAAGATTCTGGTACCATACCTTGTTTTTATAGCTGTTATTTTCAATAAGCTCAATAGCAGGAGGAATAGTTAATCCCGGGGTTGATTTGGCATATTCGTAATTAATTATGAAAATGCCGTTGCGGCTTCTTATTCCGCTATTTACTTTCATACTATAATACGTATTGCGCGAGTTGGGCGCCATGTTGCCCTTTCCATCCGTATAATCCTGAGAGGTTGTATGGTATGCATTTATCCCTCCCCAGTAATTTTCCCTGCTTGTTTTTATTCCAACCTGGTTTGTAATTCCCTTGTCATTTGAATTGAACTCTGATTGACAGGAAATATGTAACGACTTAACAGGGGCAGGGTGTTCACGAATTAAATTTAATACCCCTCCAACTGCATCGGAACCATATAGCAGAGATGCAGGCCCTTTAATGATTTCGATTTTACTTATATCACTTGCATCCAGCAGGTAGGGATGATTTTCTGAAAATTGAAAATTTTCCATTCTCACACCATTGTTTAACACTACAATATTTGATGTGGATAAACCTCTTATAACTGGTGTAGCTATTCCATTACCTTTTGTTATCGCATCTATGCCCGGAAGTTCTGCTAATTTGCTTAGCAGGTTTTTTTCAGTTGAGTTATCAAGTGTTTCAATTTTTACCTGTTCAATCTTTATAGCATTCTCATGTTGTGTACTTACTTTACCTCCTGTAATAATAACTTCTTGTGCTTCAATTGCAGATGATTCAATGGTAATATCTTTTGTAATATCGTTTTTTCTGAATAGTATTGTTTCAAAATGTGTTTTGTAGCCAATAAATGAATATTGAATATTAAATTGTCCATCAGGTATGCCTGAGATAGAATAATACCCATTCGTATCAGATATGGTCCCTTTGTGCAATTCAGGTATGTAAATGTTTACTCCGGGTAATTTATCATTCGAAACATAATCACGTATTATCCCGTCAATGAAGTTTTGTGGAAACGAAATACTTATTGAGACTATGGATAATATGGCAATGATTAAAAACCTCATTTGATGAAATGGTTAAATACTTTATATGTTAATGTGTTTTTCAATAGTATCCCATATTGTTCTGATCTGATCGGATATGAATGATCCAGGGTTGTATTCAACAATCGTTTTGCCTTCCAGCATGGCTTCGACCATTTCTTTGTCAAAAGGTATTTTGGCAATAATTTGAATGCCTTCTGATTTTGCATACTCTTCAATGTGCCTGGCCATTTCTTCGTTAATATCATATTTGTTGACAATAATAAAAGCATCGATACGAAAAGATTTAATCAGGTCAATCAATCTCTTTGCGTCATGAAGGCCTGATTTTGTAGGTTCGGCCACGACTATTGCAAGGTTTGCCCCCGACAAGGAGGAAATGGTAGCACACCCTATACCCGGGGGGCCATCGTTTATTATGTATTGTGCATTTGTTTGTTTGGCAATATCCCTGGCTTTCGTCCTTACCTGGGTAACCAGTTTACCTGAGTTTTCCTCACCGGGGCCCATTTTCGCGTGAACAAAGTCCCCTATGCGCGTGGTAGAAACAAACCAGAAATTATTACTGTTGCGGACAGAAAAAATGGCATTTGACGGGCATACCCTTTCACATAAACGGCATCCTTCACACTTAACAGGATTAATTATATAGCTTCCGTCTGCATTTTTACGGATTGCATCAAACCTGCAATGGTCCTGGCATATTCCGCATCGCGTACATTCATCCTGCTTAATATGGGCTTGCCAGGCGCCAAAAAAAGTATTGGTCTCAAGGATTTTTGGTTTGAGTATAAGATGAAGGTCCGCGGCATCAACATCGCTGTCACACAGCACTGCATTCTTTGCCACAGATGCAATGGCTGAAGTAATGGTTGTTTTACCTGTACCTCCTTTACCACTTACTATGGTTACTTCCTTCATATATATTTACTTTATCTTCAAGGTTTTGAATTATTTTTAGATAAGCTTCTTGGATCTCGGGTGGAATATCCTGCAATATGTCGCCTGTTGCATATAGGCCCGCATATTCCCTGCTAAAAGGAATTACACCGAGCAAATCAATGTGTTCTTCTTTCAGGAATTCGTATACATGGTTGTTGCCAAGACCTGCTTTGTTTACAATCACCCCAAAAGGTTTATGCATTTCTTTGAGCAGTTCAACCATCAGTTTCATGTCATGCAAGCCAAAAGGCGTAGGTTCTGTAACTAAAATAGTATAGTCCACATCGCTTATGCTTTCTACTACCGGACAACTGGTGCCTGGAGGCGAGTCGTAAATGATAATACCGCTGTCTTGTGGAACTTTCTTTTTAAGTTCCTTAATAAGCATGGTCTGCATGGCTGACCCAATATTTAATCTGCCCTCGAGAATGCCCGTTCCGGCCTTTATATCGTAATGTGTTACCTTGCCTATTGACAAAGGTTTTTCTTTTATGGCATTATGTTCGCATGCCACAGAACAAGCACCGCAAGAGTGGCATAGGCTTTGGTTTACTTCGGCAAATGATGCGGAGGGGATTACCACAATGGCATTGAACTCACAATAATCGACGCATTTGCGACAGAATGTGCAATTGTGAATTTCGATTTCTGGTACCTGGAAGTAAATCTCTTCATTCTTTTTTTGCAATGCACGCGGAAAGAATATTATGTCATTTGGTTCTTCCACATCACAGTCAACCAGATAAATAGTGCCTTCGATATTTTTACCGTAGAACTGGAACAGGTTCGTAGCTACCGTTGTTTTTCCTGTCCCTCCTTTCCCGCTGGCTATGGCTATTTTAACGGGCATAATTAATTTATGTATTGTGTTACTACCATATCTCCTTTGTTAACATGCAGTAAATCTGCCATGGGATCACATTTGGCAATCAGTAAATAGAATATTTTAGGATTGTTTGTATTCATCAATCCTTCAAAATTTCCCTGGCCTTTTGAGATGATTAAATCTGCATGATTGAATATTTCTATAAATTCATTGGAACATAAATCCAATAAAGTAGAAGGTGCATCCGATCCATTGGAAATGATTTTATGCTTTTCATGCATATTGCATTGAGATGCATCTTCGAAGGTCACGTCATTAATAACAGGCTTGCCCCTTACCGCGTAGGTGACATTAGGATGCCGCATTATTTCTAGAAACAGCGAGTCAAATACTATTTCACCTGCATTATCTCCCAGGTATAGGATGGATTGGGCATTTTTTGTCCGCAGATATAACTCTACCGTTTGATCAATAGCTAATTCCTTCGTCATTAATTCGTTGATCTGTTGCAGGATATTCCCATTGACGGAGTGTGCCCCGTAATCGATGATATTGCCAATTACTGCCAGTTTAGCAGCAGTATAAAAAGGTATATCGCTTTTTACGACCCTGTCTCTCCAATCCTGATAGTGCTCCAGGAGCAAATTATTGGCATGTGTCTTTTCTTCCTGGTAAAGGTTGTCGTGTTTTAAATGTTTTCTTGCTATAGAATGTATCGTTCTTGCCAAATAAGGATTGGTAGCGGTATTTACATCATCGAGTAAGGCTTGTGCTTCACTGATAAAGTTTTCAGCAGTAACCTTATCGGGTTGAAACTTTTGGATGAGCTTCTCAACCGTTTTAATATGACAGGAATAACATTCTTTTCTCATGATTAATGATCGCAATAATTTGCTGTGAACTCAAGTGTATTGTTTATAAAGCCTTCTGCAAGTTCTTTTGCGGTAAGGCGGGGCGCCCCCACAAAAGCATTTACCCCGTTTTGATTGAATATTTCAATGGCACGCTGCCCCATTCCCCCTGCAATGATATCGGTAACACCTTTTTCGGCCAGCCACTTTGGTAATAACCCCGGCTCATGGGGTGGGGGAACTACCTTTTCTTCAAGCACTATCATGTTGTTTTCAACATTAAGTAAGCTAAAATACCTGCAATGGCCGAAGTGGGCATCCAATACATTATTGTCATCTACCGGGACTGCAATCTTTTTCTTCATTTCAACATATTTTTAATGGTTATTTATTTCTTTTTTAAGCGGTCAATAATATCCTGGATGGTTGCATTATCATCCTGAATTATTATCATCTGTATATTGAACTTGTCCAATAATTCTTTTGCTTTGGGGCCGAAATCCCCTGATATAATTTTATTTACACCCAGTTCAACCATTCTCTCCGAAGCCTTAGTGCCCGCGCCATGGTTTGCATTCACGTTTTGATTTTCATAGAAAGTTGTTTGTTCTGTAACAGGGTCAAATACACAAAACCATGCTGCCCTGCCAAAGCGTTTGTCAAATTTTGAGTTCAGGCTGTTTCCTGTTGATGTAATAACTGTTTTATTCATTATTTTATTAGTTTTTATTTGTTAATAGTTCAATGTTTTCAGAGTTGCAGAGCGGACAGGTATGTTCTTTTATTGTGGGAGGTATTGTAAAATGGGTATGGCATTCATCACACTCAAACCAGCTTTTGTCCAACCAGGCGTTCCCGTAAACTGTTTTTATTTCTTTAGTCTCAACCAAAGCCAGTGCAATTTTCCTTCTTGCACTTTCATAAATACGTGCAAATGTTGGCCGCGAAATACCCATGATTTCAGATGCCTGCTGATGGTTTAATAAATCGTAATCAGCAAGTTTAATGGCTTCATATTCTTCATATAACAATTCAATAAAGTCATTTATATTACTAATAGTGCCATAAGGTTTATAGCCTTTGAAAGCCGGGGGGGCAACAACTTTTCTGGGCCTTATTCTTCTTGACATACAGATTGTTAATGAATATTATGAGAATATTCTCGTTGCAAAAATAATGAGAATATTCTCATAATAAAAATTTAATTACATATTTTTTGGTTTTATTTACTTATTAGTGGTTAAAGAAATACGGGTATTCTTTTCTCTAGTAGAATAGTTCTTATAAAAACTTTTGTATTTTTAAATTTTAAACCTTGCGATGGATACAACGGAAATTTTAATAATGATCAGGAAGATTGTTCGGTCAATTAACCTGGAGTCAAAAAAGATACAAAAGGAATACGGTGTAAGCATTCCTCAGGTATTATGTTTAAATTTTTTACATCAATCTTCAAATTACCAATCTACACAAGGGGAAATTCGTAAGTTCTTAAATTTAAATTCAAGTACAACAAGCGGGATAATAAACAGGTTGGAACGAAAAGGGTATATCGCCCGTTTGCCAAAATTCAAAGATAAACGAGTAGTTAATATTGCATTAACTTCTTCTGGTGACGAATTACTACACAAAATACCATCACTCCTACACGAACAATTATCACAAAAATTGCAACAAGTTAATGAAAAAGATCTTGCCAGAATAGAAGAGGGCCTGGAAGCTCTCGTTAAACTTATGGAAATACAAGAAGTTGAAGCATCACCTATGATTGTATTAGATAGTGATCTTGAAGATGTTGATAATGAGACTTCAGGACTGGGTTAAATTTTCCTGGACATTTTATAGTTTTTTTTTTATTCCCTTGAAAAATTATTCTTTTATAAGTATTTATTCATATTTAGATGTAATCAATAATAGGAAAGGTGCCATTTTTTTTGTAATTTTGTTCCTATAGAAACAAAATTAATTTTAGCGCAGTGAATAAGAATTATCAAAACGAAATAGCAAATAAGATAGAAGAAGATAATGGCATCTCAAGTTGGAAGGATTGGAAATGGCAGCTCAAACATGCTATAAAATCGATGGATACTTTTGAATATCTTACCGGTATTAAATTTAGTGAGGAAGAAAAAGTTGGCATAAGGAAAACGTTTGAAAAATTTCCTTTGGCAATTACACCCTATTATTTATCACTTATTGATAAAGAAAATTACAATTACGATCCGATTTTCAAGCAGGCATTTGGTAGCGTAGAGGAGTTGATAACTTTAAGATCAGAATCAGTTGATCCGCTTTCGGAAGAGCATGACAGCCCGGTTGAAGGAATTACACACCGTTATCCGGACAGGGTGCTGTTTCATGTTAGCAACATATGCTCCATGTATTGTCGTCATTGCACGCGTAAAAGAAAAGTAGGGGATATTGATTATATTCCAACAAGGGACCAATTAAAAAAAGGGATAAAATATATAAAAAATACTAGTCAGATAAGAGATGTATTGCTTTCTGGTGGAGATCCCTTAATGTTATCGGATGATATGATAGACTGGTTACTTGCCGAAATATCAGCAATACCTCATGTTGAGGTGATAAGGATAGGGACCAGGATGCCTGTAGTATTACCTTATCGTATTACAGATAAATTGGTTGAAGTGCTTAAAAAATATCATCCATTATGGATTAATACGCATTTTAATCATCCACGTGAAATTACACTCTCATCAAAAGAGGCATTGGCGAAACTTGCAGACGGGGGCTTTCCTTTGGGCAATCAATCTGTTTTACTTGCGGATGTTAATGACTGTCCGAGAATTATGAAATCATTGGTTCATAAGCTTGTGCAAAACAGGGTGAGGCCCTATTATTTGTATCAGTGTGACTTGTCAGAAGGATTGTCGCATTTTCGGACACCCATTGGTAAAGGGATTGAGATAATGGAAAGCCTGATAGGCCATACAAGTGGGTTTGCACGTCCAACCTATGTTATCGATGCTCCCGGCGGGGGAGGAAAAATTCCGGTAATGCCAAATTATATTATTTCATGGTCAACGAATAAAGTGGTTTTGCGCAACTATGAAGGCGTTATTACTACTTATAAAGAACCTGACAGTTATGAACCCCGAATGTGTGACCGAAATTGTGATAAATGCAACCTGGAACTGAACCTGAATGAGGTAGATGAATCGGATGCAATAGGTATTGAAAAGTTATTATCAGATTCCTGTGATACAATTTCATTAATTCCTGAAGATACGGAACGAATGAAAAGGAGGGAGGAAAATGCAGAAGAATGATATCATAGAAATTGTTGGAAAGAACACCCGGATTCAGCATGGAAAGCTAAACAACAGGGTATATTTGATGAAACTTGACAAGAATGACTTTCCCAAGATTATTGATCGGATAAATACCCTTGCAAGAGATAATCGCTATACAAAAATCTTTGCAAAAGTACCCTATTGGGCTGCACCATTATTTATAAGCAGTGGTTTTATTGTGGAGGCTTACATTCCAAAATTTTATAAGGGTAATGAAGATGTATTTTTTATGTCAAAATATCTCAGTTCAGACAGGTTATTAGATATTGAATATGATAAACTCGAAGAGCTGAGTAAGATATTAAGTTCAGGATCATACGATATAAAAAGGGTGAAACTTCAACCGAAAATTGAAATCATTAAACTAAAGGAAAAATTTGTAGACCAAATTACTGAAATATATAAAGAGGTTTTCGAAAGTTACCCATTTCCAATACATGATCCTGAATATATATTGAAAGCAATGAAAGATGGAGTTGAATATTTTGGGATAATGAATAAAGGGAAACTTTTGGCTGTTTCATCCGCTGAGGTTGATTTAGCAGGCAGTAATGCGGAAATGACAGATTTTGCTACATTACCAGAGCACAGAGGGAAAAGATATTCAATGATTCTTTTAAATGAAATGGAAAAAGCCATGAAAAAACAAGGCATATCTATGCTTTACACAATAGCAAGATTAAATTCGATGGCTATGAATAAAACATTTCTAAATTTGGGTTATATCTATGCTGGTACTTTAATAAAGAACACCAATATTGCCGGTAAAATTGAAAGTATGAATGTATTGTATAAAGCAATTTAGCGATGAGAATAAATAATCTTGGGAGTAAATGTAAATATGCTGATGAATGTCCCTATTATAATGGTAAGGAAGAAATGGTGAATTCATCTTTGCATGTTGTTAGAAATGTGTTTTGTAATCGAGGTATGCGGGGTTGGAAAAATTGTAGCAGGTATATTTCTCTGGAAAAAATAGAGTCTAATTCATATTAATCAATTGTAATTTATGAAGGATATTATACGATCCATATTATTCCTCTCGATATTATTAAATCCTTTTTTAATTATAGTATACCTTATTGATGTAGTAAAAACTAAATCATCGCGCATTTTTGGAAAAATCCTGTTACGGGCGGGATTGATTAGTTTTATAATATTTAGTTTGTTTGCTGTTTTGGGTGATACAATATTTGATAATGTTATTCATGCAAGGTTTTCATCCTTTCAAATTTTTGGAGGTATAGTATTTCTTTTAATAGGTATTCAGTTTATTTTTAAAGGAGGAGCTGCTATTGAGGTACTAAGAGGGGAGTCAAAATTTATTGCAGGAGCTATTGTAATGCCTATATTTATTGGTCCGGGAACGTTAAGTTACTGTGTCCTTATTGGTAAGAAATTGGATAAATTGGATGCAACTATAGCAATTGGAATAACCGTATTTATTTGTATAGGGGTAATATATTTACTAAAACTTATATATGATAAGATACATACACAAAAGGAAGAGTTAGTGGAACAGTATTTTGAAATTGCAGGCAGGGTTACTGCGCTGTTAATAGGGACTATTTCTGTGGAAATGATATTCACAGGAGTGGCAGATTGGATTGGTAGGATGTAAACAGATTAACACGCCCGGTGAAAATTCTACTGCAAATAAATAATAATGAATTAAAATAGAATGCATTGGATTGATTTAACCATTTTTATTACTTATTTGTTATTAATGTTAGGTGTAGGTTTCTATTTTTTAAGAAAAAACCAAACTACAGATGATTACTACGTTGGTGGAAGAAAAATGAGAAGCGTTCATATTGGTTTATCCGTTGTAGCTACAGATGTGGGAGGTGGCTTCTCAATTGGACTTGGTGGTCTGGGATTTACTATGGGACTTTCGGGAAGTTGGCTTTTATTTACCGGATTATTGGGTGCATGGATAAGCGGAGTATTACTGATACCCAGAGTTTCAAAACTTGCCAGGGAAAAGAAGTTTCTTACATTTCCACAATATCTTGAAAGTGTTTTCAATAAAAAGGTAGCGTTTATAGCGGGTTTAATATCTGCTATAGGTTACCTTGGATTTACCAGTTCGCAGATTCTGGCAGGCGCCAAATTAGCTTCCTCCACATTTTCAGATCTTAAACTTACTCATGCCTTATTGATAATGGGAGCAATTGCTGTAGGATATACAGTGTTGGGAGGATTGAAAGCGGTAATTTACACTGATACCATTCAGTGGGTTATTCTAATAGCAGGCCTTTTATTTGTAGGGTTACCTTTCTCTTATAAAAGTATTGGTGGCATGGAAAGTATCAGATCAACTCTTTCAGCAGATTTTTTACGTTTAAATTCTGTATCATGGCATACCATAGTAAATTGGATGTTTACCATTATTCCAATCTGGTTCATTGGGATGACATTATATCAACGCATTTATGCAGCCAAGGATACAAAGACTGCACAACGTGGTTGGTTTATTGCCGGTCTTTTTGAATATCCGGTAATGGCCTTTTTAGGTGTAGTTTTGGGAATGTTTGCTCGTGTGGCATTTGAGAATGGTATGCTTCCCGGTTTTAATTCCGGTAATCCTGATGCTGAAATGGGATTACCGGTATTATTAAAAACAATATTACCTGTCGGTTTCTTGGGTGTGGTTTTATCAGCTTACTTTTCAGCTATTATGTCTACTGCTGACAGTTGCTTAATGGCTTCTTCCGGGAATATTTTAACAGATGTTTTGAAAAAACATAAGTCGAAGAAGGGATTGATTTATTCCCAATTGATAACTTTATTGATAGGAATATTAGCCATTACCATTGCTCTTAAAATGCAAAATGTGCTGGAATTGATGTTGCTTTCCTATTCATTTATGGTATCCGGAATGATTGTCCCTGTAATTGCAGCATTATTTACAAAAAGGCCAAATGCAAAAGCAGCTTTAATATCCATGATAGCAGGAGGGACAACTACCTTGATGTTAATTCTATCACAGTTAGATTTGCCTTCTAAACTTGATCCAAATATTTTTGGAATCTTCGTATCATTCATGACGTATCTTATAGTTGTCTTTACAAGGAAGAACTGATTCATTGTTTCATTTACGTTAGTTGCTAATCTCCAACACCCATATCTTCGTCCCTCCTGACTCATCAGGATCTCCCTGGCATGATTCAAAAACCAGTTTTTTCCCATCAGATGAAATGGATGGAGCTCCGTCGTAACCTGTGCAGTAAGTGAGGCGTTCTGCTTCACCTCCGCTTATATCAATTTTGTAAATATTTGCTAATTCAAGATCATAATCTGTGCTATATACAATAGAGTTGCCATCAGAGGTAAAAGATGCATCTGTTTTATCACCAGGTCCGGGAGTTACTATTCGTTTATTGCTTCCATCAAATGACATTACCCATATGTCCCATTGGTTATCCTTATATTGCTGATATAAAATAAGATTACCAGCGGGTGACCAGTTAGGTTGTCTGCAATCATCAGAAGCTTCTGTAAGAGCAATGTAATTTCCGGATCCATTGGTTTGATATTTGGTTATCACACCTTGTCCTTCTACGTCAAGTGGATGAGATTCAAATACTACCCACTGTCCGTTAGGAGAGAAAGTAGGTTCATAGGCCATGTATTCGGCACGATCAGTTATTTGTATTTCATCACCAGGATTTCCATTATCATCAATCAAGTATATTTCATCGTGGGGTTCGCGTGAAGACGAAAATACGATGGATTCATTTGTTTCGTTCCAGCATGATCCTGGAAGATTAACATTGCCACTTCCATCTGATACCAATTGTTTTAAGTTATGCGTTTCGAGATTAAATATATAAATATCGGCGGGCTCTTCATTATATCCATTTCTAAATCGTGTAAATACTATAGACTCTCCATCTGGAGAAAATGCCGGATTTTGAAGGCTCCCATCCAAAGAGATTTCAAGCTGGTATGCGCTATCATTTCGCTTGTAAGGAGGAAATTCTTCGTCTTCTTTGCATCCTGTAAGGAGGCTGGCAAATACAATAATTACTAAGGTCTGGTGGATAATATTTATTTTCATGATTTCTCTTTTAAAGCAAGTTAGAGAATGAAATAATATTTTTAAATAGATAAAAAAGGTATCCAAATTTAGCATTACTAAACTTTTCTTTTACATAGTTAGGTTAAATATTTTATATCTGCAAATAAAGGAGCCAGGCAGTTTTGAATTTGACAATGAGAGGATTATATATCAGGCCAAATGCTTAATGTATATTTACATCTTTATAATAGTCAAATCTGCACTTTACATATCCGGAACGGAAACGACTATCTATTTCTCCTTCTTTTTCACTTTGTAAGTGAACCTTCAGTGTTTTAATCATTACCTCTCCTGTTTCATTGGTAAAAAATGAAGCAGGGAATGTATAAGTGTTTACATCGCTAACGTTGTGACTGCCAATAGAGGACTCATTTGTGTGGTCTATACCATCAGCAAATGTTATATTCCATAAAATATAGGTTGTATATTCTTCATCAACATCATTCCATGATACAGTGAGAGAATCATCATTTGCCCATTTCCAGGAAGATTGAACAGACAGGCTTTTCAAATGTTTGTTGTCGATGCTTATGTTACCTGTATATTCAGCACCATCTGCTAATTCGACAATAAAGTTATAGGTACTGTCACTTTTTACTTTTGCAACTTCTGATGGAACAGCATAGTATGGGCCTATAAGGTCCGTATAACTGAACATTTCAACTCCGTTGCATTGTACTCCGCCTTTTTTTAAGTCAACGCTATGGTCCGTTTTATCTTTAAGGCGCAGGATTATTCTATCTACCTCGGCGTCAGTAGAGTCTAGGTTGCAGTATTTCCATACAATTCCGTATACTTTAAGAAGAGAAGGATCATCAATTTCAACATCGGACAGGGCGGATTCCCTGCATGAAATAAGGGAAATAAACAGTATACTGAAGGTCAAAATTTTTAAAGAATTCATAGTGGTAGAGTTTAGGTTATTAATTTAATAACGTTCATTGAAAAAGTAAATATAAAAAAACAATTGATTGATAGCAATACTTGCTTTTAATTCTTGGTCTTACCCTTAATCAAGTATTCTAATTGTAGAAGAGTATTGTTTTGCGCATCAAAAGTGATATGCGCTTTTTCGTAGATATGATCATTTTTTTGTCTGAGTTCAACAAGATATTCCCATAGTGGCATATATTGCATGCCCAGCAATACGGGTCTGTGGGTAGCTACTTCGTTCATACGCTGATATAACACTTCTGTCTTTTCCATTATATAAATGGTCAATCCCGATTCAATCAGCAACTCAATATTGGTTTCCCAGCGAGGGAATCCGCCGCCTGTAGCCAAAATGAAATCTTTATTTTTTGGTAACTGGTGAAATGTTTTCTGTTCGATGGCCCGAAACTCCTTTTCTCCGTATTTATTGTATAGGTCAGGGATGGATAGCCCGTAATAGTTTTCAATTTCATCATCCAGGTCTATAAACTGAAGGCCTAACTTTGGGGCAAGCATTTTTCCAAAAGTGGTCTTACCACTGCATTTATATCCTATTAGATAAATTCTCATAAAACCTTACTTTCCCGGTTTCAACATTATATAATCCTCCAATAATATTGATGTGATTACTTTGTTCAAGTTCCACAAGTATTTTGCTCTTCTTTCGTATTTGTTGAATCGTTTGCTGAACGTTGTTTATGGCTACGTTATTTACAAAAGCAGTGTTGTTACCATTCCTATCCTTTAAAGTGATCTTTTCTGCTTCTATAGCGGGTTTAATTTTATTAAGTAAATGGGTGAAA
This sequence comes from Bacteroidales bacterium, assembly GCA_016926235.1. The sequence continues at coordinate 19,028 of JAFGOZ010000442.1, read as the reverse complement.
TGCCCCATTTTGATGTTATTGCATGCGTTAATAATAGCGCTGCATTTGGTATGGCCCAGTACAACAATAAGTTTTGATCTGGCTATTTTGCATGCTAGTTCCATACTACCTAATATGTCTTTGTTTAGCATGTTACCGGCAATACGTATGCTAAATATATCTCCCAGACCCTGGTCAAAAATCAATTCTGCAGAAGTACGGGAATCCATGCAACTTAGTATCGTTGCAAATGGAAATTGTCCTTCTGATGTTTGGTTAACTTGTTTTAAAAGGTTCCTGTTAGTTTTTAAGTTTCTAACAAATCTGCGGTTACCCTCTTTTAAGTAAGAAAGAGCAATTTCTGGTGTTATTTTTTCCTGACTTTGTTTTGTATGTGCCCACATTACTTAATCTCCGTTTTGTATACCTTGCTCAATATCGTCTAATGATAAAAATGAATATTGATAGTTCATGGGAATAATTGAGCTATATTCCTTCACGCTGGCATTTGACAAGCATGCATCAATAATACGCTTGCCAAGCGGCATCAGATCAGATGTTAAGTACTTAGGTAATTCTTTTTTGAAAAAATCAAATAATATTTCAGCTCCGGCATCATAACCATCTGTTCCAACTTCTATTTGCTTATGCACCTGCAAGAACCTTGATGGAATTTTTGCACCTTCTATGGTCAGGTAATTTAACTCGTATCCTAAAAGCTGACATCTTGCTTCCTGGTACTGGTCGCTCCTTAATTTTGCATTCCCCCGACGGGTTAAATATTCGCGCATTAGAAGCTGAGGCTTAAAGCCAACCTTCCAAACACCTATGTGTTGGTTTGGGACAAGGGTATACCTCATCCGTGGTGTTTTAATGATCTGTTCTAGTAACAGGTTAGCATGGGTAACCATTTTCCCTGCTGCAAAAGGCCAGTAGGAACCCACTCCTTCTGATTCCATCCCTCCACTGCTTATTATACTTGGATTTGCATATCCCCTTGGAGAAACCAGTCTCCACAACCAGGCAAGGGCAGGGGGAAGTATATGAAATAGTCCCAGTATCCCGTAACTTGGATTATCTTTTGTACATGGGGGTGTTCTTACTCCAAAACTCCTTACATCAATTGTAGCTGATGTATCAACAACTCCGGGTACAATCTCCCTGGGAATTATTATCCTTGGATTTGGACATCTTTTACCGGGGGAATCTTCAACATGATCCCAGATAAGTGCAGTGCAATCGGGATTGGATTTAATGTTTAGAAATAATAACGGTTTCTTTGGCTTTATGGAGATTTTTTCAAGAAATGGATCATCACCATAGTCAGTAATACCATCAACACGAATAAACCATGCGTTTTCAGCATCTAAAACGGAGAGTTTTCCATTGTCTTTCTGTAGCGAAGGATGACATAATGCCATATCATCTGTTATCGGATTGAATGAACAAAATAATGGAAGGTTAATTAATCTGCGTTCTCCTGATTGCAGGTTTTGGCCAATAAGCACCTGACCGTTGGGTTCCCGTGCAATATTTTGAAGCATTTCACTCTTTCCACCCCCGCTGGCACCTTCGTGCATAAAAGTTGTAATGTTATCATAGGGACTTACAACCTGTACAGTTGAACAGTGGGCAGTTACCCATCCTTCACGCTCTCCTTTGGTTAACAAGGCACCGTATAATCCTTTTTTGGCGCTTGGTCCGGGATACAGGTTGTAGGAGTACATCTCATGTAAATTCTCTGAACGGGCATGTACAACAACCTGTTTGCCATTGAAATGAGTATGTCTGAAAGTAGGGGCTACATATATTACTGATTCCACTGCAAATGTTTCATCTAATTCTGTTGTGGAAATAATTTTTTGAAGCATTGCCAGACCCATTGCAAAAAAACCCGCATTGGCAGGCGCTATAGCAATACCTCCTATACCAATTTTTTGATTTCCTGCAAAATAAAAGAATACTGCCAAGTCTTGTTCTTTAAGCCATTTAAAAGTTTCTGTTTTTAGCAGGCTAAAGTTGTACCCAAATTTCTCTTTAAATAATGTTTTATCAGAAGGTTCATTATCTGCAATAAACATAGTGTCGGGGTCCCTGCGGCGCATATAAGGATCGGTATAATTGGCTGATATGCCATTGGTGACCCTATGTACTATGGCTTCTGTATATTCACCTTTGTCAGGTATATCATATTTTACTTCAAAGGTATTGTTAGACTTTCCTCCTATAGCAGCTATTGCCAATTCATCAACCGTATTGTATACTGTGTAACTTTTGCAACTATTTAATAATACATAGACATCGTCTGGAAGTGATATTTTCTTCTTTTCCAGTATTTTAAATAAATCATTTATCATGTAATTTACCCTTTCTTGTATAAAACAATCTTAATTCTTTATAGTTGAATTTTTGATGTGCAAAAATAAAAATAATTCTTAATTTATTAAGTGCAGCTTAATTTCTTTTAAAAATTTGGGGGTGAAATAATCCACAAAATTTTTGAAGACTGAACTGAATAGTTTTTTATACTAAAAGGCATTTTTAGATTGAAATAAAAACTATCTCCGTTTTCCAGAATACTTTTCTTTCCATCCAGTTCAAAACTTATTTTTCCTGATAACACGTATCCAAAAACCTGACCGAAGAGATTTGTGAACAAACCTTCCAGAGAGGAACTTTTAACAAAATGAATAAGGTAAGTGTCCATTTGTTTGTTGAGATCGTGATGCGATAGCAGGTAAACTTCAGTTCCACCTGTGTTTTTCTCAATAAATTTTATTTCATTCTCACGAACTACCGGATTTTGGCTCAGTGATTCATTTTCACCGACTAATTCACCAACAGTGGTGTGTAGGTTATCAGCTATAGCTTTTAAAGTAACAATGGATGGAAATGCCTTGGCTTTTTCAATTTGAGACAGGGCACTTGAACTGATGCCAACCTTTTTGGCAAGGTCGTTGAGTTGCATGTTAAGCAGCTCACGTTTTCGTTTTACCCTTTCACCAATTCTTTTCATTCAGTAAATTTGATTTACAAAATTAATGGTTTTTTACATCAAGTAAAGTTATTTTATTCAGTATGCTATGAATTAAATCAAAATAAAGTAATTTGCAATAAAAATGATCATGCGTTTCTATATTACATTATTTTTAACCTTTCTGCTTTGCTCAGTTTATGCAGGTATGGGCAGAATTAATTTCGTTGAAACTACTATCGAACTAGCCGAAAACGGGGAGGCCATAGTTGGCTACACGGTTCAATATAAGGTAATCTCAGGTGAGCTGCACGGGTTTTATTTTTCAGGGAATGATCGTCTGGTTATCGAAGAATTTTTAGATAAATCGTATGCAGTAGATGATTATGGAAATAAATATAACCTCGATATTTCGTATGTTTCAGATGATAATTGGGATATAGTATTGGCGAATGGAGTTGGGGTTTCAAGTGGAAATGTCACCTATTTCTTCTATTTTAAAACCAATTTCGCAGAGGCGGGGTACCTGGATCTAACTACAAATGAGGATGGAATAGCGTTGGCAGTATTTCACTGGTCCCCTGTTAAATTTGATGAGGCAGAGGATATGGAGCATTATACCCTGAAAGTTATTATCCCACATGTAGTTGATACTGATAAAGAAGTATTGAGAGACTATTACATGGGTGAGAATATTATATTAACAGAGAAATTTGTTAATGAAAAATTCCTGATTGATTACCAGAAAACAGAGGAAGGTTTATTGTGTCTGGTTTTTCATAAAAATAATCCTTCGAACCAGTTTCCGATGCGTACCCAGTTTTATATGCCTGCATCCTGGTTTGATATTGAAAGTCTGAATGCATATAATGAATATGAGGATGAGTCAGGTTATTACGAGAAGGATACATATGATTATATGCCTGTAGACTTTATAGCTAATGATAAGAAAAATCTTCTCATCGTGTTGGGTGCAATGTTTTTGGTTTTTCTTTTAATCGTAGTGCGAAAACACAAATCGATGGTAAAGGCCAAAGCCGGTCTTGATGAAATTGACTGGGGCAACCTGGATTGGTCCCCGCCCAAACTTCAACTTTCGGATTATCATATAGAAGGGAAAGTATGTGAAACACTTACTCCTCTGGAAGCTGCATTTTATCTGGAAATACCATTTAAAAGTATTTTAAGTGGAATGATTGCTGCCATGGAAAATGAGAAAATAATTGAAGTGCTAAAGAGGTCCCCGCTCAAGGCAAAGGTTAACGAGTATGCCAATATTAACCAGTTGGGCGAATATGAGACCAAGCTTTATTATAGTCTTTATGACGATGGGGAATTTTCCCAGGATGAACTTGAGGAGTTGATGCAACTTATTGTAAAGAATATTCAAAAGAAAGCCTGGGATAGCGATATACAAGCAACCAGGGAGTTTTACCTTAAACAGATGGGTGAGTGGGAATCTGCAAATATACCGAAAGAAGAACGCAGCAAATATGAAGGTAGTAACCGAAATTTTTTATGGTATCACTGGTATTATGGAAGTAATAATCTCTATCATTACATGTACCATTCCTATAATCCATTCCGGTACGAGTATGATATCCCTGTAGATACGGATCATATGTTTAATGCAGGAGACAATGTGTTGGAGAATATAAATGTATGCCATGATGCCTGCCACTCAGCCTGTCATTCTGCATGTCACTCGGCCTGCCATTCTGCATGCCATTCAGCTTGTCATTCAGCTTGTCACTCAGCATGCGTTAGTGGAGGATCCCATTAATGAGAAAAGCTGCCAAACATATTGAGAAATTGAGCTGGATTGATGAGTTTGTCCGGAATGTGCGACCCTACATTTTTGTACGAACTGAAGATAATATCCTGATAAAACGACCAAATCAGGCTACAAAAATTAATTCGACCGGTGCGCAAATTCTAAAATACTTATTGGACGGAGGCAGTATATTTCAACTGCTTAATAAGGCGGGTGAAGATAAAGCGCAGGAGATCGAATTGTTTTTATTGGCGGTTAAATCATACCTTGAGGGCAGCCTTGATGAGTTTAGCCTGAATCCTGCAGTTGAGACTTCAAGGTTTAAAATGCAATTCAGTAAATACCCTATTCTGTCAGAATTTGCATTGACGTATCGATGTAATTTAACATGTCAGTTTTGTTACGCAGGTTGTAATTGTACTACAAATCCTGTTGGCAATAATAAAGAGCTAACATTAAAGGAGTGTTATAAAGTCATTGAGACCATTTATCATGATGCAAAAGTACCATCCATAAGTTTTACAGGGGGAGAGCCAACATTAAGGCGAAAGGAACTTCTGGCATGTATTTCCTATGCACATGAGCTTGGAATGCGGGTAAACCTGATTACGAATGGCACGTTAATAGATGAACAGTATGGAAAAGAACTCTGTGCTGCCAAACTTGACTCGGTACAAATTAGCATAGAAGGTGCAAGTGCTGAAACACATGATGTTATTGTAGGAATGGATGGGGCTTTTCAAAAAAGCATTAATGCTTTAAAAATACTTCAAAAATCAGGTATCTATGTTCATACCAACACAACCCTTAATAAATTGAATCTACAGGATTGTCTTAAGCTGCCGGAATTTGTTAAAGATATGGGGCTTAACCGCTTTAGTATGAACCTGGTCATACCTACAGGAAGTAGCATTATTAACAGTGAACTGGTTATTCCCTACAGTGAGGCAGGTGCAATTATTGAAGAGATTCACAGGAATAGCAGGCAACATAACATTGAATTTTTGTGGTATTCCCCCATACCTATGTGCATGTTTAACTCCATTTTGCAGGGACTTGGAAATAAAGGGTGCGCAGCATGTGATGGTTTAATTTCAGTTGCTCCAAATGGAGAAGTATTGCCATGTGCATCCTATGACAAACCAGTCGGTAACCTGTTGGAAAAACCGTTTAAAGCAATATGGGAGGGAGTAGATTCAACCTTTTTCAGAGAAAAACAATTTGCCCATGAGATATGCAGGAGTTGCGACCATCTTGCCTTATGCAATGGTGGTTGCCCCTTGTATTGGAGAAATATTGGATATCAAGAATTGTATAAAGTTCAAAAACAAACTGTCTTATGAAAACCTTCTTTTTGTCAGCTGAAGAGCAAGGAATTGTAGTATTCCATTTATGGAAATCATTAGCCTATAAGTCCAGAATGATCCTTAGCTTATCGCTAATTTTGGCTGGATTTGTCCTTCAATATCTGGTTTTAGATATGTACAATTCAGGTTCCTATATTTTTCTGGGGATCTGCCTGGTCTTTTTTGGGAACCTGTTCATGGTAGTGAAAGGATATAACAATAATATTTCCCTGGCTGCATATACTCCTGATCATGAATGGGCAAAAGTGGAAAGTGATCAGTTGGATAAAATTTTAGAAATTAACAGGAAATCAAAACAATGGGATATCAATGGGCTTGATATTACGAATGTTTTAGGTGTATTTGTATTTATTGGCATTATTATTTTTCTGCTTGTTTTTAATGCCTCCGGAGTGCTTCTTACAAAAACTGCCAGACATATTTTTGCATTTAACCTGCTTGCTTTGCTGGGACCTCATTGGTTTACAGGGGTAAGACGTATAACCACTATGCCAAAGCTGGTAAACAAAATAAATATATACAAAAACCTGATGGCAGTTTCAAAAAATCTTGTCAGGGAAGATGATGTGAACTATCTTGTATATGTTGAAGGCAGCGATAAAAAGATGCCAAAGGATGTTAAGATGAAAATTGATTTTAAGGATCAACCAGAGGAATTCTTAGGATTGTATGCCCAGATTTCTTTGAACAATGTGAATAACCAGGATTATCCTTATTTTTACGTAGTACTTGTAGCAAAGGCAACATCCGGGATTTTAAAGAAGCAGCAACATACGCTGCAATTACCGGATAAAGTTATTAAGGAGTATAAAGTGGAGAAAGATGTGGAAATCTTGGTAATACGTCAATATACAACAAAAACCAGTGGATATCATACCAAATCAAAGGCTATTGAAATAATATTTAATACAGGCGTGGACCTGGCACACAGTATAATTACCAAATACAAGGCCCGGTGAGCCGTTCATTTTTGCAGGATATCCTTATTATTCTTCTTTACATCCTTTAAAACATAGGATTGTGTATTTGATGTTGCATTCCAATTAGTATTTTTACGTCCGAAAACAAATTATAATAATATGCCTAAACTATCCTATGCTCATGGGATTTCAGATATTCCCCTTTTAGGTGAAACCATTGGACAGAACCTCAAGCGGACGACAGATAAATATGGAGATTGTGAAGCCTTAGTTGTTCCATTTCAAAACTACAGAGCGACGTATAAAAATTTTTGGGATCGGACAACAGAAGTTGCGAAAAGCCTGCTTTCATATGGTATTAAGAAAGGTGACAGGGTTGGGATCTGGTCCCCAAACCGTTATGAATGGGTGATAATTCAATATGCTACAGCAAGAATGGGGGCCATACTGGTAAACATTAATCCGGCATATCGTCCTGTTGAGCTTGAATTTGCGCTGAACCAATCGGAAGTAAGGTTTTTGTTAATGTCAAAAGGGTTTAGGCATACCAATTACATTGAAATTCTTGATAAAGTAAAGGAAAAATGCAAAGACCTTGAGTATGTTTTAGTAATAGACCACTCATGGAATGAGTTTATTGAGAGAGGTAAATCGGTTACCGATGATCAACTGTCGGCGATTGAAGATAGCCTGCAGTTCGATGATGCAGTGAATATTCAATATACCTCAGGAACCACGGGTCATCCCAAAGGAGCAACATTGTCCCACCACAATATTTTGAATAATGGATTCTTTATTGGAGAAAGGTTGGGATATAATGAAAAGGAACGTGTATGTATCCCTGTTCCATTCTATCATTGCTTTGGAATGGTGTTGGCAAATATGGCTTGTACAACTCACGGGTCCTGCATGGTTGTCCCAGGGGAAGCTTTTGAACCAGAAACGGTCCTTAAAACAGTACAAGATGAAAAATGCACTTCATTATATGGTGTTCCAGCCATGTTTATCGCTGAATTAGAACATCCAAATTTTGATAAATATGATTATTCAACTTTACATACGGGTATTATGGCAGGGGCTAGTTGTCCTGTAAAGGCCATGAATGAGGTGATCGAACGACTTAATATGATGCATGTTCAGATTTGCTATGGAATGACCGAAACATCTCCAGTTTCATTACAAACCATGAGCAATGATCCTATTGATAAACGAGTTGGAACTGTTGGCAGGGTGCAGGATCATATTGAAATTAAAATAGTTGATAAAGACAATGGAAATATATTACCCGTTGGGCAGCATGGAGAGCTTTGTACCCGCGGATATTCCGTAATGCTTAAATACTGGAATAATGATGAGGCAACTCACACTGTTATTGATGAAGGACGATGGATGCATACCGGCGATCTGGCCGTAATGGATGAAGAAGGATATGTGAAAATAACGGGAAGGATTAAAGATATGATTCTGCGGGGAGGAGAAAATATTGGACCTCTCGAGATAGAAGAATACTTACGTACACATGATTACATAAGCGATGTACATGTTATCGGAGTGCCGAGTTATAAGTATGGTGAGGAAGTAATGGCCTGGGTGAAACTAAAAGACAGCAAAGTTATTTCCGGACAGGAGCTCACCGAATTCTGTAAAGGACAGATAGCCACTTTTAAAATACCTAAATACTGGAAATTTGTAGATAGTTTTCCAATTACGGTTACTGGTAAAATACGAAAAGTTGAAATGCGCGAAATTTCAACCAGGGAACTTGGCCTGCACAGGAGAAATGAAGATGAGAAATTTGAATTCTATGATAGGGATATGGCTAATTAAGTATGCTGTTTATAAGAGATTTAACCTGCTCTTGAATAATGTGGATAGTACAAATACTGACGGGCCCGCTATCAATATACAGGCTAATAAAATAAGGATGTTCATCTTTTTCTATTGTTTAAATTGTGATTTTGGAAATGTTTGTTCTTGCATAAGGCACAGTTATTGTTAAGGCATTTTGTGCATACATGTTTATTGATTTCCATAACGGCTAAAATGAGTAATGTCCAGAAACTAATAAATAGCCATTTAATCTTCCATAAATAGAATTGGGGAATAGCAATGATAAGCAAAAAAGAAATGATTACTCCCAAATAATCCCATTTTGAATAGGCTTCTTCATCTCTTTTTGGGAAAAGCGCTGCCAGTTTACCAAGAATGATATGACCACATGTAAATCTGCCGGGACACTTTGTGCAATAGGAATAGATTATTACCATAAATCCTAATAGCATAATAATAGAGTATAATATTGCCAGCAAATTATTTACGATAAAAATTGCATAAAATCCACCGCTGATTGATAAAAATGCGAGTGTCAGGCTAATTAATCCATGTGGTAATTTTTTCATATCAAAGCACAATTAAAGGTTTATTATATTAAGGGAATATGATGTTATTGGATATTTTCTTAATACCATCCCAGCTTAATTCGAAAAAGAGAAGAGGATATTGCTTTTTATAGCCATTGAATGTCCTGTCAACTTGTTGAAACCCTGCTTTTGTATATTCCTCCCGATATTCTGCCGTAAAAGCGACTTTGTAGCCCATTTCCCATGAAAGTTTCAAAGCTTCTTTTATTATTTTCTGACAGTTTTCATTATTTGTAAAGTTTAAGTTAGTAAAAAGTGCAGCTTGTTTTTCCGTAGGTTTTGAAATAGAAAAAAGAGGTGAAATTTTTATTGAACCTTGAAGAATGTCTTCTTGTATTTTTACTGCAAAAATGGGTTCTATACTACCTATGCTTTGGTTTATGAATTCGTATCCAGATATGCAATCCCTATCATTGTTAATGAATGCACTTGTCCTCACAATCATTTGACTACTCATTTTTTTGAGATTTATAATAACACTCCAAAACAAATGAAAAGAAACATATCCATCGTCTCACTTTTAAAAGTTGGGACAAACTTTTGAGAATAATGTATAATTGAAAATGTATAGTAAATAATGTGTAAGATGTCTGTATCTCTTTTCCAGTTGAAGAATGGGACAAAATTTTAGTCAGGATGCAATTTTCTTTTTATACTCGGTTGGTGTTAAACCGGTATATTCCTTAAATATCCGGTTAAAGGCCGATTTGGAGTTAAAGCCACATTCAAGGGCAATGCCTAAAAGGGTAAAATCTTTGAATTTATTTGTAGCAAGGTACTCTTTAAAAGCATTAATACGATACTGGTTAATAAATTCGAAGAAGTTGCAATGATATTCCTGATTTATCAATCTTGATAGGTAATGGGGTTGCACATCCATTATTTTAGCGAGCTCATAAATGGTTAGTGAAGGATTTAGGTAAGGTTTTTCACTATCCATTATTTTTTTAACTGATTGTATCTTCTCTTGTGAAATTGGACGAAGGTTGGATGTATGATTTTCTGTATCTGTTTTATCATTTTCGGCTCTGCCTTCTTCATGAAGATTAAATACTTCACCTTGCTTGTAACCCCAATAACCAATAAAGAAAATGAAAATGGTCAGGAAGGCAAAGTATACATAGTCTGCTTCAGCAAGTGGGACTTTTTTTAAGTAGAAGATCAATAGTATTGGAAAACTTATTAGTAATGATCCGTAAAAGAATAGCGTAAGTCTTCTAAGCCAAAGCAGATCAATATTTTCTTTATATGAGTATACTTCAAGTACGTTCGTTTTATAATCCTTCAATGTTCTTGTACTTATAATTACAAAGTAAAAAAGGTAAATAGATAAAGGGATCATAATAATTAGAAAGAGAGGTTTTATAGGTTTATTTCCCATTATAATATTTAGTCTCTCTTTGGCAGGTATTAGGTAAAAACTAGACATTGATAATTCTACTATTGCAGCAAAGGCTATTAGTTTAAAGAGATTCTTTTTAGAAGGGAAACGTCCTATTATGGATTTGATATATAAGTAAAGTAATAAAGGGTGCACAACATATAAAGAAACTTCAATACCTGCATAGGGGTAATACTTGCTCAGGTCAGATAAATATAAGAAAGGGATAATAAGTTGAAGTGAAAGAAATATTAGCCACCCTGCCAATAGGTTATCTGCTCGGTTACGTTTGGGTTTGGAATAAATTAAAATACTGAAGAATAAAGCATTGGCAAATCCAACAAGGTAAAAATATCGTAGTATTCCTGTTCCTTCCATACGGGATTTAAAAGTAAGTAAAAAGAAATAAAAGTGGCAATCCTTCATTAAGGATTTATTATCACTTTGATCCTCACTCCAGATTTAGGTTTTATTTTAAAACAGTAATCATAAAACGCCGATTTGTAAGTTTTATTTTAGGAGATAAATTCTCAATAAAGGGTAAATATACTTCCAGTGACAGTAATAAGGGTATAGTAACTATTCACTTTTTTCTCTCATTTCATTTTCCATTGAATAATTTTTTAAATAAAACGGTAATAAATAGAAACTCCATAAAAGCAAACGAGTAAAATGTGATAAAACGTATAAAGCTATTTATCTGTAAGTTAGCCTTATTACTTCCAATAAAAAGACATAAAATTACTATTAATGTAATACTTGAAAAAATCGATAAGGCTAAAGGATCAGAAATGCTTTTTATACCAAACATAGTATAGCAAATAAAGATAAGGATGGGAATAATAATACGTAAATACTTATGCCATAAAAGCATAATAATTTGTTGTAAGTTTAATGCCGACAAAAGTTTATGGTTTTTTAATATTTGAATGAATCCCAGAAAGTAACGCTTTGTTCTTTTATAATTATAAAGAAAATCCATATCATCATCAAATATTTGGCATTCTTGCATAAATACTACCTGCTTTTTACTCAGTACTTGAAGAGTATTGTACAAATCATCAAGTATAATTTTATCAGGCATTTCTTGGTAACAGTCTTTTCGAATAGCATGTAATGGACCATAAACACCCATCAAATTTCCCATTTGCCCTTCTTTATATTTTATAAAATTCTCATGAGCCCTTAATAATGAATATTTTCCACATTTGTCATAATTAGAAACGCAGGATGAAACCATTCCTATATTTGGATTATTTAATGGTAATATTAGTTTTTTAATTATTCCTTTTGAAAGATGCTGACGCTTATCGCAAAATACAATATGTTCAAATCGGGCATTTTGAATACCAAGATTCATAGAGTCAGGTATGCCACAAGGATTATCTTTTAGCAGTAACTTTATTCTTTCATCTGTAAACTGTTTCAAAATATTCTGGCTTTCATCCTTGCTGCCATCATCTACTATTATAATTTCAGCATTCTTGAATTGGTCAATTTCATTCAATAAAAAACTTATTTTATTCTGTAAAATACTTTCACTGTTTTGGGATAAAAAGATGATAGACACATTATCTATATTTTTATCCTCTTCTTCAGGTAACAATATTTTAGGTTGGACTATTAGCCATAGAGGATATGACAGGTAAAGAAGAATGATTGCACATGTTATAATAACTAATGTTACCATGTTGGGTCTTTTTTAACGGTTATTTTTCTTAACAAACTTTAAACGGTATATTGATTTTAAAACCATAAATATTTTCTCACCTATACTATAAGGTAAGATATTTTGAATTTTTCGTGACGATTCTTTTGCAAAGTCAAACAACCAGTTCTTTTTATCCTTATTGCTGTAAAAGCCTTCTTTCGTAACCAGTTTTATAGCTTCTAATCTTTCATTATAACTAAATTCTGGTGTTTCAAATACAATTCTTGGTTCTATGGAATGGAAATCGTGAATTTTATCAGTATACAATTTGCCATTCTTTTTTACATAATCCCATTGTGGACTTCCTTTAAAAGGTAATACTGTATAAAAATTTGTAAAATCGCATCCCGAAGATTTGGCAAATAAAATAGATTCTTTTACGGTCTCAAGGGTCTCGAAAGGACTTCCAATTACGTATTGGGACATAATTTCAATACCGGCGTCTTTTAATATCTTTATGCCTGCTGTAATTTTTTCTATGGTAGTATTTTTCCCAATTTTTTCAAGGATTATATTATTTGCCGACTCTATACCAATAGCGACATTATAACAGCCTGCTTTTCTCATCTTTGATGCTGTTTCAGGTGTAATGTTATCTGCCCGAAGAGAAACAGCCCATAAAATTTTAATGTTTTTTTCAATTAGCAGGTCACAAAATTCATCTACTCGTTTCAGGTCCAGATTAAACGTATTATCCCCGAAAATAAATGTCTTTTTCCCATAATTTGAAATTAAATATTCGATTTCAGATACAATCTTTTTTGAACTCATCGCATAATATCCATTTTTCCATATTGAACTTGAATTGCACCATGCACATGAATACGGGCAACCCCTGCTTGTCACCAGCCTGTGAAGTGGATAGCGTTCCATCGGGAACAGATCATATGCGGGAAGTGGTAGCTGATCGAGATCTTTATTTCTTTTACGTGGAGGATTTACCAAAATTTCTCCGTTTTGGCTTTTGTACATTAAACCATCAATATTTTCAAGTTGTCCATTTCCTTTTAAGCAGGAAATCAGTTGTGTAAATGTTTCTTCTCCTTCACCATACACTGCATATTCTGCCGGTGTTTCACCAAAAATCTCCTGCATAATGGTTGTAACGTAAGGCCCTCCAAGGCAAACAGGTATTTGGGGATATCTTTGCTTAAGCTTATTAAATATATCCTTTACCTCAAAGTATACAGGTGAAAACACAGTTATTCCAACAAGATCAAAAGCTGAATTGAAAAATTCTTTCACTTCTTTTTTCTTAGCAACCCGGGTATCTAAAACCTTAAATGAAAGATCATCATGATGTAACCTTGCATGCGATGCGATATATGCCAACCCAAGGTGAACAGTTTTATAACGTCTGTCTTTATTTGGAAAAACTAAACCTATTTTCATGTCGAATCTAATTTACGATATTTAGTTGAATATCAATATGGCTTATACATTTATAGCAAGGCAGATTATTTGATTGATTATCACAACCATTTATTATAATTTGTCTGGATTTAATAAATTGTGCACTATTCCATGTATCATTAAAATTAGTATGATTAATCGTGCCATATGATATTTCTTCCTTATAATCATAACAACAGGGAACAATTGTGCCATTCCAGTGAAAAGCCAAACTACTCCATAGATGTTTGCAATCAGAACGTATTGATAAAGGGGAGTTTTTCGGCAATCTGAATTTCTGATCTGATGGGTCAAAATCTGGATTTTCTGTGTAGGCAGGTAAAAACACTATGTTGTTTACACCAAGTTCTTTTGCTTTCTTTTTTGCTTCAAAAATCTCATGCTCATTATGTTTGAATACAATAAACTGCCATTCTATAAATGGATTTGAGCTTTTCATCTCTTTTTTTAAGGAAACTAGTTTTTTAATGTTATTTAATACTGTATCAAATTTTCCTCCGATTCTGTATTTCTGGTATGTTTCTTCAGTGATTCCATCTAGCGAAATGTATAACACGTCCAATTTGCTGGTAATTAGCTTTTTTGAAATTTCTTCATTCAATAAAAGCCCATTTGTTGTGACCACTGTACAGATTCTATTCCTATGTGACAATTCAATTAAATATGGCAGGTTTTTAGGCAACAAGGGCTCACCCCAACCATGAAAAGTAATTAAGTAAACATATTTGCCAATTTCTTTAATTATTTTTTCATATAATGCAGGTTCTGCAAATCCGTTAGGTCTTGAATTTTCTTTACCAGTTGGGCAAAACGGACATTTTAGAAAACAAGAATTAGTTAGTTCTGAATTTATAAGATATGGTTTTGATTTTAAAGTTGATTTCTTTGTGTGTCTTTCATAGAATGAATTTATTAAGTTGATTAATTTGGTAATATTGTTGTATTTAATAAATGCAATAATATGAGATATGCGTATCTTTTTGTAGATTGTCTTTTTTAATATGTAAGAAATTCCATCTGGTATCATATTGACATTTTTTTTTGAATTACCATTCTATTTCACGCCTGTCCATAAAAAACTTACCACTTGGCACATTTATCTGGTTTGCTAACCAAACAACTGTATCGGCTCCTTCCTCAACAGTTCTGGGGGCATCGGGGCCACCCATATCGGTTTTTACCCAACCCGGATTAACCGCATTAACTTTAATATTTTTTGACCTTAATTCATTTGAAAATAGAATAGTGAGAGCATTCAGGGATGCTTTGGATAAGCTATATCCCGGATAAAGTCCTGTGAGGTTGCTTAAAGTACCCATCCCGCTACTTACATTTATAATTTGTGGTGATTCACCTTTCTTAAGAAGCGGGACAAAGACCTGGATCATCCTCCACACCCCGTAAAAGTTTGTTTCCATAATATCTTTTACCCTTGACAAAGGAATTTCTCCAGCAGAAATGTTTTCATTAAATAATTTTGATTGATTAAGAAATGGCTTTGCCTTTTGTGAAAGCGCATAAATTATTCTAAAATGTTTTTTAATCGTTCTTTTTACGTTTGATAAACCAGGATTCTCCTGTGAATTTGCTCCCATTCCTGCATTATTAATTAATACATCAAGTTTGCCAATTTCTTTGCTTACATATGTAAGCAGGTTTTGAATGCTGGTTTCATCTTTAACATCAAGTTGATGTGTCAATATGTTTTTACTCAGGTTTTGAGCAGCCTGTACTCCTTTGTCAAAATTTCTTGAACATAAAATTACCTGCCATCCAAGCTTATCCAACTGGCGGCAAATTTCCAAACCTATACCTTTGTTACCTCCTGTTATTAAAACTGTTTTCATTATAAGTTATGAAATGTTTTTTTATTGATCATTGATATAGTCCTAAATATAAGTAACAAAATAACCTTTCGCAAGGCTTTATTATTTGCCAGAGGATACTTAAAGACCGAAGCTATCATATTTCTGCTAAACTTATGACAACAACCATTACAAATCTCAGGATATTTTTTATTTTTTAAGTTGTTTTTCAAAGAGGAACCAGCTTTGTACCATTGCGATAACAAATTCGTCTCTTTGTTATCTTTAATACTTGTGATTGCAAGCGCCAGGCCACAGGGTTGAATACCGCCGTTATAACTGATATCTATGACTGTATGAACTTCTCGGCAATAGAATTTTTTTAATATATCATTAAAAAACCAGGAACTGTTTGAACCTGAAGCTGTTTTTATATAATTATTGATCCATGGCTTAATGCGGTATACATTTGTTTTAATGTTATTCTTTCTTTCAAACTGGTAGATTTTTTCAAGTTGATCATTTAATACATCGATCTTATCCACCCCAACGTTAATTTGTTTTTTATTAGGAAGGCCCTCTCTATCCGGGAAATTGGAATAATTAATTACCGGTTGGTATAATATTTCTTTTGCACCTGACTCATAGGCTGCAATAAATGAGTTGAACAATTCATGGTAATTGTATCTTGAAATAACTGAAAGTAAAGTAAAAGGTATGTTATATTTTTTGAGTGTCTCCATACTCTTTAATGCATTAGACAAAGCATCTTCATTCCCTCGGGTTTGTGCCTGAATTTTTTGGTCGAATGAATCGATTGAGATATTAATATGAGTGTTACATTTTGAAAGTGTAAGCAAATCCTCGTTTGATAGATAGTGGATGGTCATGCCGTTTGAAGTAATATTGCACTTAATTTGTTTGCTATTAGCATATCTTACAACATCAATAATTTCTTTAAAAAGAAATGGTTCACCACCGCACATGGAAAGTCGCTTAATTCCAACAACGTACATTTGGTCTATGATCCAAAGCATGTCTTCTTTTGAAAGCAGTTCTTCACGGGAAGAGTTTTTGTCTATTCTAATTTCACAATAAATGCATTTTTGGTTACAGCGATCAGTCAGGTTAACTGATACTATGGATGGTTTTTCTCTCCCAAGTAGCAATGCCTTAATTTCAGGTAGGTAATTTGTCTTAAATTTTGAGCTGGTCATTTTTTATATACCGTAGGTCAGGGTATACCCTATACATTCACATTCACATATCTTCTATTGGTCCAATACTTTTAACTTGGATTCGTTCAAATGTACAGAAATGTTTCATGTTATCCAAGTGTTAATATGAGTAATGGAGTCTTAACGAAGCATTTTGTGTTTGATTATGATAGTGAATCAATGTTTACGTGCTTTCCCTGATATTGAATCAATCAAGAGTTTAATAATTTTAACACGATCCCAATATTTATCAATATAAACCTCGCCTTCATTTATATAATCGCCAGAGTACTTCTTAATCAAAAGTCTCAAAGCTTCCCGCTTTTCATCCCCTTCTACTTCTGATATTGCACCTTTTACAATAGCACTTTCATATTTGGTCCCGAATTTATCGGGCATAAGCTCTGTTTTACCAACCACACAAAAGGAAACTTTATGGTTATTTCTCAGGTTGTCAAGTTTAGCCCCTTCAGTAGCACAATGAAAATATATTTTCTCTCCTTCCAAGGTATAATTTAACGGGATTCCGTATCCTTCATTATTTGGAGTTACCATGGATAAAACGCCGTATTCTCCATTTTTTAGTATTTCCAATGATTCATTTTTATTTAGTTTTCTGTCCTGTCTTCTCATTTTGTGTATCATACTACCAGTAGTTTTTCATTAGATCTTTTGTCCATCCGGGTTGTTTCACTTCACCCATAGGAAGGAATTCCCTGAAAACAGGTTTTATATCCAATACAGGTGTCCCATCTATTGCATCCAGGTTGGAAACAATTAGTTTACGTCCTTCAAGACACACCAGGTTTACAATAGTAACACCTATATGATTGGGCCGGTCTTTTTTTCGCTGGGCAAAAATACCCACTTTGGGAAAGTTCTTATTTTCTCTTGGATGTTCACTTCCAATAAAGGTCTTGGTAGATTTGTCGAAATAATAAATTATCTCAAGATGTGAAAAATCCACAATGCCATCAAAACATTCTTCCGGCATATCGTTAGTCAGTTCAATGATGGATTCCACGGCTGACCAGTTGTCATCAATTGGTTCGGTCCGGGTGTTTTTTACGTATGCAATTGGTTTCAGGCGTATGTCGTTCATAGGTGCGTTTTCATTTATATAAAACCGAAATATACAAAACATTGATTAAAATAAACGCTTGTACGGCTTGCTTTTATTCAGCTTTTAGCGGTTCGTGCTTGGTTTTCATTCTATCAATAATATTGCTATTCTATTTATTTCTGCTGGATTGTCTGCTACTACATTTATTTCTAATCCCACGTTTTTTACAGTCTCATATACGTCCACTGCAAAACTCTCCGGACTTGGTCTGC
Organism: Bacteroidales bacterium; assembly: GCA_016926235.1. Next base: position 732 of record JAFGOZ010000442.1, on the reverse strand, counting down.
TATTTTTTTTGTCTTTGCAGTCTGGTCTATTACCTGAACAATCTTGGCACAGTGAGCAACAAGTCTGATTGAGTAAAAAAACTTTTTGATGTCCTGAAAGAAAAATCTCTCTCTCAATTTTAAGTAATTTATTTGTCATTTCTTTGGACCAATCAGATGGATAAGAATTTTTATCTGCGAATTTGGTTAGTCGAATTATTATTCCACTTTCGTACTCTTTGAAGAATTTTTCACACTCACTAACTGATGGAGTATTAGGAGGACATGTCCCTAATCCATAATCACTGCACCCAAAAGTACATTTGACTCTTACCCAGTGTGCAACAATAATCTTCTTAGGATTTATCCACTTGTAATCGCTAAAATCCTGGTTTTGTATTATAAATTCTATTCTTCCCTTATTTATCATTGTTCAGCGTTTTCATTTCGTTTGTAATACATTCCCGTTATTCCTATAAATCCTTTTTAAGATAAATCATATCAACAAGTTGTATGTCGCCCTCGAACATAGGGTGGTCGTAATTGTCGATAAAAAAATTCTTTACCCGATATGACTTTTCAAATCCACAACTTTCATAAAACGACAAGATTGTCGGCGTTTCGCCTGTACCGACAAGCATTGTTTTATAGTCGTTTTTGTAGAGATCAAAAATAAAATTTATCAATGCTCTACCGTACCCTTTGCCTTGATATTTTTCGTATGTTGCTATGTTTTTCAACTCGCAGGTTTCG
>JAFGOZ010000049.1 GCA_016926235.1 Bacteroidales bacterium | reverse complement strand
GAAAACAATTTTTACGGATTCAATAAATAATGATGGAACATTTAAGATTGAGTTTGAGCTATATAAAACACAAGATTTAAATTTAGATCCAATTGTAGGAAAAATTATTGCAAGCCCGGGAGATTCAATACATCTTGAAATTGATTTTAAAGATATTGGAAATGTTCGATTTTTTGGTGACAATCAGCAGTCGAACATGAATATAAATAAATATCTAAACAGCAATTATGGCGTGTTTGAGTTTAGCCCCAGAGAAACTCAAAACATGAGCCTCAAGACTTATAAATCATTCTGTGACAGTATTAAAAGTATTGCAGAACAAAAACGACAGGAGTTCATTAGGGAGATAAACCCTTCATCAGCAATTCGCAGATGGACTAAAGATTACATAACTATTAATTACCAAAAATCACTATTGTTTTTTCCCTTGAGTCATGCTTACAAAAACAATATAGCCTACCGTGATATAGATATCCCTCGCGACTATTACTCCTTTCTTGAAAAAATAGAAAGAAAATACTCAGACTCAATTGTTAATACCAATATATATGAACTATTGGGGGTTTATACCAGCAGTTTTGCTCATAGAACGATTAATTTTACAAAACATTCAAGTGATTCTTATTTTTCTACCTTAGTAAACTCCGTGATAAAGAACCATGAAGAGAGTTATTTTAGGCAAATTCTTATTGGAAGTATATTTTATGAAGAACTTAATTATAATAATTTAGATCTTTTCGAAGAAAACAAAATTTTGTTGAATGAGAATGTATATGATGGTTTTTTAATAACTCCTCTAAACAAATATTATGAGGACTTAAGAGAGCAGAAGAAGAATCCTGAAATAAACTCAAATGAAATTTTGTCAAAATTAAACGGCACAACAGCTAGGCTGTTGATTGATTCGATTTTGTTAGCAAACCAGGGTAAGGTTTTATATATCGACTTTTGGGCAACTTGGTGTGGACCCTGTAAAGAAGAAATGTTAAATTCAAAGAAACTTAAGCATATTTTAGCAGGAGAAGATGTTGAATTTGTTTATTTATGTCTGCAATCAAAGAAGGAACAATGGAAATCGGATATATCTCAAATGCAACTTGATGGTCAACACTATTTCTGTGACATTAAACAAAGTAGGGATATTCGAAAAACTTTTGACATAAAATCATTACCGCACTATATGCTGGTAAACAAAAACGGACATATTATTGAATCAGGTTTTTATTTAAGGCCAATGAGTCGAAGAACCTTCGATAAAATTGACAAATTATTAGCGGAAGAATGAAATTTCGTCTTAAACAAAGCAATAACCCCCTGGTCTACAATTCACAGCATATTGCAGGGATTTCCAATTTCTTCATTAATTACTTTTTCACTGTTAAACTTGATAAATAGTGCAAACCAATAAATTGGGGTATAAAATATTGCAGTTTAGGTGGCTGTTGGGGCATTCTGACCCACATCAGGTTTTGTGAGGGCAGCTAGGAAGGTCGTCTGTAAACCTCAATATTTCATACATGCTACCATTGCCCTCATGGAATTGTTGAGCATGGTTCAGGACACTCGGACCACTAACATTGAAAATGAACTAATAAATCATTGGTACCCGGGTAAAAGGTTGAAACTGCTTATGTCTGGAATAGAGGTCTTTATGTTTTAAATATATTGAAGTTATAGATGAGAAACATTATTTAACTAGCGGATAAGTAGGAAAACATCGAAAAATAATTTGTCAATTCAAAAAGCAGAGTTATATTTGCATCGGGTTAGGGTTAAGGTTTGAAAGGTCTGTCGGAATGTCGGCAGGCCTTTCTTTATTTATAATATTTTCTAATTTCATTTATTTCAAACAATTACTTCATTGTAGGAGCATTTTTTCGGGTTATTTCGGGATTAAATTCCTGATTGGTCTGGTTATTTTCTTTTTCTTAATCTGCTTTGGTCAAATATCCTCACTGGTAGAAGCGGAAACTTTAGTTTCTAGAACAGATAACTTCCCCTTCCAGCCGCACAGAATCTTAAATCTGAAAATCATTGTGAGTCCCGACTATTTGAGAAAGAAATCTCAATTATTTCCCGGTTGGCATTGATATTTTATAGAATATTAAGAGTAAAATTAGCGGACTGAACAAAAGTTCATTTAAATTTGCCCCTCTATTCACGAGAATCATTCCTGATATTAATAACCAATCAGGAATCTGGTCACTCATATTGTATCTTGTTTTTTTTTAAGGGGATGAAATATATTTTTAAGCCTAAGCTTATTAGTTTGTGGCAGCACAAGCTTATAGATAAGACTACCCTGACCAAGGATGTACTTGCCGGGTTGGTTGTGGGAATTGTAGCACTTCCTTTGGCCATTGCATTTGCAGTGGCATCCGGAGTTTCACCCGAAAAAGGATTGATTACGGCTGTTATTGCAGGTTTTATTATTTCTCTGTTGGGCGGAAGCAGGGTACAGATTGGCGGTCCTACCGGAGCTTTTGTAATTATAATATTTGCCATTATTGAGACCCATGGTTTGGAGGGCTTAATGATTTCGACCATTATGGCCGGGCTGTTTCTTATTGCATTCGGTTTATTGAAGCTGGGTACTTTACTGAAGTTTATCCCTCATCCGCTGGTGGTAGGTTTTACCAGTGGT
>JAFGOZ010000441.1 GCA_016926235.1 Bacteroidales bacterium | reverse complement strand
GAGATTAAAATTTGCGGCCCGGTTACTACCAGCGAATGGCAATGGTATAAATGGGGCAGCGAGAGCATCTGGATTAATGGGAAGTATTATTGCTGGTTCGAATATTTCATTAAACGTTGTGCCGATGAGGAAAAAGCATCAGGTATCAGGGTACTCGATGTTTTCGATATCCATCATTATCCTTATGCCCCGTCTGATGCTGATGCCCTTCAAAACCACCGTGCTTTTTATGACAAAAATTATGTTTACCCTGGTGCCAATGGAGTTAAAACCATTAATGGCGGATGGGACAATGCTCAAACCAAAGAATATATTTTCCAACGTGTCAACGATTGGCTGGTAAATTATTTTGGCGAGAACCATGGCATTACGCTTGGACTTAGCGAATGGAGCCCCGGGCCTAATGAGCCTAACCTGGCTTCGGTTATTTATGCCACTCATCTGGGATTATTTGCCAACAATGGGGTCGAATACTTTACCCCGTGGAACTGGTTTACAGGAATGTGGGAAACCTTGCATTTATTTAGCCGGTATGCTAAGGAATATAGTGTTTCAAGCGTTTCCTCGAATGAAAATTCAGTATCGGCTTACACCACGATAAATGAAACTTCTGATTCTACTACCATTATTGTTGTTAACCGCAACATGAATTCGGAACAAAATGTGACCGTAAACATAAATGGGCTAATGGTAGCTGACGGAAGTTATAAGAGTTTACAATTGTCATCTTTGCCTTCATCCGAAACATTTGTATCGCATGATATCAATGCTCTGAAAGAAGATGTGGTTTCGGTCACTTCAAATTCCTTTTCCATTGCAGTACCTGCCCTTTCTACAACCGCAGTTTTATTGAAGTCAACCCCGGTTGGTATAAAAGTTAATCATGATAAAGCAAACGAAATTAAACTATTTCCAAATCCTGCTGTCGATAATTTGTATATTGATTTGGGATCAGCTGTTGCCGGATTGACCAAAATTACAGTTTACGATCATCAAGGCAGAAAAGTGAAAGTATTTAATGCCTGTTATGATGTCCATTCGGCAATCAATATTGATTTGTCTTCTCTTTCCGGAGGGTATTATATTCTTTCAGCACAAAACAGCCACTTTTTTTTAACGAAAAATTTTGTAGTAATCAAATAAAAAATAACGTTTTAACTCCATAACAGAAATGCTTATCAATATGAAATACTTTACATTTATTGTCTTTTTTCTTGTGATAATGGCTGGAAAAATAACGGGACAAAGAACATATAAAAATCCTGTCATTACCGGCATGAACCCTGACCCGAGCATTTGCAGGGTAGGCGATGATTATTATCTGGCAACCTCTACTTTTGAATATTTTCCGGGTGTTCCGGTTTACCATAGTAAAGATTTGGTCCACTGGAAACAAATTGGCCATGCATTAGACAGTAAAATAAATTGTCCTTTGGGAGGTGCTGGTTCATCGGGTGGAAATTATGCCCCTGCTATGCGGTATAATAACGGCATATTTTACGTTACCTGCACCAATTATGGAGGACAAGGATCACAAGGCGCTTTTTATGTAACGGCAACCAATCCTGCCGGTCCCTGGTCTGACCCTGTTTGGGTAGGCAACTGGAATGTTGACCCATCCATTATGTTTGCCAACGACAGCATGTATTGGGTAAGTCCTGACAATAACGGCAGTTTTATGGTCGGGACATACGATCCTCTATTAAAACAGTTTATCACCCCGCTAAGGTTAATTGCTGCCGGTTTAGGAGGTTCATCACCCGAAGGCCCTCATATTTATAAAATTAATGATTATTATTACCTGATGTCTGCCGAAGGCGGTACTGGTTATGAACACCGTGAAGTGATTCAGAGGAGCAAATCGCCTTATGGGCCTTTTGAGCCAAGTCCTTATAATCCGGTAATTTCGAATATGAATCATCCTGAAAGACTGTTCCATGCAATTGGGCATGCCGATATGGTGCAAATTAAAGATAGCACCTGGTGGTTGTTTTGCCTGGGTATCAGGCCAAAAGGGGGAAGATATCACCACTTAGGCCGTGAAACCTTTCTTGCCCCTGTTACCTGGACTGATGATGGATGGCCTGTTGCAGGAAATAATGGGGTTATGATGGAAGAATTCCTTGCCCCAAACTTACCTGAGCATATATGGGAAAAAGAACCGGTGCGCGACGATTTCAATGGAGAAAAACTCGGATTACAATGGAATTTTCTCCGCAATCCATACGATGCAGATTGGTCGCTTACTGAAAAACCAGGTTTTTTGAGGCTGAAAGGTTCAGCAGTGAATTTATCGGATAAAGATTCGCCGGCTTTTATAGGGAGAAGGCAAACCGATTTTAATATGGTGGCTTCAGCTAAAATTAACTTCATACCTGTTTCCGAAAATGAGGAAGCCGGTTTGGTGGTAAGGGGCAACGATGAAAACTACTTTAGTCTGTATATTACATTATACGAAGGAAAACGTATGGTAGCCCTTAAAAAATTTCTTAAAAATAAAATCATTGAATTAACCCATGTTTTTGTTCCAGAAGGGGATGTTATATTAAGGATAAGCGCAACAGACCTTGAATATGTATTTTGGGCCCAAGAAGAAGGTAAAGCTGCAATTAAACTTGGGAGCGCCCCGACTAAAGATATCTCAACCGAAATAATTGGCGGTTTTATTGGCGCATACATTGGTATGTATGCTACTGGTAATGGAAGTGTAAATACCAATCCGGCCGATTTTGAATGGTTCGATTACGAAAAAGATGTATTACCTCCATATATATGGACAATAAAATAATTGAATAATGAAAGCAAAACCTTACAAAAGACTATTAATAATAGTAATTATTACCTTTTTTGGCATTGTTACAAATGCACAAAAACTTTATGTGGGAGCTAATTATCACCCGCATGACGATAAAAATATCCAAAAAATAAAAACGGATATTGATTTGATGAAAGCAGCCGGGTTGAATGTAGTCAGGCTTGGCCATTTGGCATGGGACAGCTATGAGCCTGAAGATGGCCGGTTTGATTTTGAATGGTTTGATGAAGTTATGGATTTGCTCCGTGAAGCCGGGATTGGCGTAATTCTCGATATTGCTATTCGCCCTGCGCCGATATGGCTCCACCAAAAGTATCCTTCTATCAGTGTTGTTGATGAAAATGGAAATGTGCGTTACCCAAACCACCGCTATATGGACGATGTGGGCGACCCAAATTACCAGAAATATGCTATCCGTTTTACCGATGTTATTTCAAAACGATATGCAAACCATCCTGCATTGCTCGCTTTTGGCATTGATAACGAATCGGGCGATGGGCCAATTTCATACTCTGAATCGGTAAGGTTAAGGTTTATTGAATGGTTAAAAATTAAATATAAAAATCTTGATAACCTTAATAAAGCATGGGCAACACATCGCTGGTCGAGGCGGATTAACAACTTTAATGAAATAGGTTTGCCTACAGGCAGCTACAAAGGCGGTGCGCCTGAAAAAATTCTCGATTTTCGGCTTTTTGTTTCCGATGAAGTAAACCAAATTCTTTTTAAAGTTTTAGATATTGTTAACAAAAACGCCCCCAATGCTTTAACCAATACCAATGCCTGGTATTATAGCTGGATGAAATATTTTGATTATTCAAAAATTGCTTATTCTGGTAAAATGACCCGCCATGGGTGCGGGTTCTATCCGGGTAGTTCCTTAATAACTAACTGGGGCGTTATGAATGCATCTTTTGGAATACAGCGGATACAATTTGAAAGCGATAACCCGTTTTGGTGTAATGAGTTTACGACCATGACTGCAGTTCCGAATTCAATCCGGAAATCGGCTTATGCATCTTTAATGTATGGCAACCAGATGGTTTGCGGGTGGACCTGGCAAAGTATGTGGGCTGGAGAAGAACAATATTTGCAGGGAATGATTGACTGGGATGGCGTTCCAAACCGTAAATATGACGAATACAAGCAGATTGCAACGGAGTTTAAAAAGATTGAAAAGTATTTTCCATATAAGGTTCAGGCTGAAGTTGGTTTGGCTTTTTCATTCCCCAGCCAGATTGCAAGCAGTTCTTTTCCGGTACAGCACGATAACCAAATACAGGCCTGCTGGGACATGTTTTACTGGAGGAATATGGATTGTAAAATATTGGAAATTACCCAAAGTACCCTCAATTACAAGCTTTTATTTGTCCCCGGGGTTACAGTAATAGACGAACTTACAGCAAAAAAAATACGTGAATACGTGAAAAACGGCGGAACAGTTATCATGACTAGCAACTCGGCTATTGTAGATACAACAGGGCAGGTATTTAAAACAACTCTGCCGGGAATGTTGAGCGATGTATTTGGTATCCGTATTGCAGGTTTCGAGGAAACCGAACCCATGAACGAAATTTCCCGGAAGGGTTTCAAAGACAAAAAACTTGAAGTAACCTATAAAAACAAAGCTGTTGAAACAGAATCGGCCCGTTTTGATATTATTGATTTAAAAAGTGCTCAAGAAATTGGTTTTATTACAAGCCTCGATAAGGATTACCCTGTAATAACATTGAACAAATTTGGCAAAGGACAAGCCATTTACGTGGGACTGCCAGCAAAAGGTGAGGTAATTGGAGGTGTACTCGATGATTTAATTAATGAATTGGGCATTAAAAAAGGGCTTGATGTGCCTTCAGGCATTATGGCAAGACAGATTGACGACAAGCATTATTTGTATTTGAATGTAAGCGACGAACCTAAGGAAATTAAAATGAACAGCCAATCGAGAAGTATTTTGTTTGATAAAAATTATAAGGGTAATTTTATTATTGCCCCATACGAACCTGAGTTCATTGAAATATTTAAATAGCAATTATGAACAAGCAAATCATTTTCTTTTGGTTGCTCCTGTATACAATTTGTGTTAGTAGCCAATATCAAACCCAAATTAATAACAAAGGTGACGGATATTATTTAAATCCTGTATTTGCAGGCGATTACCCTGACCCAAGTATTTTGCGTGACGGAGACACCTATTATATTGTTCACTCATCGTTTGAGTATTATCCGGGTTTATTAATCTGGAAATCGAACGACCTGATTAACTGGTCGCCGGTTACCAATGCCCTTCATAAATACCTGGGTTCGGTCTGGGCACCTGATCTGGCAAAATACAACGGTAAATATTATATCTATTTTCCGGCCAACAACAAAATTTATGTGGTTTGGGCCAATTCGGTCGAAGGCCCGTGGAGTGACCCCATCGATTTAAAAATTAACAACATTGACCCCGGCCATGTAACTGACGAAAACGGGAATCGTTATTTGTATTCGGCCAACGGTGGTTATGTGCCTTTATCGGAAGATGGCCTTTCTGTAATTGGAGAAACAATTCACGTTTACGATGGTTGGCCAATCCCCCGCGAGTGGACAATAGAATGCTTTTGCCTGGAAGGGCCCAAAATTACAAAGCGTGGCGATTACTATTACTTAACTGTTGCCGAAGGTGGTACTGCTGGTCCGGCTACAAGCCATATGATTATTTCTGCAAGGTCAAAAACCCCTTTTGGACCTTGGGAGAATTCACCTTATAATCCGGTTGAACGAACACTTGAAAGTTCAGAAATGTGGTGGTCAAAGGGACATGGAACATTATTTGATGATGTGAACGGAAACTGGTGGATGATATTTCATGGCTATGAAAACGGGTTTTACAATTTTGGCCGTCAAACCCTGCTTCAACCTGTTGAATGGACTGCTGATGGTTGGTTTATAACACCTGACAACATTAAAACCAGCCAGCCCATTAAAAAACCTATACTAACAGAATCACCTTCAACTTATACTTTGAGCGATAATTTTGATGATACAACATTAAAACCCCATTGGAAATTTTTTGGCGAATACGATGATAACCGCTTTAATGTGGCAAACAATTCATTAACCTTAAAAGCAAAAGGAAATTCTACTTCCAATTGTTCACCCCTGCTTTGTATTCCTTCCGATCATTCATATACAGTTGATGTAGAAATGATTATCGAAGGCACCGCTACCGGTGCTTTATTGCTTTTCTATAACAACAGCCATAATTCGGGAATAATGGCCGATGGCAATAATATATTGGCCAATATTAATGGTTGGCAATTTGTAACTGAACCCAATGTTCACAAAAGCCATGTTTTTCTTCGGTTAAAGAATATTAACCATACCGTTGATATGTATTACAGCACCGATGGTGAAAAATGGATTAAAATTGAAAATTCCCTTGAAGTTTCATCTTTGCACCATAACGTACTGGGTGGTTTTATGAGTTTACGCATTGGGCTTTGCGCAATAGGCGAAGGGAATGTAATATTTAAAAACTTCACATATAAAGGAATAAAATAATCGTTAGAAAACTAAAGAACATCTAAGTAAATAAGGAGAAATAATATGAATAAGAACATTAATATAATATTAATTCTACTTTGACAGATTGGCTTATATTAATGATTTTTCAGCTTTTTTGCCCCAAACCCTAAAGGGAGTATGCTGAAAAATTAACCAGTTCCCTTTAGGGTTTAAGGGCAAAAACTGGTTGATTTTGTAATCTGTCAAAGTAGAATTAATTGGAATATTACTGTTATTCAGTCTTAAGATTTTTGGACAGGGTAATAATTCCGGTTTTAAAAAATTTAAAAACAACTGTGGTTGAAATAATCAAATAATTTTTTAATATTTATATTATGAATTTTAATATTTTTATAAAAGGTAAATCATTCAGACAGATTAACCTTATACTATTACTATCAGTTAGTATTTCGGGTTTGGCTCAAAAATACCAGCCAACATTCGAATCGTTAGAAAAAGCAAATCCTGCCCCCGAATGGTTCAAAGACGCCAAGTTTGGTATTTATTTCCACTGGGGCGTATATTCAGTCCCTGCATATGCCAACGAATGGTATCCGCGCAGCATGTATATTCCGGGTTCGATCGAAAACAAACATCATATTGCAAACTATGGTACTATAGAAGAGTGGCCGTATCACAATTTTATTTTGGGTGCAAATGATAAACAGGGAAATTTTAAACAATTTGCCCCCAGGCTTAAATCCGAAGGAGGGCAGTTCGACCCCGATGAGTGGGCGCAGCTTTTTGCCGATGCCGGAGCTAAATTTGCCGGCCCGGTTGCTGAACACCATGATGGGTTTTCTTTGTGGGCAAGTAAAGTAAACCCCTGGAACTCGAAGGATTTAGGGCCTGAGCTCGATTTGGTTGGCCTGTTTACCGATGCGTTCCGAAAAAAGGATATGAAAGTTTTTCTCTCTATGCACCACGCCTATAACATTACCGGCTATTATTCATCTGTTCCTATAACTACTGATTCAAAATTGCAAATGTTATACGGGCAGCAGGAAAAGGAAAAGAACGAACAACTTTGGCTTGCAAAACATAAAGAAATTATTGATTTTTATAAACCTGACATTATCTATCAGGATTTTAACCTTCACCTCATTTCACAACCTGTCCTTCTTGAGTTTTTATCGTACTATTATAACCGTGCTGCTGAGTGGGACAAAGAAGTTGTTGCTACATACAAAGACGGGTTAAACAGCAAGTGTGCCATGCTGGATTATGAGCGGGGCGGCCCTCCCGATATTACCGAAAATTATTGGCTTACCGATGATGCCCTAAGTTCTTCGAGCTGGTGCTATACCGAAGGGATTGGCTATTACTCAAAAGAGCAAATCATCCATGCATTTATTGACCGCATCAGCAAAAACGGCAATATGATTCTCAATATTTCCCCCAAATCCGATGGTACCATACCGCAGGAACAGAAAGATATTTTATTGGCAATGGGCGACTGGCTTAAAAAATATGCTGAAGCCATATATTCCACCCGGGCATGGGAACAATTTGGAGAAGGCCCTACAAAGATGGGGGCTGCCCATGGTGTAATGGGTGCGCCAGTACAGGGAACGGCAAACGACATACGCTTTACCCGGAATAAAGAAAATTCAGTGCTTTACGCAATAGTGCTGGGATGGGAACAAGGACGAAAAGAAATTAATATTGCTTCATTAAGTTCAGAAAGGATTAATTGTGAAGGTCTTAAATCAGTAGAACTTAT
>JAFGOZ010000440.1 GCA_016926235.1 Bacteroidales bacterium | reverse complement strand
TTCGGTAATCCGTTTTGGATCAATGATTATAATAGGTTTTAAGAGCAAGTTGTGGCCATTGGGCTTGCAACATCTGAAGGCAATAATTGCAACACTTTTACCTTTTTTGGTAGTACTGATATTACCTATCAATTCAAATTTCTATGTGGATATCATATTACGATCTGGTATTTTCAGTGTAATATTTGTTATAACTGCAATATTGTTTAATGTGTCAGATAATATTAACTTGCTCTATTTGAGTATAAAGAAATTTTTTCTAAGCAAATGACAGATAAGGTATTTTTAAGATAGCTAAAAATGTCTTATGATGTAATCAAAATAATTCATCATACTTCTTTCTTTCAAAAACTTCAAGCTTACCTCCAGCGGTTGCATTAAATACATTTCTTCCATCAGCTTCAAAATATTTTTTTGCTTTTAAAAAAGCTTTTTCCATTCTGTCAACACGAGGGTCGTGCCATTTCAAACCGGCACCAAAATATGAAGGAGAGAAATGATTCGGATCGTCTGATGCCGAAGTTATTCTATTTCCATTAATGATTGCATCTTTGGGTATAATATAATTATGATCGAATCCAATCATAATAACCTCTCTGAACCCCATATAATATGCCATCTGTAAACACAAATAAGTTACAGTACCACCAACAAATATCTCTTTGCTACAATTGGTTGAGAAACGAGGAAAGTTTAAGCTCTTTTCGTTATAATCAAGTACTACATTTAGTACGTGCGAGTATTCATCTTTTTTAAGCACGTTAGTTAAATAGTGACCAAAAAACTTTTCGCTACCTTTGTAATTATTTATTTCATGGTATCTGTCATCTGCAACCAAAACATCTTCAACAAAGTAGTAGGTAGGGAAAAACCCCATTTTATCGAAGTTGGTATAAATTGCATTAACACCAAAAGTAATTTCATCTTTTAAAAGTTTAAGATCCAACTGGTTTAAACTAGGTCCATTACCAATAATAAAGCACCTTTTTCCTTTATGTATATTTTCGAATTTTTTAATAGAATTCAATCGCTCAAAGTAATTATAAAGTGGTTTTATTCTATAGAAATACGAGTATAAACGGCTCTTTATTAGTCGATTAATTTTGTTATAATAGTTTGTAGCCATACTTGTATTCATTTTACTGTTCATTGATTAAGTCAAAATATTTATAGAAAAAAGTGAGCGTTTTTAAGTTTAAAATTTGGTCTTTGTTTCTTTTAAATTTAAAATAACCAATGTTTCTTTTAAGTTTAATAATCTCTTGTTGGCCATGTTTAATTATGCCGCACCCATTATCGGTATCAACAACAAACATATCGAGATCATTTCGCTCTGTTCTTAACCAATGCCATGCTTTCCAGCAGTCGCCATTCCATGTTTTGGTTCCCCAAATCATTGGATATTTTTGCGATATATAGCTTTTGGGTAACATATCGTGACATACTATTACTCCTTTAGGATTCAGAAATTTAAGAGAATTGATAATGTCTTTATATACTTGTTTTGAGTAATGAAGACCATCAATGAAAATAACATCAAAGTTCTCATTATTGGTTTTAAAGAACTCATCGCTTGTTGTTTGGTGTGTCACCTTAAAGTTATCAGGAGCAGGATCAACCGATACTTTGTATTCAATATCAATTTGGTTGAAGCAGCTACCTTTACGTACACCGATTTCGAGGTATTTTTTTGCTCCTGTTTTTTTAATAATGTAATTAATTAGATCCCATCTTTTATTTTCGTTATTTATTTCAATATCCATTTTAAGTTTATTAAGTTTAGAAATATTAAAATTATTATTAAAATTTACGCTTAAAGGTATTTTGCTTCCTGTCTTTAATTTTCGGCGTTGCATATGGTAGTTTTTAAAATCATCAATGTTTTTAAAAACTTGAATTTGTTCGTTATTAAAACATAATTTTGTGAGAAGAAATAATTCGTTCATGCTTCTTAATCCATTCTTTTTGTTGCTATTGTGAATGTATTTAGAGCTTTTTGTGTTTACTGTTTTAATGTCATAGTCTACCAGTATGTTTTCTTCATTAAATGGAACTGCAATTGTATTAATCCATGATGCTGCATCCCAAAAACCGCCAAAAAAGGTTGGCAGGGGAAAAACAACGTCAATAATACTTTGATGAAGAATGGTTATTGCGTGATTTATAAAACCTCCACAATATACCCCCTGATTCTTTTTCTGGTCGTCGCGAAATCCTGCGGGACGATACATTAATGGTTTGTATGCGTCTAATTTGAATAGAATTTCATCAATTACTGTTCTGTTTGTTTGTGATGTAAATTCAATATCATAATCAACAAACATATAGTATTCGTATTCAGAGGTAATATTTTTAATTAATGAATTTCGATTATAAGCCCATGATTTTTGGTAATTAAAAGATAATGCATTTGCACTATTTTTTAAATAGCTTACGTAATAGAAATCAACATTATCGTTTTTGAAAATATGGTGATGATGACTTGACGGTTCATGTTCACAAATCTCTAATACTACTAATTTTTTCATCGATAATTTTGTTGATTAAAAAATATTTTAAAAATCAGTTAAAAGTGCATCATTAATAAATGGCTTTCCTTCCAAAAAGTTAATGCAATCTTCGGCGGCTCCTAATTCCATCAAATAACGCGATTTCTGTGCTGAAGCACCCATGTGAGCGGTAAATATTACATTGTGGAGTGATGTGAGTTTGCCTTCGTAGGGTTCATGATCAAAAACATCGAGAGCAGCACCTGCAAGATGATTTTGTACTAAGGCATCGTAAAGCGATTCTTCGTCAAGAATTGAGCCTCGTGATGTGTTAATAATTGAACTTCCTGTTTTCATCATCGAAATGGCATTGCGATTAATATAGTGATAATTGGATTTATTGCTTGGTATGTGTAGGCTAACAATGTCACTATTAGCAAGCAAAAATTCCTTATCGACTAATTTGATGTTGTATTGGTCAACAAATTCTTTATCAGGTTGAATCTCCGATACAATGATATTCGAATTGAAAGGTTGAAGCAATTTAACAACTTTTTGTCCAATACGACCAAGCCCAACTATGCCTATTGTTATTTCTTCGAGTAAGTAACCCATGTACCTGTTCCATGCACCTTCTCTTACTGAATGATCTGATTTTAATACATTACGCGATAAATTAAGAATGTTCGCAACAGTCAGTTCTGCAACTCCCTGCGATGGAGCATCAGGTGTATAAGAAACAGCGATTCCTTTATCTTGACAATATTGTAATGGAACATTATCGAGCCCAATCCCAACCCTGCAAATTGCTTTTACATTTGATTTGCTTAATGCTTCAATTGTGTAAGGTTCTGTCCCGGCAACAATTATATCAAAATCTTTAATTAAATCTGATACCTCAGAAGGTTTTAGCCTTCGGTTTAAAGGATTGTTGACGACTTCGTGCCCACAAGCTTTTAATAAATCTAAAGGTTTGTTCCCCGATTTACCAAACGGGAAAGTTGTTATAAGTATACGGTATTTATTCATTTCTACAATTCCTGGTAAAGTGTTAAAATCTCGGCAAGCTTATATGAAAGATTATCTTTTAATTCTAATGATTCAATATTGGTAGTTTCAAAAAATATTGGGTTATCGCCAATTCTGTGTTTTGTTTTTTTAAACGATTCTGGAGTAAAAATATAGAAACATGAATTTTCTTCATATACGGGTGGAAGCTCTTTTGTTCTTAACAAGTTATATTTGTCGTGATTTATAGCTTTTTTGTTTTGATCGTAAAAGCGATTATGATATTTATTTACTGATATTAGTGAGTCGAATTTATCTTCTTCTTCAACAAACATTTTTAAAGCTTTTGCAATAGTTTCTTTTTTAATTAGAGGTTTATTGATGTGTGTCTGGATAAATATTTCACTGTCAGTAGATTGATCGATATCAAAGCCGATTATGTCGTTTATTGATGTTTGATTGGCTCTGAGATTTTCGGGTCTTTTTAAAAAACGGGTTTTTTTGTAAGAACTTTTTATTTCATTTTCTAAATAATCAAGATCGGTATCTACAATTATTTCGTCTATTGCAAAAATTTGCTCTAATTTATCTAATAGCAACTTATAGAGTGGTTGATTGTTGAATAATCTAAGATTGCCATTAACAATCTCAGTCTCGCCCTTAATAGGGACTAAAGCTGTAACTTTCTTATTGTAAATCATATCTCTTTTCGTATTTGAGAAACTGCGTTTCTGCAGTTTGTTCCAATTATTGTAATGTCTAAACTATAAGCAATCATTTGATAGCCCATTTTATACTTTTGAAGCACTTCATTAGTGTCTGGTTGTACAACATGAATACCACTTATTAGCCCATATTCTTTGCATTTTAGGTTTATGTATTCAAGAATTTTTTGATATTCTGTATTATTAAATTGAGCAGTGATCCCCATTGACGCAGTCAAATCATAAGGGCCAACAAACACAGCGTCAATTCCTTCTACTTTAGCAATCTCTTCGAAGTTGTTAACAGCATCAATGTGTTCAACTTGAATTGCAGTAAATAAGTTTGTTGCTGAGTAATCCATGTAACGGTCAAAATCGAATCCGTATCCATGGCTTCGACCAAATCCAACACCTCGATTCCCTTTTGGTGGGTAGTAAACCGATTCAACCAATAATTCAGCTTGTGATTTTGTGTTTATTAGCGGTGCAATAACACCTAGTGCTCCGGCATCTAAATAGCGTTTGGTATCAGCATAATTATTTCCTTGCATTCGTACTAAGGGGAAGCAGTTGGGATTGCCGGCCTTTATTGCTTGAAGCAACTGTAGTGAGTTATGGTAATCAAGAGCAGAGTGCTCTGCATCAAGACATAAAAAATCGAATCCAGAAGCACTCATTATTTCGCTAATTATTGGGCTGGCTGTATTAATCCAACTTCCTAGAATTAATTCATTTTTGCCTAGCTTAATATTTTTTACTTTTTTCAGAAAATCCATAGCTTTTAGTTTTTAAGTTTAAAAATTGTTTCGGCAATTTTAAAATTAAACTCTGTATCAATATCTACAGCTTCTAGTGGATCCATTTCAAATAGATATGGTTTTAACCCTATTCGCTTAGAGCCTGAGTTTTTAAATGATTCTTTTGTAAAGATATAGAAATTTGAATTTTCTTCATAAATAGGTGGTAGGTCCTGAGTTCGAAGCAGTTCTTCGGGGTTATGATTAACAGGCTCGCCATTTTGCCAATAAAACCTTGTTTGCCATCTTGTTACTGAAAATAGCGAATCGTAGTCCTGTTTGTTTTGCAAATAGCATTCAATCGCTCTATCAATAGTTAATGTTGATAATAATGGGTTTGTACTGTGTGTTTGTAAAAATATATCTCCTTCAATTTGTGACAGATCGTATTCCAGTATCTTATTCATCGACACAAAATCACCATGTAAAAATTCAGGTCTATCAATAATCTTAACGTGAGGAAAGGAACGTAGTATATCATTTTTGATTGTTTCTGAATCAGTGTCGATATAGATATTTTTTAAATATTTACAATTAGAAACTGCTTTTACAATGTGATGATACAAAGGCAAACTTGCGAATGCTTTTATATTTTTATTAGGAACTCTTTCTGAGTGTCCTTTCATCGGAATTAAGATGTTTATAATTTTGTTGCTCATATTTATTTTGGTTTAGCATTTATTATCCCTTTACTCACCCACCACCTAAACCTTAACAACATAAATGAGACAGCTGGCTTAAAAATGATAAGGTAAAAAATGCATAAAACAATAGTAGCTCCCCATTTAGCTGCCTCACTAAATATTGCGAGCAGTATGTGATATCTTCCTTTGATTTGTGCATGTTGCCGTTGACTCGCTCCCGTTCCTATGGCTTGTCGTTTTACGAATTCGGGGTAAGTTCGTTCAATTGGTACCAAGTGGTAAACTTTAGCCGAAGGCACATACCACATTTCTTCTCCATTTTCCTTAAATCGAAAATATAACTCTTTTTCTTCGTTGCCAAACAAACTTTTGCCTACTCGACCCAATGAGGTATTAAAATCTCCATATTTTTCAAATATTTCTTTGCGGAACGACATGTTCGACCCTCTGAAATAATTTCTTCCTGTAAAAATTTCTTCTGTATCGCCCAGATTAAAATAGCCTAACAACGAGGCAAGATATGGATTGTACCATGATGGTTTTTTCTCCATATAATGCAGTAAAATTTTTCCTCCTATGGCATTAATTTCATTGTGCTTATCAAAGAAATTAATTGTAGTCTCAAAAAAGTTGGGCGCCAAAAATGCATCATCGTCCAAGAAAGTTACAATTTTTCCTTTCGATTCAGCTATACCCCTATTGCGTCCGTACGAAAGGCCCTGTTGTGTTTCAATGCAATAATATACTTTGATAGATGGATTTTCAGCTATGAATTTTTGACAAACGGCTTCGGTATTATCGGTGCAATTATTATTTACAATTACTACTTCAAACCTATTTGGAGCAATGGTTTGTTTGATGATCGAATCGAAAAGAACATCTAAAAAATGCGCTCTGTTGTAAGTCGATATTATGGCCGATATTTCTATCATTCTTCTTCTAAAATGTTATATAAGGTTGTAAAAATACAATTTAGGTTTTAACTTTAATCACAATTAAAAACCATTATTACAATAATCCATCGCTTTTCTGGTTATTTTTGTTAGCAAATATCAAACAACATGCAATTTTGTGATTTAAACCGGCAATACCTTGCCTATAAAACCGAAATCGATCAGGCCATTCAAGAGGTGATCAATTCGGCTTCGTTCAT
>JAFGOZ010000439.1 GCA_016926235.1 Bacteroidales bacterium | reverse complement strand
TTTAATACTTTCATAATATTTATATTTTTGAACCAATGTACGTTTTTATAAATGGATTTACCTTTTTTAAGTGACACACAAACGGCGGCACCGCATGTTAGCTTTAGTTGCTTTATTAAATTGTCAATATTTTCTCTCCAGCTTTTACATAACTGGTAAAAGGTTCGCCCATGTATCTTACATTAATTCCGAGCTTTATCAATTTATCAGTTATTCCGGCCCGATCACTACATTCTTTACATGCCTCAATATTAACACCCTGGTTGATCATCTCTATTATTTCAGATTGTACCTGAGTGTCATTACCTACAAGCTTAGCCGACGCTCCCCATATTATAACATTTACATTTTTCCACCATCCATTTATTTTTGAATTAACAGCATACATAATCAGCATGTTGAATACAGTGTCTTTATTATCTGTTGTCCACAAAATGTTAAGCTTGTCCATTTAGTTGAAATAATTGTAGTGGTAAATATCTGTCTTTTTTGCAATTAAAGCTAACAGTTCAGTAAACTTACCTAAGGTAGGTATATTTCCCTAATTGTACTATATCAATTCTGATCATTTCTCTGTTTAATGAACCACCGTATACGTGGCCCGTACATACGGTGGCGTGAGAGGCTCTCCTCGTCAGCCCTTCTGACGGGGCAGTCTCGATTGGAGTTTCGTTATTTATTTTTATCAATAAATTCTTTACGAAATTGAACAAATGTTCTTCCAGCTTCAGTTATTTTGACATACTGGGATAAATTTTCACCTTCTTTAGGTATTGACTGAATAGATTTAATATCAATATATCCTATATCTCGAAGGTGATAAAGTTCCCTTTCAAGACCTTTACTAAATTCATATTTTCCAAATTTCCCTGATCCTATCTTTTCTAAATTATAAAACATTGGCTCTGCCATAGTTATTAGAAATAGCTTAGAAACATTCTCACTCACATTAGTTAATTCTTTTTCAACCGTATCAATTTTAGTTTTCAATTCCCCAATCTCTATAGGTCCAATTTTAAATTCACTTCCTGAATGCAATCTTTGATTAATGATATGTAATATTAGTTGAATCTCTTTTCGTAGAAAAATAATTATCCCTACTGAAAAGAAAATCCAAAGAATTGTCTGAATTAATGGAATATAGTCTTTCATTTTCATTTTTTTAAATTATTGATAATATATCACGTTCCTGTTTTTATGATGAACGCCAACAATTTAGTATACTAATCTAAGGTAAGTACATTTCCCTTATTGTACTATATCAATTCTGATCATTTCTCTGTTTAATATTCCACTGTTTACATGGCCCTCAAGAACTGTCATGTGAGAGGCTCTCCCTGACAATCTTTCAGGTTGGGCAGTCTCATATATAACCTGTTCTTACAAAAAGTAACAATACAATCCCTCTTAGTTAGTTTTCATTAACTATCAATGCGGCAGATTTATTAAATTTATTAGATACTTACATTAAATGCAATCTCATTACTTTGGATTTTAAATTCTTGGATGATACGTTGTAGCGTTTTTATTTTTTTGTTTCTTAAAATAGTTTGATCCTCTACAGCAACTTTGTAATTATATTGAACTTTTTTATTAAGCATAGCCCAGATTATAACAGCAATTTTACGGGCAGCAGCTGTTATGGCCACCGAACGGCTTTTTTTTGCAGCGATACGTTTCAGAAATGACTTTAAAGGATTGTTACCAACTATTCGTTCAACAGCATTTGCTGCATCACGGAATGCCAATGCCACCCTATTTTTTTTCTTCTCGGTATGGGAGGAGATTATTTTCCCGCCAGTGATTTTATTGTTGGGCGCTAGACCTAACCAAGAGCAAAAATGTTTTGCCGTTTTAAACTTGGACAAGTCCAAACCAATTTCTGAAATTAAAGTAAGAATTGTACCTGTATTGACCCCGGGTATATTAAGCAATTCTATCCCATCGGTAAGTTTGAATACATCGGCAGCTAAATTAACTGGTGGACAGTTTTTGTACTTAATTTTTTTGGGTGCTTTGTACTTGATTTGTGTCGGTCTTGTTTTTCGGTCCTGGTTGGTTTTATCTGTTTCTTTTAAAAAAACAAAATGCTCAAGTAACGTACTAATTTTACTATCGCATTGGTTGATCTGCTTTTGAATATGCAGGTAACTGTCATAGCATTGCTGTAACTCAAAGATATATTCATCCCGGTAGTTTCCTTCCAAAGCTTTAATAAAATCATCTTTTGAGTGGTGGCAATTAGGATGGATCAATTCCGCCAATTCAAAAGGGTTCCGAGTCCCGTTTAAAATGGCCTCAATTATTTTTTTACCAGTAAGTCCCACCAAGTCGCGCAAAACAGGTTTCAACTGTAGATTCATCAAAGTGAGGTTCTTGTTAATCCTTAAAACTTGTTGGGCAGATTGCTGGAGTAAATATTGCCGCTGCCGGGTATAGGTGCGTAACTCCTGGGTCATGATGTCAGGTTGGAAACTGGCAGAAAGTAATCCCGCTACAAAATCGACAATAACCTTATAGAAAATGCCATAAGGCCATTGGCTATCGGAAGAAAGAATTACCTGTTTTGTGGCAATCA
>JAFGOZ010000438.1 GCA_016926235.1 Bacteroidales bacterium | reverse complement strand
TTAGCAGGAGACAGGAAACCAGAAGCTACCACTACGAGAGCGGCACCATCCAGGTTAAGAGTCTGAAGAGGAGCACCGAACTGAGCTACGGCGGTATGGCCATCATCAGTCTGGATCATCAGAGAATAATCGGCCGTGGCGAGAGGCAGATAGCCTGTGAATTCACCATAAGCCATATCATCAATGACCCTGAGGCCAGCATAGGGTTCATACACGTCCACAGAAGGAGCATCGGTAGAACCGTGGAATACGAGAACATCGGTGTTACCGGCCTGTCCGGCAGCTTCCTGGCCCATGGCATAGACAAAGATGTCGAAAGCCGGGGCGGGGTTGTAACCAGCCGGGATGACAATACCGTTAGCAATGAGGACGTAGGTTTCACCTGCCGCCAGATTGTAGGTTTTTCTCCACAATCCGTTAGTGGTATCCGTACTGCTTTTAGGTTGTATGGTAATATCTATATCAACTCCAGCCGGAACATCAACAAAAGGAGAAGCTGTGCGGAATGCAAAATTATCCAATAAAATTGCATCATTTGCCCAGACATCAACTGTATCGGCAGCTTTATCAGCAGAGTTGTGTATTACCTGCACCCTGGCAGTCTGTCCAAATAATAATGTCGATCCTGACATTAATAAGGACAATGCGATGAGAAGGAAATTTCTGTTCATTTTTTTATATATTTGGTTAAACAATGAATGTTAAACAATCCAAACAAAAAATTGTTCAGGAGGAAATAAAAAAAATGAATTTTCCTTGTAAACATGGGCAATGCCAGTTTCAATCAATGCAAAGTCATTTTAAAAATTTGTTAAATAATTTGTCGAACAATTTCAAAAGAAGGTTGTTTTATGATCGGATGATACTTATTGATACGGAAATAGCTGATATCATTTTAGCAACTTTTTATAAATCTCAGAATTCATGTCAAAGTATTCAATTAAAGACCTTGAGCGTTTGAGCGGGATCAGAGCGCATACCATCCGGATTTGGGAGAAAAGGTACAAATTGCTGGATCCATCCAGAACAAGTACGAATATCCGTTATTATAGTGATGATGACCTGAAAAAGATTTTAAATATTTCGTTATTGAATAAACAAGGCGTTAAAATATCACATCTTTCGGGTCTCAGTGCAGAAGATATTGCCGAAAAAGTTATGATGACTGTGAAAGATATTTCTAATTATGATGCTGTAATAGATCATTTGATAATCAGTATAATAGAATTAGACGAGCAAAAATTCAATAAAGATTTTTCAAGAGCTCTGACTCAAATGGGTTTTGAAGACATCATAATTAGAATAATATTTCCTTTGCTTGATAAAATCGGAATATTATGGATGACCGGTTCAATCAATCCGGCCCAGGAGCATTTTTTTTCCTACCTAGTCCGGCAGAAGCTTATTGTTGCCATTGATGAACTTATTGTTAAATCCCATCATAATCCCCAAAGATTTCTATTATTCAATCCCGAAGGTGAACTCCATGAGATGGGTTTACTTTTCCTGAGTTATTTAATTAAAAAAAGAGGACATGAAGTGATCTATTTTGGACAGTCTGTTCCGATCAAAGATCTTGCTGAAGCAATTGATACAATACATTATGATTACTTACTTACTTCTGTTATATCTGTTTACAGTGGAAAGGAATTAATGACATATTTAACAAAGCTGGCGGAAACATTTCCTCAAAAAACAATATATGCTTCAGGAAATCAGGTTCTGAATCTTACTCAAAAGTTACCACATAATATTAAGAAAATAGATACTATCGAGGATTTTATCCGCTTTCTGGAAAGTTAATGAATGACTTGTTTGCTTCTATTGCATTTGCCGTCATCTAAATCTAAAGCCCGGGGTCATTATTTTACCTCTTTTTTATTTCCTTAATCCTATCGGATTCTGATAGGATATCCTGAACTAACTTTTTTAATTATTGTTTATTAAATATATGTTAAAATTAAACATATTTTAATCCGGTTATAATTTAGAATCAATGAAGAAAAATTATTATAAACATCAGATAAATAATATTATAAGATTAAATTATTATTTAGAATCAGCTTATTTGTGGCATGTTTTACGGTTTAACACATTTGGATAATTGTTTAATAAATATATATATTTGTTAAACATTTTGAATGTTAAACATTAAAATAACAGTTATGGCAGAAAATGAATTTAATTATCATCTTATAGGTCTTGAAAAGGGATTAAAAAGTTTTGCCTATAAATTAACGGCGAACTCGACAGATGCTTCCGACCTGATGCAGGAGACATATCTGAAGGCTTTGATGTACAGGGAACAGTTTGAAAGTCATACGAATCTGAAATCATGGATTTTTACGATAATGAAAAATACATTCATTAACAATTACAGGCGGAGTATAAGGGAAAATACGGCATTTGATAATACAAAAGATCTGTATTGGCTGAACCATTCAAAAGTGTCTCCGGTAGCTGCACCTGATTCAGAGGTATTTGAAGGTGAGATATGGAAACACATTGAGAAGCTCGATGATGAATACAGGATTCCTTTTAAGATGCATCTGGAAGGATTCAAGTACCAGGAGATTTCAGACCATTTGGGGATCAACATCGGAACTGTTAAAAGCCGCATTTATACTGTGAGGCAGAAACTGATGAAGGAATTATCGTGAAACGTCCCGAGTACTCGGGATTAATTCAACTAAATGTTTTGTTTCGCAAGTTTACAAAACATAAGTCTCATTTAATGAACCGTGAAGCGGAAGAAAAAAATTCCATCTTAGAGAACTGAG
>JAFGOZ010000437.1 GCA_016926235.1 Bacteroidales bacterium | reverse complement strand
TCCTTGGCGGGAAAGTAAAAACTATTGTTTAACCAATCGACTACAAAATTATGAAAAAAAACCATTGCATTCCCATTATTTCAGCGGGAATGGTCAAAAAAATCCTACTCATTATGAAAATCACCACCTTTTTGATTTTTGTATTTGCCCTAAATGTATCTGCCTCGTTATACTCACAAACTGAACGGTTTACTTTTGATTCGTCAAATCGTACTATTAAAGAGGTATTGGGTGCCATTGAAGCTCAAAGCGATTTTCGCTTCTTTTATAACGATAAGTTTCTTGATCTCAATAAGGTTGTCAGTCTGGCCGTTGATGATATGCCCATTGAGGTTGTGCTGGATCGCCTTGTTGAAGAAGCTGACATTGCTTATAAACTTCTTGAAAATAACTTAATTGTCTTTACACCCAGGGAATACCTTCAGCAGGGTAAAGTAACCGGAAAGGTTACGGATGCTTCTACAGGAGAACCCCTACCGGGGGTTTATGTGCGCATTAAAAGCAGCAATACAGGGGGCATTACAGATGCGGATGGAAATTACTCAGTTGATGTATCTTCTCTGGATGAAATACTTGTTTTTTCTTTTATTGGTTACAATACCGAGACGGTTGATGTTGATGGCAGAACACAGTTAAACATTTCGTTGGTAGCCGAACTTACGGCACTTGAAGAAGTAGTAGTGGTTGGATATGGTGTGCAGAAAAAGAAACTCTCAACTGGGGCAAACTCTCAGGTAAAAGGGGATGAATTGTTCAAACAAAATACCACGGAAACCTTAAGTGCTTTACAGGGACAAGCTTCTGGTGTACAGATTACCAAAAATTCCGGCCAACCTGGAGCAGATTTTAAAATTAATATCCGAGGATTGGGAACAAATGGAGATGCTTCTCCTTTATATGTAATTGATGGAATTCCAACTTCCAGTATAAATTTTTTAAGTCCATCGGATATCGAGTCGATAGATGTTTTGAAAGATGCAGCTTCAGCTGCAATTTATGGGGCCAGGGCAGCTAATGGGGTCATACTAATTACCACCAAACAAGGTAAAGCAGGTAATGTCAGTATTACTTTAGATACTTATTACGGCTGGCAAAACCTTTATAAAAAGCTGGACATGCTTAATGCCCAGGAATATGCAATGATTATCAATGAGGCTTGGGTAACCGCAGGTAATAATTCATTGTACGACCCATCAAATCCTAACGGTTTTGCCCAAACTGTTCCTGATTGGGATAAAATTCAAAATGGATCCTGGACTGGAACAGATTGGCTTGAAGAAACCCGCGTAAAAAATGCCCCAATGCAAAATCATTCACTTAATATTACTGGTGGCACTGAAAAGTCGGTTTATTCAATTGGTCTGTCCTATAACCAGCAAACAGGAATTCTTGGAAAACCCGTTGAATCCAATTATGAACGTCTGACGATCCGAGTCAACTCTGATCATAAACTCATTGAAAGGAATGGGCTGACAATTTTAAAAGCAGGGGAGAACTTTAATTTCAGCATGATAAAGAATAATAGTTTGCCAACCCAAAGTGCTTATTATAATTTCCTGACCCGGTTTATTTTAATGCATCCGTTTTTGCCTTTATATGATAACGAAGGAAACTATCATTATGCTATTCCCTGGAGCACATCAGATATTCTTGTTAATCCGGTTGGATATACAGATTATTCCTTAGGGCAGAATTCTACCAAGAGTCAAAAATTGATTGGTAATTTATATGCGGAACTCCAGCCATTAAAGGGATTAATTTGGAGAAACAGCATTGGTATTGATAATGGGCTTTCAAGGTATCGTTCTTTTGTTCCTGAATTTAATCTTTCACCCGCAGCCGGTGGCCAAAACCTATATTCAAAGATTGTTCAATCAATGAGTTCCAGTATGGGATGGATTTATGAAAGTACATTATCGTTTGATTTTAAAGTAAAAGAAAAACATGGTTTTAATCTTCTGGCCGGAACTTCATTTCAGCGAAGAGGATTGGGGGAGAGTATTACAGGAATGAATGGTTACTCAAATTTTGATGATTTGGAGCATGCCTATTTAAGTAATACGCCGGTTATTAATCCTTCCTATACATCCATTTCGGGTAATCCGGAAGGAGAAGGAGGAATTGCTTCATTATTCGGACGTTTAAATTATAATTTTAATGAAACGTATTTGTTTACTCTCGTTATGCGTGCTGATGGTTCTTCTAACTTTGCCAAAGACCATCGATGGGGGTATTTCCCATCTTTTTCGGCAGGTTGGATAATATCAAATGAGCAGTTTATGCAATCCTCAAAATCCTGGTTAGACTTTTTGAAATTTAGGGCTAGTTGGGGACAAAATGGAAACCAAAACATTGAAGCATTTTCCTACTCATCCAATATTACTTTTAGTGGTGTTGGTGCTTCTTATTTTTACAGTACGGATAAATCAGACAGAACATTGGGGGCCTTTCCGGAAAAAGTGGCCAACCCCGAATTAAAATGGGAAACTTCAGAACAAATTGATATTGGATTTGACTCAAGGTTTTTTGGTGGTAAAATGGGACTTAATTTTGATTTATATCGAAAAACCACAAAAGATTGGCTGGTTGATGCCCCGACCCTGGATAGTTATGGAACCGGCGCTCCTACAATTAATGGCGGTAATGTGCGTAACCAGGGTATTGAACTGGTTTTGACATGGAATGATAATATAGGCAACTTTAAATATGGCTTCAGCGGAAATTTTTCTTACAATAAAAATGAAGTAACTAAGATTGCAAATAAGGAAGGCTTTATTGAAGCCTCATCACAAGGTTTTGGTTCACTGCAAAGGGCAATGGTTGGTTCTCCTTTCGGAGTTTTCTGGGGAAGAAAAACAAACGGCTTATTCCAAAATGAAGCTGAAATACAGGCCTATCAGAATGCAGATGGTAGTTTGATTCAACCAGATGCAGAACCGGGCGATTTTCGATATGTGGATGTGAACAAGGATGGGGTCATTAATGACAATGACCGTACCGATATCGGTAAGTCAAGTCCTGACTATACATTTGGACTATCCGCGAATGCCGAATATAAAGGTTTTGATTTTTCTGTTTCTGCCAATGGTGTCTTGGGAAATCAAAATGCCATGTTGATTTTAATGAACTCAGGTACCACATTTCGGGTATTCAAAAGTAATTATACTACAGAAATACTCAATCGTTGGCACGGTGAAGGAACCTCTAATACGGTTCCAAGGGTTGCGCAAGATGCAACAAACTTTGCCTATTTCTCAGACTATTTTGTGAGGGATGCAAGTTATTTGAGGATAAGTAATATTACTTTAGGTTATGACCTTAAAAAAGGATTTCGAAGAATTCCTTTAGGCCAGTTTAGATTATACTGCTCAATACAAAATCTATACACATTCACTAAGTATCCAGGAATGGACCCTGAAGTGGGGTATGGATCACTTAATTGGTCTTCCGGTCTCGACATGGGATTTTATTCAAGCCCGAGAACATTCTTAATTGGTGCAAACATTAAATTCTAATTATCATGAAAAAATTATTGACATATATAGGTATAATTAGCTTGATCCTCGGGTGTTCTGATTTTCTTGATACAGAACCTCTGACAAAAAAGGTGACCGACAATTACTACAGGACTATCGATGATGCTGAGCAAGCACTAGCCGCTGCATACAGCGGTCTTTATGGGTCTTACGATGCATTTTGGATGGGTGGTAGTTATATTACAACTGAACTGAGAAGTGACGATCGCCTTGCCGGTGGCCTTATTGGCGATGTGGAAGGAACCAAACAAGCTAACTTTGAAACCCAGGGGTCTGATACCTGGAGACCTTTATGGGCTGGTGATTATCAAGGGATTTACAGATGTAATATCCTACTTGAAAAGCTTGATGGGATTGCATGGGATAATGATGAACAGCGGGCCAGGTATGAAGGCGAAACAAGATTTCTTCGAGCATATTTCTATTTTGAACTTGCCAGACTATTTGAAAACGTGCCCCTGGTTTTGGCAACAACTCCTTCAAACCCTCCTCAGGCAACACCGGCAGAAACATATGCTCAAATTGCATTAGATTTAAAGAAGTCTATTGAATTATTACCTGCAGATCCCTATTCGGTTTCAAATACTGAAAACATAGGACATGTTACCAAATGGGCAGCACAAGCCTTAATGGGACGGGTATTTCTCTTTTATACAGGTATGTATGGGCAAGAAACGCTTCCCCTTCCTACTGCGGGCATGATTACGAAAAATGATGTTATTGCGTGGATTGATTCCTGCGCCAATTATAGCATTAGCGGACATGCTTTGATACCTGATTTCAGGAACTTATGGCCTTATGCGTATGGAAATGGAAAAGGTTATAAATATGCAACAGATAACAATCTGCAATGGATTGGAGAGGATGGCGCTAATACTGAGACAGTTTTCGCAATCAAATATTCAACTCTGGCAACTTGGGCAGCATATGGAGGGGGAGTGGCAGAAACATGGACAAATGGGGCCATGCTTTTTTCTGGCTGGCGTCTCAAGGAGCCTTATGCCACTTTGCCTTTTGGAGTTGGTTACGGTGCAGGCACTGTAAATCCGGATCTTTATCAGAATTGGGATGATACTGATGTCCGGAAACGGGGCTCCATATTAAAAATAGATGATCCGGATGAAGGTGTAGTGGGATACACAGCTGAAATTGTGGATCAGCAGAAGGATGAAACCGGGTATTGGTCAAAAAAGTATATGCCGGTGTATGTAAAAACTTCTGACGGTTCAATTATTCATATGACCAAATCTCTTTACAACGTTTCAATGGACAAGCTTATTGAGAACGTGCAGGACATGGTTATTATCCGTCTTGCTGATGTATTATTGATGGGTGCTGAACTAGGAAGTTCTCATGCACAGGAATACCTTGATGCTGTTAGAGAACGGGCGGGATTGCCATCAGTGCCCGTAACCCTGGAAAACATCAAGAACGAAAGACGTCATGAACTGGCATTCGAGGGAATACGGTTGTACGACTTAATGCGGTGGGGCGATTTAGTTTCTGCTATTGCTCAGGTTAAGGATATTCCTGTTACAAACAATGGAGTTCCCGGTACCGTGACAAAAACTTACAGGCCGGAAACCCGTGGATTCCTGCAAATTCCATGGACACAAATATCCTTATCCAAAGGGGTACTGAAGCAAAATCAGGGTTGGGAATGATGTCATTGTAAATATTAAATTTAAATAAAATGAAAAATATAAGTCTGCTTTACATATCGTTCATAGGGTTAATACTATTTGCCTGTGACCCTATTGAAGATAGGGAATCAATGGGAATAATTCCTCCTTTAAGTTCTATCGATGTTGATGCACATGGTATTAGTCCAGGAAGCAACAGGATCGTACTTGAGAATAATACGCCCGAATATAATGTTGTTTGGGATTATATTATCAATAGCAGTAAAAAGCAAAACGATACCATTGACTTGCCCTTTCTTGGAGTTCAGGAAATTACGGCACATGTATTTACCGATGGTGGAATGGTAGATGTACCAATCAATGTGGATATAACCACTATTGAATATCCACTTGATGCCCAATGGAGTCTTTTGGCCGGGACTGATGTCAACGGAAAAACATGGGTTTGGGCTGGAGATAACCCTTATGCCACCACATCGATTCTGGGATTTCCTGAGCCGGCTGTTTGGGGATTGGGTGGGGGAGCCACCGCATTATTACCCGATGGAAATCTATTTGCTTTGGGTGCTACCTCAATACAATACGTGGTACCACAATACCTTATGATGCCAGGCGATGCTATGGGTACTATGAAGTTTGATTTAAACGGAGCTGCTAATTATACATATACTGATATGGCCGATCCATTAAACCCGGTTGTTCACAGTGGCTCTTTCTCGCTTAAGTTGAAAGACCCAATATCCCCGGGTTATAATACAAATCCTTCACAAGTAACGCTAATAGGAGCGCCTATCATTCTAAAAGATGTTGCTGCCGCAATGTCGGCTCAAGCAAACACACCTGCCGACCCGGTTACCTTTGATATTGTCAAATTAACTGAAAATGAATTGCACCTCCGTGCTTCCGGACCTTACATAAGTATTGTTTGGCTGTTAAAAAGGGAAGGTTTTACCTATTAGTCTGAAAAAATTAAGTAAAAACAATAAAGCTTTATAAATTATGAAAAAAGAGATTAGCATTTTTCTCACTTCAGTGTTTGTTTTACTTTTTATGACAATTACTGTGTATGCACAAAGTAACAACGCAGAAGACTTTTTTATTGGAAAGTGGAAAATTACAGCCTATGGTCTACCACAGGGTGATATTGAAATGTTGGTGACATTTGACAAGAAAGAAGGTAATCTGAGCGGAAATATTACAACAGTCCAAGATACTACCCAGCTAATACCTTTCACAAAAACAGAGTTATATGGGAACTCTATAACTGCTTATTATACAGCACAAGGGTATGATGTTTACTTTACTTTGGAAAAAGGTGAAGGTGAAAATGTTACAGGTTCTATGATGGAAATGTTTGATATTAAAGGCACAAAAATCAATAAATAAACATTGAATAGTCCCTGGAAAATTCGGTTTAATTTTTCAGGGACTCAATTTCTCAATGATTCCTTTTTTGGATTTTTAATTTAAACTCAAATTTTTATCCATTTCGCAACTACCTTTTTGATAACAAGAACAACACCTTTACGTGAAAACGCAAAGTTTACTTAACAAAAATGAATTTTTTTTAGATGTGTTTAAAAAAAATGCGGACTTATTATACAGTGTTTTATAGTTAATACATCTGAAATTAACATAGTTGTAAATATTTTATTTTCATATAAACAGTATAATGTACAAGCAATTTTACTATTCGCTCTTAACGATAGTCATATTTTCATGTGCCTTAATTCAAGTGAACTGTCAAATTAGAAACAGCGATCTTCAAATGAATATATTAGTGGACTCGCTTTTAAAAGAAATGACGATTGAAGAAAAGCTGGGACAACTTAACCTGATTTCGAATTTTGTAAGAACAGGGCCTTTTGCCAATAAAAAAGGAGTAGAAAAAATGAAAGATGGTTCTGCAGGGAATGTTTTTAATCTGATGGGCTCTCCCTCGGCAATTAATTCTCAGCTGAAACTTGCTAAAAATACTCAACATCAGATACCTTTTCTATCAGGATTAGATATCATTCATGGCTTTAAAACAGTATTTCCAATTCCGCTTGGAATGGCATGTACATGGGATACCTCGCTTATTCAAAAAACAGCACGGATTGCTGCAATTGAAGGTTCTGCATGGGGGTATAACTGGACCTTTTCGCCTATGGTAGATATTGCACGCGATCCTCGTTGGGGACGTGTTATGGAAGGCGCTGGTGAAGACCCACTACTTGGTTCCAAAATTGCACGGGCTATGGTTAAAGGATACCAAGGAGATGATTTAAGTAAACCTGATGCTATTATGGCTTGTGTTAAACACTTTGCCTTGTATGGCGCTGCAGAAGCTGGAAGGGACTATAACATTGCTGACATGAGTTCTCTAACCATGTATCAAAATTATTTACCACCATATAAAGCTGCAATTGAAGCTGGTGCAGGAAGTGTAATGGCTTCCTTTAATGAGATTAATGGAGTTCCGGCAACTTCAAATAAATGGTTATTGACAGATTTATTGAGGAATGAATGGAAATATAATGGATTTGTAGTGACTGATTACAATGCAATACAGGAACTAATAAATCATGGAGTAGCTACCGACTATAAAGAGGCTTCCGAAAAAGCCCTGACTGCTGGGGTAGACATGGATATGGTCAGTGAAGGCTTTGTTGCTTTTTTAAAGGAGTCCTTACATAATGGGGAAATCACTACGGGCCAAATCGATACTGCATGTCGAAGGGTTTTGGAAGCAAAATACAAGCTTGGATTGTTCCGGGATCCTTATAAGAGTTTTAGGCCTGACAGGGCGGATAGTGTAACTTTAACTGCTGAAAATAAAGAAATAGCAAGACTTGCTGCTGAGAAATCGTTTGTATTACTTAAAAATGAAAAGAACGTATTACCACTGAAAAGGAATGTTAAGATTGCACTGATTGGGCCTTTTGCCAACGACCGGTCTGAGATGTTAAGTTCCTGGTCACCTTTGGGAGATGTAAATAGTATTATTTCGATTTACGAAGGATTAAAAAAAGTATTTAGTAATGTGGAATACACTCAAGGAACGCAAGTCAATAATGATTCCCTTTTTAATGTTAAACGGAAAGGTAAGTATGATATTTCTTTACAAAAAAAACTAGTAAGTGAAGCCTTAAGTATTGCAAAAAAATCTGATGTAATAGTTGCGGTATTGGGTGAGTCAAAAGAAATGTCGGGTGAAGCAAAAAGCCGGGCTGATATTTCTATACCAGCATGTCAGGTTGATTTACTTAAGGCGCTTAGAGCTACCGGAAAACCCGTGGTTTTATTAATCATGAGCGGACGTCCCCTTACAATTGAAAATGTTCTGAAATATTCCGATGCAATATTAATGATCTGGAGACCAGGAACCGAAGCCGGGAATGCCGTTGCAAACGTACTTACAGGCAGTTATAATCCTTCAGGAAAGCTAACGATGACTTTTCCCCGGTCTGTCGGACAAATTCCTATTTATTATAACCATAAAAATACTGGTAGGCCTTATGTTGAGGGGGGAGAAGAAACATATCTTTCTAATTATATGGATGAACACAATACGCCACTATTCCCTTTTGGATATGGATTGAGTTATACCACATTTCAATATGAAAATGTGAAGTTGAGTGATACATTATTAACAGGTAATGATAAGATTTTAAAAGCATCCATAAAAGTACACAATGCAGGAAAGACTGCTGGTGAGGAAACGGTTCAGTTGTATCTGGCCGATCCGGTTGCATCTGTCACAAGGCCCGTTAAAGAGTTGAAACAATTTCAAAAAGTTTTCTTACAACCAGGTGAAAGTAAAGAGGTAGTTTTCAACCTTACCGTTAATGACTTAATGTTTTACAATAACAAGCTTAATTGGGATTGGGAAGCAGGAGGTTTTATTGTTTTTATCGGAGGGGACTCTCAATCTGCAAAGCAAGCTGAATTTGTTTGGAAAAAGTAACCCTTACAATATCATTTTTTTAATAATAGTAGAATATTACAAAATGAAAATAAAATTCTTATTATTAATCTTCTTAATACGAATAGATGTATACGCTCAGGATAAAATCCCGAAAATAAGTGAGTCTCGCAATCTTCCATTTGATACAGATTGGTTATTTATAAATGATAGCGTAAAAAATGCTCAGGAGCCAGAGTTTGATGATGTAGGATGGCAAAAGGTTGAGTTGCCACATGACTGGAGTATCCATGATTTGCCTAATCAAACGGAAGGTCTTATTGTTGGGCCATTTAATAAACGTAGCCCTGGTTTTACACAAACTGGATTTACTGTTGGTGGAACCGGGTGGTACAGAAAGAAATTTAAAACAGATGATGCGCTGAAGAATAAACAGGTTATCATTCATTTTGATGGAGTGTATATGAATTCAGATGTTTGGTTAAATGGTTATCATTTGGGAAACCATCCTCATGGCTATACACCCTTCTATTATGACCTGACACCTTATCTGATGCCAGTCGGGCAGGGAAATGTCCTGGTGGTTCAAGTAAAAAATGAAGGCAGAAATTCTCGCTGGTACAGTGGTTCCGGCATATACCGGCATGTTTGGCTAACCGTAACAGAACCTATTTATGTGGCTCCATGGGGTATATGCATTACCACACCTGAAGTATCAGACAAAAAAGCAACAGTAAACATAAAATCCACGATCACTAAAAAGCAATCTACACCAAATAATATAAGTCTGATTACTACAATCATTTCTCCTGAAGGTAAAATGGTTGGCCAATCAAAAACAGAATTAAATCTGGACAAAAAGGAAATTATACCTGTTGAGCAAAATATTACAGTCACAAATCCCTTATTGTGGTCAATAGACTCCCCTTTTCTTTATAAAACAATCACAGAGATAAAAGCAGGGAATAAGGTTATTGATAAGATTGAAAATTTATTTGGAATCAGAACTATTAAAATTGATGCAAAGAATGGATTGACAATAAACGGAGAAAAGGTTTTGTTAAAGGGCGGCTGTATTCATCATGATAATGGTCCGTTAGGAGCTGCTGCTATTGACAGGGCAGAGGAACGCAAGATTGAAATATTAAAAGAGAACGGTTTTAATGCTGTACGCATTAGCCACAATCCACCATCTATTCAACTGCTCGATGCATGCGATAGATTGGGGATGTTGGTGATTGATGAAGCATTCGACATGTGGGAGCAACCCAAGACCCCCAATGATTATCACCTGTATTTCAAAGACTGGTGGCAGCGCGATTTGCAAGCCATGATCCTTCGGGATCGCAATCATCCTTCAGTTATTATTTGGAGTATTGGAAATGAAATACAGGAAAGGGTAGATACCTCTGGTTTACGTATTACCAGACGATTGAAAGATGAAGTATATCGGATTGATCCGACACGACCTGTTACTGCTGCTTTTTGTGAGTATTGGGAACCGAATAACAAAAATAAACAATGGAGCGAAACAAGTCTGGCTTTTGAGCTGCTGGACATCGCCGGGTACAATTATTTATGGCGTTTGTATAAGGAAGATCACCAAAAATTCCCAAATCGTATTATTATGGGAACTGAGACATTACCTGCTGAAGCGCTAGAGAACTTTGATATAGCAGAAAAACATCCTTTTGTAATCGGTGATTTTGTATGGACTGCTATGGACTATTTGGGTGAAGCATCTGTTGGAAGAGCTTATTATGATAAAAGGCAAAGTAACAGACCTATAATGGGTTGGCCCTGGTTTAATGCTTGGTGTGGAGATATCGATTTAATCGGGCAAAAGAAACCACAATCCTATTATCGGGATGTAGTATGGCGTAATCTTCCTATAACAATGGCAGTGCATGAACCTATTCCGGAAGGAATGGTGGAAAATCTTAGCCGTTGGGGGTGGCCACAAGAATGGCAAAGCTGGACATGGCCTGGGACAGAAGGTACATCATTAATAGTAAGAGTATTCTCTCGTGCACCTATGGTACGATTGATTTTAAATGGAAAAATGGTGGGGCAGCAAGCAATCGCCGATACCAGCATAACTGCTGTATTTGATGTACCATATCAACCAGGAACATTAAAAGCTGTAAATGTTGAAAACGGCAAAGAAACCGCAGCTTTTGAACTCAAAACTGCTGGGATTCCGCATGCCATAAAACTAATCGCTGATCGCAGCAACATCGAAGCAGATAGAAATGATTTGTCATATATTACTGTAGAAATTATTGATAAAGATAATCAACTGGTTCCTAATGTTGAAATACCCATTTCGTTTTCAATTGAGGGGGTCGGTGAAATAGCATCTGTAGGCAATGCCAGTCCAAAGGATGTTGCAAGTTTTCACAAAAATGAAAGGAATACTTTTAATGGAAGATGTCTGGTAATTGTTCGGCCAAAAGGAAATGCAGGTGTCATAAAGCTGACGGCCACCTCAAAAGGATTAATAATGGCACAAATATTAATTAGGTGTCGTTGAACTTGTGGCTATTTTGATATTCTATCGGATCTCATTTGTCCGTATATGAATAGTAGAAATAAGGCCTTTTGAATTTAAAAGATGACAGGTAAGCTTGAAGTATGGATGGATGGGAAACAGATCAAAATGAAATCAGACATATACTAAATGTATTAGTAAAATGGAGCCTAGAAATAAAGCAGGCTTTGGAGGGATTGTTAATATAGAGTCTAATAATATTGGGGACAACTCCATGATACATTCGATTAGAAATATATTTATCACATTTAAATGTAAATTTATATGAAGAAGACTAGTATTTCACTTTTTCTCATAATTATTGTGTTGCATTGCTTTTTGCTAGTGGGGCATGCCCAACAAATTAGTTCGCGAAATCAAACGTCAATTTGTAATCCAATAAATTTAAGTTATCGCTTTGCTTTGTTTGGGCGTCCAGCCCGTGAAGGAGCAGATCCCACTATAGTTCTATTCAAAAACAAATACTATTTATTTGTCTCAAAGTCCGGTGGGTATTGGTCATCAAAAGACCTTACTAATTGGTCATTCATTACGTCAACCGACCTGCCATGGGAAGATTACGCACCTACAGCAGTTGTCATAAAAGATACGATCTATTTCCTGGCATCTACAGCAATAAGCCAGAAAAGATGTATTTATAAAACAGCTAATCCCGATTTAGGGAAATGGACTGTAGCAAATCCCGATTTTCCTATTAAAATGACAGATCCTGATTTATTCCTTGATGATGACGGACGGTTATATTTATTTTATGGATGCTCGAATAAAGAGCCAATTTATGCCGTGGAGTTAGATTTGCAAACCCTCAACCCTATTGGCAAAACAGTTGACTGCTTTAATAGTAATATGGATGTGCATGGATGGGAACGCAATGGAGACTATAATACTTCAACTGAGCGGCCATGGATGGAAGGCCCCTGGATGAACAAGTATAAGGGTAAATATTACCTTCAGTATGCAGCACCGGGCACTGAGTATAAAAGTTACTCTGATGGTTTATATATAGCCGATTCCCCGTTGGGTCCCTATAAAGTTGCGGATTTGAACCCATTTTCCTATAAACCGGAAGGTTTTATTGCAGGGGCAGGCCACGGCAGCACTTTTCAAGACAAGTATGGAAATTTTTGGCATATCGCCACCATGAGTATCTCCATAAATCGTCCATTTGAAAGACGCTTGGGGTTATTTCCCGCTTTTTTTGATAAGGAGGGAGCTTTTTACACCTATACGGCATTTGGTGATTTTCCGCATATAATTCCTCAAAGCCCTATCAAAGGACCTGAAGATTATCAACCATCCTGGATGTTGCTTTCGTTTAACAAGCCCGTAGAAGTTTCATCCATTTTTAAAGATTATGGGAAAGAAAAGGCAACAGATGAGAATGTGCGCACCTGGTGGAGTGCAGAAACAGGAGCTAAGGGGGAATGGATAACGGTTGATTTGGGACATCAGCATAAAATTGGTGCCATACAAATCAACTTTGCTGATGTCGACGCAAAAATTAAGGGTCGGCATGATAGTGTTTACTATGCTTATATGTTAGAATACTCAGTCGATAAAAAGACTTGGAACACCTTAGCGGATAAGCGGACAAACAGAACTGATGTTCCTCACGATTACATTGAATTTGAGGTTCCAGTTTCTGCTCGTTACATAAAGTTGACCAACGAACATGTCCCCGGCGGCAATTTTTCGATATCTGATCTCCGAGTATTTGGCATAGGAAGTGGAAAACTTCCCCAAGTAGTTTCATCCTTCAGTGTAATTAGGGACATTACTGATGGTCGAAACGTAACACTTTCATGGAAGAAAAAGAAGGATGCTATTGGCTATAATATTCGTTATGGAATACAGCCAGATAAATTGTATTTAAACTATCAAGTGTTAAATACAGATTCTGTTACTATTCACAGTTTGAATCGTCAGCAAGCTTATTATTTTACCATTGATGCTTTAAATGAAAATGGCATTACAAAAGGAAAAAAAGTCATTAGTATAAAGAATTAAGTATTCGTAAATTATTTCTTAAGTGATTAATTACTAGGATTTAAATAAATTCATTTTAAATCAATCAGCGAAGAACTCAATTGTAAATTATAACGATATATGAAAAAAATTCAAATAGTAATCTTTCTCTTCACATCGGTCATCGGTATAGCACAAACAAATTTGTTGGCACAAACAGCAAAAAACAAGACATCTATCTGGTTTACACCCTTTGATTTCAACCTTTCTAATTTTCAGAAGCCTCCGCAATCATATGCTCCAATGGCACGGTGGTGGTGGCCAGGCAATGATGTAACCAAAGAAGAATTGAAACGAGAAATTAATTTGTTTGCAGATAATGGATTTGCAGGTGTGGAAGTGCAGCCCATGAACCTGGCAATACCCATGAGAGGTGATGTGCGACAAAGAGTAACAAACTGGGATACCCCGGAATACTATGACAACCTGAGAACGGTGATGGAAGAAGCCCGCAAGCGCAACCTGATAGTTGATGTAACGGATGGAAGCGGCTGGCCGCCCGGTGGCCCCTTTTTAAACCCGGAGGATGGCTTTCTTTCGTTAGAGTTCAGTGTGGTTACCGTGAGTGGTGGAAAAAAAATTACGATTCCGTTACCTCGGGTTAAAAATAATTCAACGGTTCCTTCCCGTTTACAGGCGGTTGTTGCATCAAGAATACAGGAAGTTAAAACCGGGAATACTACTACTTCAACAAACACGAAATTAGATGCCTCTACTACAAGTGTATTAACATCATTTGTGAAAAACGATACTCTTATTTATACGTTTCCCGAAGGGCAATGGAGCGTTATTGCATTTTGGGCAATTCCAAGTGGCGAACAAACTAATATAGCTGCCTCTCCCAAACAAGGGCCTGTTGTGAATCATTTTGATTCCATCGCAGTACTGAAATTGTATAATCATTTGTTTGGTGAGCGCACAGGATTGCAGCCCTATTATGGCAATCCCTTTCGTGCTGTATTTAACGACAGTTATGAGTTCAAGGCGAACAGACATTATTCACTGGATTTTCTTTCCTATTTCAAGCAGCAAAGAGGTTACGATATTACTCCATATTTGCCTGCAAATATGCAGAAGGGCTACAATTTTGTTGCTTACATGCGTCCAAATGCAGAGCCGGACTTTTCTTTTACTGATCAAGATTGGCGCTTGCGATATGATTATGATATAACTCTTGGCGAATTGTTAGGAGAGCACTTTTTCAAAGCCAGTAAAAACTATTTGGAAAGCCGAGATTTATTGCATCGCACACAAGGCTATGGATTGAATATGGATATGATTGGCATGGCAGGTTTGGCTTCTATACCCGAAACAGAAAGCATGCTGGGATCTGAAGCAAATATAAAGATTATGACCTCGGGAGGCCATCTCTACAACCGCCCGATTATATCTGCCGAATCAGTTGTATTTGGTAATCAGGCCTATACCACTACGCCACAGAAAATTAAACTGGCTGTAGATAAGCTGTTTGCTGCGGGAGTGAATCAGGTAATTTATCATGGCATTCCTTATCGCTACTTGCAGGAAAAACTTGGTCCGGAAGGTTGGTATCCATTTTCGTCTCCTTTTCTTACCATGATTAATTTTTCTTCTAATCTGGGTGAAGGCAATATTTTCTGGAAAGACCAGAAGAGGGTGAATGAATATGTGTGCAGAGTTCAATATGCTTTACGTTCGGGTAAGCCGCATACCGATGTATTGATTTACTTTCCTTTTTTGAATGTAGAAGGTATGCCTGTTAATCCTGAAGAGATATTTACAGAGGGTTCTCTTGATGAGTTAAAAGCATATTCTGCCTCAACCGGTGAAAACAAAACTCCTAAGGAAGCATGGGCCGAGAAAGTGTATCTATTCATTAATCAATTAGAAGCAAATGGCATTACCTGGAATTGGGTAAATGATGCATCAATTCAAGAGGCGACAATAGGAAAAGATGGACAGTTAACTATAAGGGGAAATCAGTTTCAGGCTTTGATACTGGCAAATGATTCCATTATTCAATTGAAAACAGCACAACAAATTAAACTGCTTGCGGATAAAGGCATGCGTTTATTGATTACTGATGCCTTACCAAATAAGCAACCCTCTTATCTTAACTGGAAAGAAAACGATGCAAAAACAGCGCAATCTATTTCGGCGGCTTTAAAAACTAAAAACAGTTGTTATCTCAATCAGGAAAAAGCTTTGCTTGATTGGATCAGACAATTGCATCAGCCGCTTGCATTTCAGCAGCCTTATCATTTTACAAGGCAGGTTGAGCGCGAAATGGGTGATGGCAGTCGTG
Source organism: Bacteroidales bacterium (assembly GCA_016926235.1). The sequence continues at coordinate 15,877 of JAFGOZ010000437.1, read as the reverse complement.
TTCGATTTATCTGGAACAAGAGCAATCACTGGCAAACATATACGCTTGTGTTGAATAAAAGGTATAAGAGCAGTTATTGGCTTAATCCAGATAATGGAATTGTAACTAAAAATGAAGGACTAACAATTACCTATCAATTGCCACCTTATGGTTCCATCATACTATATGCTGTTACAAAAAATAATAAGGCCGATGATCGTTTCGTTACTCCATCCATTTCAATTGATACAACTAAAACAATACTTGCTGTAAACAATTGGAACCTTAAAACAGATAGTGTGGAAATAAAAGATACTGCACTTTTTGATTGGAAGAATAATCAACAGTTAAAGTTTTCATCTTCAGAAGCTGTTTATACTGCCACTTTTCAATGGCAGCAAAGTGTTAAGGATAAACATTTTTTTCTTGATTTAGGAAAAGTATGTTATACGGCCGAAGTACATTTAAATGGTCAGCTTGTTGGTAAAAGAATTTATGCTCCCTATTTACTCGACATTACTTCTTTTCTTAAACAGGGAACCAATGAAATAACTGTTCATTTAACACCTGGCCAGTTAAACGGCTTTATTGGCAAAGCGAATAATGGAGATATAAAATATAAACAATTTAGAGGCAAAAATAGCCAAATTATGTCTGCAGGATTGATAGGTCCTGTTGTAATCAGGCAGGAAAAATTTTCAAAATTCTGATTCATTTAAAAACGCAATATTATGTTTGTTAAAATTATTTTATTCAACATCATTATTTCTGTCACTATTCTTTCAACGGCAATTGCCCAGCAGGATACAACAGAAAAATTTATTTCCGTTGGAAATCTTCGGTTTCGTGATTTCAACAGAAATGGTAAACTGGATATCTATGAAGATTACCGGAGGCCAATCGACGCAAGGGCACAAAATCTTCTGTCACAAATGACAGTGGAAGAAAAGCTTGCTCAATTAAGATGCCCCTTCGAAAAAAAGACCGCTCTTTACCCTGAAAACAAGTTCAGTCAGGAAAAGGCCAAACAAATGTATTCAAACGGTTTGGGCGAAATCTTGCGTCTTAGTGATGGCCAAAATGCATTTGCCTTGCGGATAGAGAAAACACCCTCTTCCGGAGAAATCGCTGTTTTGGCCAACGAGACTCAACATTTTTTTATTAATGAAACCCGTTTAGGGATACCGGTTCTCTTTCTTGAAGAGGGATTGCACGGCTTAGTTGTTAAAGATGGCACCATGTTTCCAACAACTTTAGGAATGTCATCGTCGTGGAACGAAGAACTGTTTACCGAGGTCTATCAAGCGGAAGCCCGAGAAGCCAGAGCAATAGGTACTCATAACATATTGGGGCCTGTGTTGGATTTGGCCCTTGATCCTCGTTGGGGTCGCACGGAAGAGACAATGGGAGAAGATCCCTATTTGGTGTCCAGGTTAGGAGTATCAATTGTTAAAGCTTTACAGGGAAATTCAGAAAACCCAGATTTACACCATGTGGCCTCAACTTTGAAACATTTTGGAGCCCATGGTCAGCCTGAAGGAGGTGGCAATACAGGTCCTGTTTTTATATCTGATAGACAATTAAGAGAGGTGAATTTCAGGCCTTTTAAAGCGGCTATCACTGAGGGGAAGGCATTAGGTGTTATGCCAAATTATAATGAAATAAGTGGTATCCCTACACATGCAAATAAGTGGATGTTGACCGATGTATTGCGAAATGAATGGGGCTTTAAAGGAGTGGTCATCTCCGATTACACAGCTACTCAGGAGTTATATCAAGTTCATCATGTGGCCGGGAATAAAGTTGAGGCGGGTACATTGGCCCTGAATGCCGGTGTAGATCTGGAATTGGTTGACGATTTTACATATTCCGGCATTCCGGAAGCAATAGATAAAGGGCTCACTTCAATTGAAAATCTGAATAGAGCTGTTTTGCGTGTTCTTGACCTCAAATTCCGGTTAGGATTATTTGAAAATCCATATATTGAAACAAATAATACTGAAACTGTAGGATCAAAAGAGCATCGGGAACTGGCATTAAAAGCTGCCCGCCAATCGATGGTTTTACTAAAAAACGACAATCAATTATTGCCTCTGGACAGAAAGAAATACAAAAAGATTGCGATTATCGGGCCCAATGCTGATGAGTGTATTTTGGGAGGTTACTCCCAATTGCCAAGAAACACAATAAGTCCTTTATCAGCGATTAGAGAAAAATATAAGGATGTCGAAATCAATTATGCAAAAGGTTGCGATCTTATTTGGCGTAGATCCTCTCTAAGAACGACTGAGAAACCAGAATATGTGAGAAATACAAAGCTTATACACGATGCTGTTGAAGTGGCCAAGAATGCTGATATAATAATTTTGATGCTGGGGGGTAATGGTCAGATTTCAAGGGAAGCTACATCTATTTTTAACCAAGGGGACTTAGCCAATCTGGAACTTTTAGGTGATCAAAATGAACTGATTGATTCGTTAAAAATGCTGAACAAGCCTATGGCAGCTTTCGTATTTAGTGGTCCTCCTATCTCATTTATGCATCTTAATAATTCCGTTCCGGCTATAGTTCAATGCTGGTATCTTGGGCAAGAGACTGGATATGCAGTTGCGGAAACTATTTTTGGGGATAACAATCCCTCAGGTAAGCTATCTATCTCAATTCCTCGTTCAGCGGGGCATTTACCAGCATACTATTACCATAAGCCGTCTTCCCGCATTAAAGGATATAACCTCGATGATGCATCTCCCTTATACCCTTTTGGTTTTGGACTCAGTTATACCAAATATGAGTACAACAATCTCCGTATTGCCAAATCAACCATCTCAAAAGATGAAAATGTAACCGTTACTGTTGATGTAAAGAATATTGGAGAGCGAACAGGTGACGAAATAGTTCAGCTCTATATAAGAGACGAAGTTAGTTCTATAACTCGTCCAATTAAGGAATTAAAGGATTTTAAAAGAATTACTTTAAATCCCGGTGAAACAAAGACCGTTAGTTTCATTATAACACCTGATAAACTGAAATTTTATAATATCGATATGAAAGAAGTTGTTGAACCAGGGGATTTTGAAATTATGGTCGGTTCTTCTTCTGTGGCATTCGAGAGTGTTAAATTAACTGTGATAGCCAATTCTAAAAAATAGAATTATGAATTTCTGGAATGTTCTTTTTAAGGCGGGACTGATAGTAATACTCTCTATTGGCCTTATTTTTAGGGGGGGCGCAAGTCCAGAGCCTTTGAATTTTATAGAGTCAGTTTCGTATACAGTTAAATTCAATCTGAACAATGAAAATCAAGATACACTTGCATCGATTTCAGTAGAAGAAAATGGTATTCTACAGATTGATGATAAGCCAATTCCGACTCGCTCTGGGTATCGGTTTGCAGGGTGGTATACAAGTGCTGCATGTAAACCTCATGAAGAATGGTTGTTTGGAAAGATGTTAGAGTTTCCAATGCCCAATGCTCGCGATAGCTCAATGTTAGTCACTAAATCAATGACTTTGTTTGCAAAGTGGGTGAGCCCGGTTCATATCAAGGATATTGCTGGTTTGGTTGCTATTCAAAACGACCTCAAGGGATGGTATATTTTGGATAATAACATTGACATGTCGGGATTTACCAACTGGACACCTATTGGTGAATACGACCATACATACGAATGGGCAAGAGGCGAATGGTGGTCGAAAGCATTTCAGGGAATATTCGATGGACAGGGTCATACGATTTATAATCTTCATCTGACAAATTCAGAACGGCAAATGTTAGCGCTGTTTGGGTCAGTTGCCAATGGTGAAATTGTTAATTTGAAAATCGATAATTGTATTATTGATATCGTTTCTTCAGGAAATTATGTTTCACCTTTAGTTGCTATTTTAAAAGAAGACAGTGGATATAAAGCTAAAATTGAAAATTGTACAGTTTCAAACTTAAAGACTAAAATTAATTTTTCATATAGTAATCCAAATCATATATTCTCTTCGGTTACCGGTTTGGCCGCAGGTGCCTGGAAAGGGTCTATCAGTTACTGCCATGTTAGTGGTGCCATTTCGCTAGAGACTAACGGAATTGGCGGTACAGGTGGAGAATTGTATGTTGGGGGAATCGTGGGCGAAGGGTACTCCAATACCATTGGTTGTAGTTCGGATATAGACATAACTGTTTCCATGAAAGTTTCGCCCCTAAACAAAGATCAGGCTTTAAAGCTTTTTGTGGGTGGATTACAAGCTTCGGCTACCAATGTAAAAAATGCTATTTCCACTGGAGATATTAAAATAGAAGGCTGTCCGTCAATAACCGAGTTATATGTCGGAGGATTAATTGGGAGTGAGAGGTATGGTGTAATCGAAAATTGTGCCTCGCAGAGTAAAATCTACATCCAAGATGCACATGTTGCCCAAATTGGTGGTATCGTTGGAGAGTTTAGTAAAACTTATGGCGGCATTGGAACTGCCTTTGGTGTAAAGGAAACTATTATCAGAAAATGTTATGCCAGCGGAGAGGTATCAACTTTTCAAGTCGATTCAATAATCCGGGGAGGAATTTTGGGAGTGGGACTTCTTGAACCATTGAAAGGCTGGGGAGGAATCATGAATTACAAAATTATGGATTGTGTTTTTATATCTTCCGAAAAGACTCATTTGGTGGATGATTCTTTAACTGGAATTTTGAGGTATAATAAAATTAAAGATGTAAAAGGATTTTCTTTAAAACCAATTTTAGGAGAAGGTGGATGGCGATTTCAGAAAAACAAATTACCATTTCCGAATCAACAAAATAAATTATAACCGTTTTTAAATAGAATTAGAGTTATGAAAGAAATTAGATTTTTTTTATTGACATTAATAGGTGTTTTGAGTTTTAGTTGTGTAACTCAATCAGATAAATCGTATTCAATTATTGGGGAATGGTACGGTTTGAAAGACGGGAGTCCGATAACGGTTGATTTTAGGAATAATCAAACGATCTCTATTCATGCAGAGGCATTTTCTGCTCTATCTTTTACTGGTCAGTACAAAATTGATTTTGGTGCTAAACCAATAGCCATAGACATCACAGACCCAAGTGGAATGGTTTGTGCTGCAATTATTAATATTTCAGATGCCGGTGAAATGGAATTTTATGGGCTTTTTGGAGCACCTGGACAAACGCAACGCCCTGCAAATATTGATAAAAATCCAAAAAGGCCGGATGCTTTGTATTTGAAATTAAACCGTGATAAGAAAATCATTGAACAGAAGTCTCTAACTACAGCTTCCCCGGAAGATGTTAAATTGGTTTTTGAACGAAACAGACGCCTTGGTAGAGGATTGAATTTAAATGGTCTTCTTGATAATAATTCAGGAGAACTACACTTGTACCCAACACCCGATCAACCATTAAAGCCGGAATATATTAAAATGATTGCAAAGGCTGGATTTAATAGTGTCCGTCTCCCAGTTACGTGGTCTGTCCATGCTTCAAAAACACCCCCTTGTATTATCGAGCCTTCCTTTTTCAATAAAGTAGACAATATTGTAAAACAATGTTTGGAAAATGATTTAGCCGTATCCATTGATATTCATTATTACCCTTATATCAATATGGGGCGTGATGACGAAATCAGTTTCGATGATAACATAAAGCGTTTTTATTCATTTTGGGAACAGATAGGGGAACATTACAAAAACTATCCTCCAGAGGTCTTTTTTGATTTATTAAACGAACCTAATCCTGAAATGGGTGCAGATTTATGGAATGAGCTGATTGCAAAAGCACTAAAAATAGTACGGAAAACAAATCCCGACCGGACGGTTTTGATTGGTACTCCAAACCTTGGACAATCATGGACAATTGGACTTCTGGACTTGCCTAAGGATGATTGGAACCTGATAGTACAAGTACACTATTACTTGCCCCATCAATTCACTCACCAAGGATTAGCTTATGCTAGTGCGGCTGACAGCAAAGGAGCGATATGGGAAGGCACCCCGAAAGATAAGGCATTAATTGAAAGTGACCTGGCTTATTGCGCAAAATGGAGCAAAATTCATTCCCGCCCAATTAATATTGGAGAATTCGGGGTAGTTGAATACGCAGATACTGTTTCCCGTGCCAGGTATATCAGTTTTATAAGAGAAGTAGCCGAAAAAAATGGCTTTAGCTTTCATATATGGGGATTTAGAGAAGTATTTCGAGTATTTGATGAAGAATCCGGCAAATGGAATGAACCAGTTCTTAATGCTCTAATTCCTCAAAAAAAATAAACGGCTAAAGATACATCTGTAGATGGGCAAGAAAAGTCAAGTAAAGACCGCTTAAAAAATAAGAAAAAGTAGGAGACCAATGATATGAATTTTCAGAAGACTTTTATTGCAATTATGCTTATTTCAATAATGAGCATAACTAAAGGTCAGAATATTGCTCCTGACGACGCTACAATTAAATGGACATCATCCTGGATTCAAGTTCCAGGGACAGACCCGACCGCATATGGCATATATATTTTCCGAAAACAAATGGAATTAAAAAGTGTACCCGAAAACTTTACCATATATATTTCAGCTGACAATAGATATAAACTCTATGTTAATGAAAAACTGGTGTCAATTGGGCCTTCAAAATCAGATATTGAACATTGGAACTTTGAAAAAGTAAACTTAGTACCTTACCTGAAGGTTGGAAAGAATATAGTAGCTGTAAAGGTTTGGAATGAGGGAAAATTCAAACCTGAGTTTCAGATTTCCTTAAAATCAGGCTTAATTATAAAAGGAGCCAATAAAGATGCTGGGATTCTTAATACCAACAAAACCTGGAAATGTATACAGGATACCAGCTATAGCCCCTTACCTGTTAGTCCCTATGGAGTAAAAGGGACAAAAATCACATGGTATTATGTAGCGGGTCCTGGTGAAAATATTGAAATGCAAAAGCATATTAAAGATTGGGAAAAGCTATCATTTAATGACAACCAATGGAAGCACGCAGAAATTGCTTTTGAGCCGGGTAGAGTTGTATGGGGAGGAGTGCCATCAGAGAAATCGTGGAATTTAACACCTTCACTTTTACCACCAATGGAGCTTACCTATCAGAGACTATCGAAAGTTAGACTGGCTGAAGGTCTTACAGTTCCATCCAATTTTCCTTCAGAAAAAGCGAAAATAGAAGTACCCTCAAATACAAAAGCTTCTCTTTTACTCGACCAGGGCTTTCTCACCAATGCATTTCCTACGGTAGTTTTTAGTGGGGGAGAAAACAGTGTTATAAAAATCTCCTATAGTGAAGCTTTATACGAAGGAAAAGACAAAAATAACCGTAATGTTGTAGAAGGAAAAATAATAGCCGGGAGAAATGATGTTATTGTTTCAGATGGTACAAGTCAGCAAAATTTTACTTCGCTTGCATACCGAACATTCAGGTACATAAAATTGGAAATTGAAACAAGAAATTCTCCTTTAAGTATTGATGATCTTTACGGGACTTTTACGGCATATCCATTTCAACTTAACGCATTACTCAAAACCAATATTAAAGAAATTCAAGAAATTTATGAAATTGGCTGGCGTACAGCCAGACTCTGTGCATTCGACACTTACTTTGATTGCCCATATTATGAGCAATTGCAATACATAGGCGATACCAGAATTCAGGCAATGGTATCGCTGTACAATAGTGGTGACGATCGGTTAATTAAAAATGCGTTAAATTTGTTTGATTATTCAAGACAGCAGGATGGCTATACTTTAAGCAGATATCCAACCGGTTCTGAAAAACAAATAATTCCACCATTTTCTTTGTACTATATCGGGATGCTTCGTGATTATTTGATGTATGGGTCAGATCAGGAATTCATCAAAGGAAAACTAACCGGTTCACGACAAATATTAAATTATTTTATTGGATTACAAAGTGATGATGGCTCGTTGAAAAAAATACCCGGGTGGAATTTCAGTGACTGGGCAGAGGGATGGAAGAATGGAATAGCTCCATGTGGCAAAGATGAAAGTTCAGCCTTACTTGACCTTCAGTTTTTATTAGGATTACAAGCTGCTAATGAGATAGAAAAGAATATTGGAAGGAAAGAGTTTTCATTGTTATATGAAAATATTGCGAAACAATTGACGAATACAATTAAGCAAAAGTATTGGGATGAATCAAAAAAATTAGTTGCTGATACACCTGAAAAAGATAAGTTTTCTCAACAAACCAATGCTCTGGCTATTCTGGCTGGTATAATTTATGGAAAAGAAGCAGAAGATTTAGGCACCCTATTGCTTTCTGATAGCACTTTAACGCAGGCTTCTATATATTTCAAATACTATATGCATCAGGCTTTAGTAAAGGCCGGTCTGGGAGACGGTTACCTGAGTTGGCTGGATATTTGGCGCGAGAATATCGAATTGGGTATGACCACCTGGGGGGAAGATTCAAATGTAAAAAGCACCCGGTCCGACTGTCATGCCTGGGGGGCGAGTCCAAACATCGAATTCTTCCGAACCATCCTTGGTATTGACAGTGATGCTCCTGGTTTTTCTAAAGTTAAAATCGAGCCTCATCTTGGTGAAATAAAATCAATAGGAGGTGAAATGCCCCATCCAAATGGCAAGATCGCTGTTAATTATGAATTGAAAAATAAGCAATGGGATATCAATATCCGATTACCTGAAGGAATTACAGGTGTATTTATTTGGAAGGATAAAAGTTACCAACTCAAACCAGGAGAAAATGGATTTCAAATATAAGATAATTGAAATCGGTGCTTTTCTGAACTCACAACGCTTATGAAATGAACTAAGAAAAATAAACATGAAAACGAAAATAAAACTGTTGTTTCTGGTTTTTAAAATTTTAATATCCTTTTCTGTCACAGGCCAGCAAGTTATCTATAAAGATTCTACTGCTAATATAGATGATCGTGTAAAGGATATACTATCGAGAATGACTCTTGATGAGAAAATACTTCAATTAAACCAAACCGTCACTGGTCTGAATATAAATTCGAATAATATAGGTCAGGTTGTAACTAATATCCCAACTGGTATTGGTTCAATAATTTACCAAAATACAGATCCTGTAGTAAGAAATCAAATTCAGAAAAACACGATTGAAAAATCACGTTTAGGAATCCCAATTCTTTTTGGATTTGATGTAATTCATGGACTACGGACTGTTTACCCTATTTCTCTGGCACAGGCATGTTCGTGGAATCCGGATCTTGTATGCAAAGCCTGCGCAGTTGCTGCAAAAGAATCAAAATTATCAGGGATTGACTGGACATTTTCGCCTATGATTGATATTGCAAGAGATGGACGTTGGGGGCGTGTTGCAGAAGGATATGGAGAAGATCCTTATACAAATGCTGTTTTTGGAGTGGCTACTGTTAAAGGATATCAAGGGAAAAGTTTAAGTGATCCGTATTCAATTGCAGCCTGTTTAAAACACTATGTTGGTTATGGAGAATCTGAGGGTGGTCGGGATTATCATTATTCAGATATTTCCATGCAATTACTTTGGGAAACATATTTAGTTCCTTATGAAGCTTGTATTAAAGCGGGTGCAGCAACAGTTATGAGTGCATTTAATGACATAAGTGGAATTCCGGCAACTGCAAATTATTATACTTTAACAGAAGTGCTCAAGAAAAGATGGGGGCATGATGGGTTTGTAGTATCAGACTGGGATGCAATTGATCAATTAGTGGCCCAGGGCTTCGCAAAAGACCGTAAAGAAGCCGGGTATAAATCTTTCATGGCTGGAGTAGAAATGGATATGAAAGACAATATTTATTTTGAATATCTACCAGAACTACTTTCTGAAAAGAAAATATCTATGGATAAAATTGATGATGCTGTTAGTCGCATTCTTAAAGTGAAATTCAGGTTGGGTTTATTTGATAACCCGTATACTCCTGTGATTGACGAGTTTTCCAGGTATCTTCAACCTGAAAGTAGGGCCATAGCGCAACAGCTGGCTGCTGAATCCATGGTTTTATTGAAAAACAACAATAATATTTTGCCCGTTTCACCATCAACTAAACAGATCGCGGTAATTGGCCCCATGGCTAAAAACCGGGCAAATCTGATTGGCGCCTGGGCAACTCTGAGTAAGGAAGCAGATGCAGAGACCCTTTTTGAAGGATTGGAAAATGAATTTAAAAAAACAGTGATTTTAAATTATGCCAAAGGGTGCGATTTTGATGGTAATGATGAATCCGGGTTTGCCGAAGCTATTGAGATGGCTCAAAAATCGGAAATAGTTGTAGTTTGTTTAGGTGAGAAGAAATTTTGGTCAGGTGAGAATGCATCGCGGTCATCAATTGCCTTACCCGCTATCCAGGAGAAATTAGTGCAGGCTTTAAAAATAACCGGGAAACCAATAATCCTTGTTCTTTCGAACGGCCGACCACTTGAATTGATAAGATTGGAGCCACTCGCCGATGCTATTCTGGAAATCTGGCAACCTGGTATCGCTGGTGGCTCTGTATTTTCAGGCATATTATCCGGCAGAATAAATCCTTCAGGAAAGCTTGCCATTACATTTCCATTAACAACTGGTCAAATACCTATTTATTATAATATGCGCCAAAGCGCCCGACCTAATCAAGGTAAGTATCAGGATATTTCTACAAAGCCATTATACTGGTTTGGACATGGACTGAGTTACACAACTTTCTCCTATGGACAGGTTAAACTTTCATCTGCAAAGATCAGGAAAAGCGAAAAGTTAATAGCTGAGGTTGAAGTAAGTAATACAGGCATTATGGATGGAATGGAAACTGTTTTCTGGTATATCAATGATCCGGCTGCCTCAATTACAAGGCCACTCAAGGAACTCAAATACTTTGAAAAGAGAGAAGTAAAAAAGGATGATAAAAGCGTGTTTCGCTTCGAGATTGATCCAATGCAAGATTTGAGTTTCCCCGATGCCGATGGTGTTCGTCATTTGGAGAGCGGGGATTTCTACCTGATAGTAAACGATCAAAAAATAAAATTTGAGTTAATAGATTGAATAATAAGAGATAACTAATTATTAGAAACTATTTAAAAGATGATGAAGTGTGTTGTGTTGATTATTGGTCTGGGGTTTCTTTGCCAATTAAGCCCTTCTCAAGGAAATGAATGGTGCAATTCTACAAAGAATGAGGTAAATAGGGCTCCAATGCATGCGCATTATTTTGCTTATGAATCAGTGGAGATTGCTCAAAAGGGAATTAAACAGAAATCGGGTAATTTCCTTACGATGAATGGTAAATGGAAATTCTTTTGGGTGAAAGATGCTGACCATAGGCCATTGAATTTCTTTAAAACTGATTTCGATGATGCGGGCTGGAATTTGATGAATGTACCAGCTATTTGGGAGCTGAATGGCTACGGTGATCCGGTTTATGTAAATTATGGTTACCCATGGAAAGGACAGGCAAGCGTTGCTCCACCAAATGTACCCATAATGAATAATCATGTTGGTTCTTACAGGCGAATATTTGAAATCCCTTTGCAATGGGAAGGAAAAGAGGTTTTTGCCCATTTTGGTTCCGTTACATCTAATATGTATTTATGGGTAAATGGGAAATATGTGGGATATAGTGAGGATAGCAAATTAGAAGCAGAATTTAATATTACAAAATATCTTATAAAGGGGAAGAACCTTATAGCTTTTCAGGTATTTCGATGGTGTGACGGAACCTATCTTGAGGACCAGGATTTCATGCGTTATTCTGGTGTAGCTCGCGATTGTTATTTGTATGCCCGAAATAAGGAACGAATAGAAAATATTAAGATTACTCCCGATTTGGTAAATGATTACAAGGATGGACAGCTTGAAATTAACGTTATATTATCAAAGCCAGCATCCGCTTCAATGTTGCTTTTTGAGTTGGTGAAAAATGAAAAGGTAATTGCCAGGGCAGAACAAAAGGGTTCGGGGGAAACTCTAATATCAATTCAAAATCCACAAAAATGGTCAAGTGAAACGCCGGAATTATATACCCTGTATACTACATTAATAGATAAATCAGGAAAGGTTGTTGAAGTCATCCCACAAAAAGTGGGGTTTCGCAAAGTGGAAATTAAAGATGCCCAGCTTTTACTAAACGGGAAAGCAATTTTGATTAAGGGTGTTAATCGTCACGAAATGGATCCTAATACTGGTTACGTTGTCTCACATGAACGTATGCTCCAAGATATAAAAATAATGAAAGAATTGAATATTAATGCGGTGCGTACCAGTCATTATCCTTTTGATAATTACTGGTATGACCTATGTGATGAATATGGATTGTATGTGGTTGCTGAAGCCAATATTGAATCTCATGGAATGGGCTATGCAAAGAATACACTTGCAAAAAATCCTGAGTTTGCATTAGCTCATATGCAACGAAACCAAAGAAATGTGCAGCGTAATTGGAACCACCCGTCAATCATCATTTGGTCGCTAGGCAATGAAGCCGGAATGGGCATCAACTTTGACGCTTGTTATGATTGGATTAAGAAAGAAGACCCAAGCCGACCGGTTCAATATGAGCGAGCTGAAAAAGGTAAGTCAACAGATATTTTTTGTCCCATGTATTTGGGCTACGATGGTTGTGAAAGATATTTACAAAACAATCCCGTGAAACCACTTATACAGTGTGAATATGCCCATACTATGGGAAATTCCGGAGGCGGCTTTAAAGAATATTGGGACCTTGTTAGGAAATATCCCCAATATCAAGGCGGATTTATCTGGGATTTTGTTGATCAGTCACCACATTTCAAAACAGATAATGGAATGGATATACCTGGATATGCGGGAGACTTCAACAAGTATGACAGCAAGGATGATCAGAATTTTTGTAATAATGGCTTAGTCAGCCCGGATAGAATATATAACCCACATGCTTTCGAAGTAGGCTATATTCACCAATCCATTTGGGTTACTCCAGTGGATTTAACTAATGGAATCATTTCAATATTCAATGAGAATTTCTTTAAAAATCTTGAAAATTATTACCTGGAGTGGAATTTATTGGCAGATGGCTTGAGCATGGAATCAGGTGTGATTAACGAATTAAATGTGGCAGCCCGGCAGAAAGCCGTGTTTAAAATACCTTATACAATCGATGTATACCCCAAAGACAAGGAATTACTACTCAACATTATGTTTAAACTTAAAAAATCTGAGCCCTTATTAGCTGCTGGATTTGTGGTGGCTTCCAATCAGTTGCCTGTTAATATTAACACACTCCAATTAATTGATTTTTCTAATGAAAAGGATTGTATAAATAGAGCAACTCCCAAGATAGATAGCGAAAACTCAAAATATTTAATAGTAAACGGTTATGACTTTCAGATTGATTTTAATAAGAAAACGGGATATATAGAAAAGTACCATGTTGGGAATGAAGATTTTTTTGCGCCCGGATGCCCTCTAACTCCAAATTTTTGGCGAGCACCTACTGATAATGATATGGGGGCAGGCTTACAATTGCAATATAAGATATGGCGAAATCCAACAATAGCCTTAATAGGCTTTAATTATCAGTTAATAAATGGACTCGTTGAAGTAAAGGCAGAATATGAAATCAAAGAAACAATGGGTAAACTTTATCTTACTTATTTGATTAACAATAATGGGGTAATAAGAGTAACTCAAAAGCTGCTGGCTGATAAAGGGGCTAAAGTACCAAACATATTTCGTTTTGGCATGAAGATGCAAATGCCAAAGTCATTTAATCAAATCGAATATTACGGACGGGGTCCGGTGGAGAACTATATTGACCGAAATAATTCACAATTCCTGGGTATTTATACACAAAATGTCAGGGATCAATTTTATCCATATGTACGACCTCAGGAAACAGGTAACAAAACTGATGTTCGTTGGTGGAAACAGATGAATATGGCTGGAAAAGGCCTGATGTGAATAGCTGAAAAACCTTTTTCCGCATCTGCATTGCATTTTTCAATTGAATCATTGGATGATGGCGACTTTAAAAATCAACGTCATTCAGCCGAATTATTTGAAGAAAACTTAACCCATGTTTGTATTGACAAAGAACAGATGGGCGTTGGTTGTGTAAACAGCTGGGGAGCTTTACCACGACTTGAATACCAATTAAAATATCAGGATTACGATTTTACTTTTTTAATGATTCCAAGTTTATAAGCATAATTTTTTCATCAAATACCAAAAAGTAGGTTTGTATTGAAAGTACAAAATTAAAATGAAAGGCTCTGATACTATAAAGAGTCTGCTATTGAAAGTATCGGAAGGGGATGAAATATCCTTTTCCAAGCTTTATAATATATATTTTGCTAAGGTTTACAGTTTTACAGGGTGTTTTATTCATTCAAATGAATCAAGGAAAGAAGTTGTATCCGATGTATTTATTACAATCTGGAACAATCGATCAAAATTACCTGCGATTAATAGTTTTGAGTCTTATCTTTTTATTATAACTAGAAATAAATCAGTCGATTATTTAAATAAATATAAATTAACACCTGCATATATATCTGAATTTTCCTTCGAAATTATCGAAGAAGCGGACACTCCGGAACATAAATTGGTTTATAAAGAGCTCGAAGAATACATAAATAAATCCGTCAGGGAATTACCTGAAAGATGTAAGCTAATTTTTCTGATGTCGAGAGATGAAGGGTTTACATATAAAGAAATAGCAGACATCCTGTCACTTTCGGAATCGACTGTTAATGGACAAATGGTAATAGCGTTAAAAAAACTGGGAGAAGCGTTGGGCAAATTTCTAAATTTTCTACTATTAGTAAGTTGAACACCAAATTCAAAAAAGAAACCTAAAAAATACAATTTCTTTTTAGATGTATTAGATGTTTTTAAAAAATTCACGGACTTTATATTTAAGAACAGTAAGTATGACAGATAGGGAAACAAAAATTTGGGAATCTATTACCTCAATTCTAAACCGTACAGGTACAGAAGAACAGCATTTGCTGTTAAATACATGGTTGGAAGAAAGTGAAAAAAATAAAAAAACTTTCGAGTTTATATCCAAGGTAAAGAGAAAAGAAAGTCCACCTTCACAAGCAGATAAAGATGAAATATTTAAGAAAATACATGCAGAAATCCACTAAGGAAGGAATATTAGGCGTATTACTTGGATAAAATATTGGAATAATATCACCCCCTTCGGAGTTTGGGAGCATAATGATGGCACAATGTTAATGTTATAATAATTTCACTCCTTCGGGGTTATAGGGTTCAAATGGGTCATATTGCGGATTATAATAATATCACCCCTTCGGGGTTTATGAAATGGAATCATGAAATATTAGAACAGCCTCGTTTTCCCGGGATAAAATTGTTTCCATAGATAATCAGTAAAGATATTCGATGTTCTGAAAAAGGTTTGACTTTACGCAATTATTTCCGGGGGTTACACCTTTGTGGTGAAAGTCGATAAAAAAACCCATTTGGTATATTTCATACTATTTTCAGGACTTTCTGTCACCCGGTTATTATTTCTACGTGTCATCATCATATACATTTCATTTCGCTATGATGATCCCTGCTAATATTAACCATAAAACATAAAACATGAAAAAAACTTTTCTATTCGGTTTCATAGTCTATGTCTGTGCCGGATTAAACGCCCAGTTTGGCCCTTCTCCTCTGAAATCCCCGGAAATGAGCGGAGATTCGATAACGTTCCGGTTTCGCGCTCCAAAAGCCATTAAAGTTGAACTGAATGGTGATTTCCTTCCAGCAAAACCTCAAAAGACCAATTTCGGCACTTTTATGGTACCTGCACCTGTTGAAATGAAGGAAGGTAAAGAAGGAGTATGGGAATATACCGTGTACAATCTGTTACCCGATTTTTATTCCTATACCTTCACTGTAGATGGAATCCGGATGTTGGATCCTTTCAATTTGAAAATGGTGCGCGATGGACAGAAT
>JAFGOZ010000436.1 GCA_016926235.1 Bacteroidales bacterium | reverse complement strand
GCAGGTCTCGGGCGACACCGGTGCCTGGCTGCGCGAGGCTATGGGTGCCCTGGTTCTCTGCGGAGTACCGGATGAAAAGTACTGGCCCTATAAAGTAAAGGACTTTGACAAAGAGCCGTCCGGGTTTGTCTATGCGCTGGCTGAAAACTACTCGACAGTAAAATATTTCTGTCATGACCCCCAGGGCTCTGAGATTAAGACTGCAGATGTACTGGCCTCAGTAAAAAGCTACCTGACGGCCGGGATACCCTCCATGTTCGGCTTCTGGGGGTTCGAGTCATTTGAAGAATCAGCAGCCCCTGGCGATATACCCTATCCGTGCAAGGGCGAGAAAGCACAATGGGGTCACGCAGTCATGGCTGTCGGATATGATGACGAACATAAAGTCGCTAATCTGAAATGCAACACCTCAACCAGAGGAGCCCTCCTCATCCGCAACTCCTGGGGAAAGAACTGGGGCGACAACGGCTACGGCTGGCTGCCCTATGACTACGTCCTCAACGGCCTTGCACTCGACTTCTGGTCACTGATAGACATGAAGTGGATTGACACCGGCAATTTTGGACTTTAGGCGAATGATGGCTCTCTCTTGAACATCTGGTCCTGAGAATTTGTCGCCAAACATTTAAGAAGGTAAGAAAGAGCGGCTGAGATCCCGGCGATAAGAACAGGCTTCATGGTAACCCATGTGAAGACAGCCCCTGCATCAAGAATATTGATCACACCGGTAAGGACAGCAGTTAGAAAAGCAATAAGAAGACCCCTTGAGAGATCCTTCCAGTCAAGTGTAAAGAACTTTGATTTCATGACATAAATAAATGAGTTCAACTTTCACAACCCTAAAGTTAAATTAAACTATAATGTAAGTCAAGTTTTCTGAACTTGCACGCTTGACATAGTCTTGCATTCTCAAAGCGTTTAAATCAAGCAGTTTATGCCTCTTGTTAGATGCTGAAGGCGGCGTAACTACTCTCTTTCTTTTTTATTTCCCCTTTTCTTTTGTTAAGAACATTAAACCTTGAATGCTTAGGCTACACTTCCATATACAAAAAAACCGGTCCAAGTAAGATCGTACTTCAAGGTATATGTTCAATTCAGACATATAATCCGCAAAATTCAATTCAATTTTTAATGCTTAATAAACCCAAAGCCGATTAAGGCTTAGTGGCTTCATCTCTCACTGAAAAACAGCGCATATGAAAGTAGTAATCCTTGCCGGTGGTCTTGGAACAAGACTAAGCGAAGAAACTGACCTGAAGCCCAAACCTATGGTGGAGATCGGTGGAAAACCAATTCTTTGGCATATTATGAAAATATTCTCAGCCTATGGTTTTAATGAATTCATAATATGCTGCGGTTATAAAGGCTATATGATTAAGGAATATTTCACAAACTACTTTATTCATCAGGCAGATATAACTGTAGATCTCGGTAAGAATAATGTTGAAATTCATAGATCAATGGCAGAGCCATGGAAGATAACTATGGTTGATACAGGATTAGATACAATGACTGGAGGACGCATAAAAAGGGTACATGAATATATAGGGGAACAGACTTTTATGCTCACTTATGGTGACGGAGTAGGAAATATTGATATTAGGGCTTTAAATGAGTTTCATGTAAGAAATAAAAAATTAGCCACTGTGACTGCTGTACAACCTTCAGGTAGGTTTGGTGCTCTTCATTTATCGAATGATAATTCTGTAATATCATTTATGGAAAAGCCTAAACCTGAAGGGGCCTGGATCAATGGAGGTTTTTTTGTCCTTGAACCAGGTATATTTGATTACATCACTGAAGGCGATAATACAATTTGGGAGCGGGCTCCTCTTGAAAATCTGGCCAAAAAGGATGAGCTAAAAGCTTTCAAGCATACTGGTTTTTGGAGGCCGATGGATACTCAGCGCGACAGAATAGAACTTAACAATTTTTGGAATACCGGTAAGGCCGATTGGAAAATATGGTAATATGACAATAAACAAAGAGTTTTGGAAAGGTAAGAGAGTTCTGGTAACAGGGCACACTGGGTTTAAGGGCACATGGCTGAGTCTCCTTCTTCACAATTTGGGATGTGAAGTTTACGGTTTTGCACTTGAACCACCGACAGAACCGAGTATGTTTGAAGAAACTCGGGTCAAAGAATTGGTTACCTCACACATTGGTGATGTCAGAAATTATGAAGAGTTTTCAAGCTTTGTTCGTATATGCAAGCCTGAGATAATTATTCATATGGCAGCACAGCCCCTTGTAAGAGAATCTTATCTTAATCCTGTCGAAACCTACCAGATAAATGTAATGGGAACAGTAAACCTCCTGGAGGCTGTTAGGCATACACAGGGGATTAAGGCACTAGTGAATGTAACTACTGACAAATGCTATGAGAACAGAGAATGGATATGGGGTTATCGGGAGAATGAACCATTAGGGGGTTATGATCCTTACTCTAACAGCAAGGGGTGTTCCGAGCTAATAACCGCCGCATATAGAGACTCTTTCTTTAATGCAAGTGATTTTTCTCAGCATGGTGTTGCTATTGGTTCTGCCAGAGCGGGCAACGTCATTGGTGGGGGTGATTGGGCTGAAGACAGGCTAATACCTGACTTTATACGGTCAATCGCTAAGGGTAGAAAAGTGAAGATACGTTCTCCTTACTCAGTCCGTCCCTGGCAGCATGTTCTCGAATCTCTTAATGGTTACCTGATGCTTGCAGAAAGACTTTATATTGATGGTCCGAAATATTCTGAAGCATGGAATTTTGGTCCTGATGATGGAGATACAAAAAACGTAAAATGGATTGTATCAAAATTTGCCCATCTATGGGGTGAGGACTTTTCCTACGAAATCACTAAAGAACCACAACTCCATGAGGCTAACTACCTGAAGCTCGATTGCTCGAAAGCAAAAGTAAGATTAAGCTGGTCCCCTTCATGGGATCTTAGCAAAGCATTACTATCAACTGTTGAGTGGTACCGCGCCTGGTTTAATAAGAGCGATCTTAGAGAACTAACACTTAAACAGATAAATGATTACTTCGGATTATCAAAGAAATAGATTAATAATCCCCACATTATGACGGATCATAATACATTGAGACAGGAGATAATATTAAAAGTTGTGGAATATTACCATGCCCGCTTTGATCAACCAAAATTTATCCCAGGTAAGTCTCGAGTGAACTACGCTGGCAGGGTATTTGATGAAAACGAGATAATTAGTGCTGTTCAAGCTTCTCTTGATTTTTGGCTAACTGAAGGGCGCTTTTCAGAATCTTTTGCTGAAAAGATAGCTGAATTTCTTGGAGTCGAGCATGTTTTGCTTACTAATTCAGGCTCCTCGGCCAACCTGTTAGCTTTTGCTGCACTTACTTCTGAAAAGCTCGGAGATAAAAGGTTAAAAGCCGGAGATGAAGTGATTTCGGTAGCAGCGGGTTTTCCTTCGTCTGTGACCCCAATCATTCAATATGGATTGATCCCGGTTTTCGTGGATGTCAAGATTCCCACTTATAATATTGACATTGAAATGCTTCGTAGAGCAATTACACCTGCTACACGTTGTATATTTTTAGCGCATACGCTGGGAAATCCATTCAACATTGATGATGTAATGCAGATAGCTGAAGAGAATGATTTATGGGTGATAGAGGATAACTGCGATGCATTTGGAAGTGAATACAAAGGACGTAAAACAGGCACTTTTGGACATCTTTCTACTATTTCATTTTATCCCGCACATCATATTACAACTGGAGAAGGAGGTGCTGTTTGTACAAATGATCAGCAGCTTGCAACCATTGTAAGATCTTTCCGGGATTGGGGACGCGATTGTTATTGTGCTGGAGGAGAAAATAATACATGTGGAAAACGTTTTTCACAGCAATTTGGCAATTTGCCATTCGGGTTTGACCATAAGTATGTCTATTCAGAGATCGGATATAACCTTAAAATGACCGACTTACAGGCAGCAATCGGAACTGTGCAAATGGATAAGTTGCCATTATTTTGTTCCAGAAGGAAGGAAAATTTTCACGAGTTACATCGTATTTTTTCTAAGTACACGGAATACTTAATTGTTCCAAAAGCCACAGAAACCTCTGACCCTGCTTGGTTCGCTTTTATTGTCACACTAAAGGAAGATACCCCGTTTACGCGTAATGATATTACAAAGTACTTCAACGACAATTTGATTGAAACAAGAAATCTATTTGCCGGAAATATCACCAAACAGCCAGGATATATAAATCAAAAATTTCGTATTGCCGATACTCTCTGCGTAACTGATTACATAATGAATAATACATTTTTTATTGGCACTTATCCGGGGTTGACAATGGAGATGATTAAATATATTAAAGAGATACTCGATCAGTTTATGAAAAAACGGGGATCCTGATGCTAAAACTTCTACTATGGCGATAATCAGGAAATATAAATCAAGTATAGTCTCAGTAGAGAATAAAATCGAAGGCGTTTATACTTTAGAATTGTCATCACAGAATAGTGGTTATAAGTATACTCCGGGTCAATTTCTTCATCTATCCTTAGATAAGAATTATGATGGAATAGGTCAATGGCCGGAATCCAGATGTTTTTCAATAAGGAGTAACCCGACGGAGCAAAATATTAAGATCACATATGCTGTAAAAGGAAGATTTACTAAAATGATGGAACGGCGTTTAAAAGATGGATCCGAAGTGTGGCTCAAGCTACCTTACGGTGATCTGTTCTCAAGGCCACATAATAGAAACAAGACAATCTTCATTGCCGGAGGCACAGGCATTACTCCATTCCTGTCTCTCTTCACCCATAAATCATTTACCGAATATTCAAAACCCAATATCTATCTTGGATTTAGATCAGATGATTACAATATTTACAAACCTGAATTAAGGCATATATGTAATTTGCAGCCGTATATACAATATTGGCTACAAGATGTTAATGGTCCTATTGACATCCAGAAGGTCTTTGAAGAGAACGGACCGGACCCCGACTACTTTATTTCTGGTCCACCTGATATGATACGATCATTTAGAAGCTATCTGATTGCAGTAAAAGTGCCTGAAAATCAAATTAAAACAGATGATTGGGAATAATCGCTGTCAAACATGAAAACAATACTGATAACTGGTATTAATGGATTCTTAGGCAGTAATCTTGCAAAAGCCTTACAAAAAGATTATAGAATTATCGGGCTAGAAATCACGCTTAAAGATCTTTATAGAATAAAGGATTTCAATTTTAAGGTCTATTCAATAAAAGGTAGTATACCTGAGGAACTGTTCACGGAGCAAAAGATTGACATCATTGTTCATACGGCAACTTTCTACGGCAGGCAAAATGAAAAAATAGAATACATCACGAATGCTAACCTATTTTTTCCATTGAAATTGTTAGAGAAGGCCATCACTCATGATTGTGGCTTATTCATAAACACCGATACTGTTCTTGATCGTTTTGTTAGTCCATATGCCTTAACTAAGAGACAGTTTCAAGAGTGGCTTTATCAACGAAGTAGGGAAATTAAGGTTGTCAACATGAAGCTTGAGCACTTTTATGGTCCCGGGGCAAGCAATGCAAATTTCATTACATCAATGATTGAAAGATTAAAGCGAAATGAGCCGTCAATTGATTTAACCCCCGGAGAGCAACTGCGTGATTTTGTATATATTGATGATGTAGTATCTGCTTTTAAGCTTGTCTTAGGAAAGGCTCATGATCTACTTGAACAGTTTACTGAATTTCAGGTTACAACACAAAAGCCAATCACAATAAAGCAACTATTGCAGATTCTAAAAGAAATAACAAAAAGCACTTCAATTTTGAAGTTCGGTGCAATACCGTATAGAAAAAATGAATTGATGCACTCTGAATCTGACAACTCCTCACTTAAAGCTTTAGGCTGGGAGCCTGAATATACTATTATAGAAGGTCTGTTGAAAACTATTTAAGCCAATGAAACCGTTGATTTCTATCGGGATACCTACATATAATAGAAAAGAACAGCTTCACAATCAGCTTAAAAGCTTATTCAGGCAAGATTTGTCAAACGTTTTTGAGATTATTATTGTTGACAATCATTCTAACTATGATATTCAATCTGTCATAAATGAATTCGACTCAACGAAGATTCGACTTATCATAAATCCATTTAACATTAAAATGGCTACAAATATGATGAGTCCATTTCTTTATTGCAAAACAGAATGGCTCTGGCTGCTCGCTGATGATGATGAAGCTTTGGAGAATTCAATTGAAGACATTCTGACTGAAATTGAGAATTTTGAGCCAGATACAGGAATGATCAAATTCTCCATTGGTAGAAACGGCTCAATTCAGAGGGATGAGACTGCAAAAAACTTAATTGAATACATTGATTACTATTACAACGAATCGGTTATTCGTCGTGGCGATCTGGTTTTTATATCGACTAACGTCTATAATATTAATAATCTTAGAGATTATCTTGGCTATGCGTTTGAGTTCTCATATACATACATAGGTTTTCTGATTCCGGTAATTATGGGATTAAACGATGAAAAACTCTCGGTTACTTTTTCATCAAAACCCATCGTAAAATATATTGCCCCTCGTGAGGGTTGGTACTCATTTGGCACTGTTGGGAAAGGCTTATCAACATTATCTCATCTGCCGCTGAATCTTTCCAAAAAATACAAAAAAAAGTTGCTCGATTGCACTATGTCAATTACATATATAAGTTTGATCAGAGGCTATCTGAATAATGATAAAATCGACAATCTTCAGGATTTTAGAATAATATACAACAATATCTACCGTTACTATCTTCCGCTTAAATCAAAAATTATTGTTACCATTTTTCTTTTTCTCATGCCTATAAAGCTTTTCAAGACAATAACCGTCAAAATCTTGCAACTTCTGAGAAAATAGCATGAAGTTATCTTCACAGATTAAAGACAAGATTAATTCGGGTTCTTTACGGTCGACAGTGATTAAGAAGAATATTTTGGGTTCTTTTGTTATAAAAGGATTCAGTATTCTCACTTCATTGTTGTTGGTACCGGCGACACTTAATTTACTGAACCCGGAGAAATATGGAATTTGGATTACCCTTTATTCTATTGTTACCTGGTTCAATATGATGGATATAGGGTTAGGAAATGGTTTTAGAAATAAATTTGCCGAAGCGGTAGCATTGGGAGATAATGAAAGAGCAAAAAAATTAACTGAAACTATTTATAATTCTACCGGTTTAATTGCTTTGAGTTTTTTTCTTTTCTACTTGATGATCCACCCCTTTCTGGATTGGACCAGAATTTTAAACTTACCAATATTATTTGATGAGAAAATAGCCAGAATAGTATTGCAGGTTTTTGCGCTTTTTACGTTGCAATTGGTTTTAAAGAACATCACGACCATTTTACTGGCATTGCAAAAGACCGCCACAAGCAACCTGATAATATTTCTAGGAAATCTGATTGCATTAGTTTCAGTGCTTGTCTTGGGTAAATTGAACTCTGCAAATCTTCAGTCCATTTCATTTGTGTTTATGATTTCTCCAATACTGGTATTTATTTTGGCTAGTATTATTTTATTTCGAGGAAAATTGATTGTATATGCTCCATCTAATTTCAGGATCCATAGGGAATATTTTAAGAGTATGCTGAATCTGGGATTGAAGTTTTTCCTGATTCAAATAACAACTATTGTTATGTTTGCATCAGGAAACTTCATTATTACCCAGCTTTACGGACCTGAAGAAGTAACACCCTATAATATTTCATACAGGCTATTTGCTGCTGCATTAAGTATTTTCACAATAATTACGGCTCCGTTCTGGTCAGCTTACACGGAAGCTATTACCAAACATGACTTCAGTTGGATAAGGATGGTCCTGAAAAAGTTGAATACAACCTGGATCATTTTTGCATTATGTTTAGCAGTAATCCTGATAATGTCCCCACTGATTTTTCAATATTGGATAGGCAAAAGTGTAAAAATTCCTTTTGCACTGTCTGCTTCCTTTGCTCTGTACGCATCACTATTATCCTGGACCGGTATGTTTGCGCAATTTCTTAATGGTGTTGGGAAAATAAAAATACAACTATATATTGCAATATTTCAATGCATAACGAACATACCACTTGCAATATTGCTGGCAAAAAGCTTTAACCTTGGAGTTACGGGAGTAATCTTGGCAGTTAACATAAATTTACTGTTCTCAGCAATCATCCTGCCAGTCCAGGTACGGAAGCTAAGCTTTCAAAAGGCCTCTGGTTTGTGGAATCAATAAACCCCGGGAAATGATATTCTTTCGGTTAATAAGATACCTTTTCAGCCAGACTAAAAAGGGCTTTCAGTATTATTATAACCGTGTGTTGTTTTATATCTGCCACATTGATTGCGGCAAGAATTGTAAGATAAATGGCAGGCTTTATATTTCAAATTGTGGTAAGATTCAAATTGGGAATGCCTTTAGAGCAAATTCAGGTAAAATGGCCAATCCCATTGGTGGAGATACAGTTTTAAGGTTGGTTGTTGGTCAAGGAGCCGTATTGATAATTGGGAATAATGTCGGGATTTCCAATTCAACCATTGTATGCAAGAATAGAGTAGAAATTGGCCATTACGTTTATATTGGTGGAAGTTGCAAACTTTGGGATACGGATTTTCATAATCTTGATCCAATCGACCGAATGCACAATGGAGATAAAAATGTAAAAACAGCACCCATCAGGATATGCGATTATGCTTTTATTGGTGGTAGCTCAATAATCCTCAAAGGTGTAACCATTGGTAAAAATTCAATTGTGGCTGCGGGTAGTATAGTAACAAAATCTATACCTGATAACGAAATATGGGGAGGGAATCCTGCAAAATATTTGAGAAGAAATAATGGATAAAATCATACAATTTGCAGGAATTCTATTTTTATTAAGTATTTGCCTTAAATTTAGAAGGCTTTGGCTTAACTATCTATCAATCTTACTTTTAACTAATTTTTTTGGATTTATCGAACCTTCAAGTTTGGCTATAAAGGGTTTGAATTTAACGAGTTATTTTGCAGTATTACTAAATATATTAGGGTATTTTTATAATGCATTGTTTTTCGGTTTTAAACCATATAACGATTTAAAATACGAATTTCTTTTTAAATGGTTTAAAATATTTTTCTTTATCCAACTGTTTTCATATGTTTTGACAATATTTAGGGGTTATTCAATTATTGAGAGTCTTCTTCCATTTTTTGATTTCATTCCTTACATATTAATAATTCCTCTTTATAAACTTTTTAATGTCGTTTCAGAGCAAGAGTTTTATCGGTATTTAAAATATATATATATCTTTTCAATTTTGAATATGGTTATATATATTTCGAATGTAACAGGATTACTGACTTTTTACGATTCATCAAAATTTTCAAATGTTGAGGGATATGAAGATGTTGTAAGGACATTAATCGGTTTCCCGGTTTATTTTGCGTTTATTTTTCCTTTTATTTATTTAAATCTTAGGAAAGACTCTACATTTAAAAATATTGCACTCTTTTTACTATTAATACTTATCTTATTGCTTACTGCTACTAGATCATTAGTATTAATATATGGTCTAATCATTATTACTGTGGAATTATACTACTTGTTTAAGAATCCCAGCAAAAAGGTATTTAAAGTATTTGCAATTATTTCTTTATCTGGATTATTAGTGGGGTCAGTATTTAATAGAAATACTGAAGCATTTGCTTCCAGGTTCAAAGAATCTGAGAAGCTAATTGAAGCAAAAAATGTTAAATACAGATATGAAGTAGCGAAGGAACGCATATCGATGACTTTAAAAAATAATCCAGTATTTGGCCTAGGATTCATATATAAAAATGATGTTTACAGATTAAATTTAAAAGTGGACAAATCAAGGTTAATTCATCCTGATATATTCTGGCCAAACTTACTTACAACTACAGGATTAGCTGGTTTTGTAATATTTTTGGTTTTGTACTTTAAGTTATTCTCACTTTTTAATCTCAGGTCTGAAACAGACTTAAATATCGTGTTCTTCTTATACTTAATTATTACACTATTGTTAACTTTTTCTTCGGGAGGAGTACTTTTTAAAGGATCAATTAATTGGACAATAATTATGGCCATGGGATTAGTCCATTTGAAATATAATGAAGAAAAAATAGCTTCAAATGAAAACGATAGGGATTTTAGCCCCGGATACTAACAATAATCATTTATCATATTATCAGGCTATTGTTGATACATATTCGTCATTTCACATTATGGTTTTCACCAATACTTGGATAAAGGAAAACCTTGTTATCGCAGAGAATTTACAAATTCATTTCATATTAAAATACGAAAACGAAACCTTTAGCAAATATTTTAAACGGATTCAATCAGAGATAAAGAAATTAGATTTATTAATTTGTGAAGAATTATATTCAGCGTTCGTTCCTTTCCTGCTACAAATTTGTCCAAGCAAGGTAAAAAAGCTTTTTTCATTACACAATGTTAACAAGTGGCTTATACCTCCTTGCTATTTTGGATTGAAGTATTTGTATTACAATATATTACGCAAATTGGTAATATCTAATAGTGATGGATTTATAGTCATAAGTCCAAATGTTAAAAAATATATTATAGATGCCGGTTTGACACAAAAACCTGTTTTTTTTATCCCATTTAATAATTTGGGGAAAGTCGATTATAAGAAAAATCAAGATTGTCAAAACCTATTGAGTATTACAATTCCTGGAAGTATTAATTCTCTTCGGAGAGATTATTTATTGGTCTTGAACGTCTTTGAAGAGGTTCTAAAAGAAGGTATTCACAATTTGGAATTGGTTTTACTTGGCAAAATAGTAAATAGTAATGATTCTGATTTAATAAGAGAGAAGTGTAATTATATTAATAATGCATATGGACAAAAGGTAAGGTATTGGGAAGCTTACGTTTCACCTGAGGAATATGACTTTTATTTGAAAGAAACAGATTTCCTAATGTCAAATAATAACCCAATTTATAGGCATAACGATTATTTGGAAATTTATGGTTTGTCAAAAGAAACAGGTATAGGCTATTTGATGTTAAAATACATGAAGCCTTGTATCATGGCCATCTCTAACATTCCAATGCTCTGCACAAATAGACAAACTTTAACATATTCTTCTAAAGATGAATTATCTGATCTATTCGTACAGATATCAAAGGGAATTATAACTGCTGAACAGTTTCATAAAGCAATAATCGAAGGGCATACTTCATTTATGCAATTGATAAATTCTGAAAAGACAGCACTTATAAATTATACTTAGGATGAATAACAAAAAAATCTCGTTTATTGTAATAGGAAAAAACGTAGAAAAGACCCTTAAAGGAAGCATTGAAAGCATTTATGATGCTATAGAATACTGTAAAATACTTGATTTTGAAATTCTCTATATTGATTCAAAATCGACAGATGATAGTGTATTGATAGCAAAAGAATTTCCAAATGCCAGAATTTTTCAAATCACCGGAAAAACTAATGCTGCAGTTGGAAGAAATATTGGGGCGATAGAAGCGAAGGGAGAGATTTTATGTTTTTTAGATGGGGATATGTATTTAGAGCCTGCTTTCATCTCGAAAGTAATTATTGATGGAGAATTAATTTATCCTTTCATTTCTGGCCAATTGAAGAATGTTTTTTATAATGAAAAATGGCAGGTTGTTGGAGAAAATCTCTTATTTCCTAAATTGGCCAATGATAAATATTTTACAACAACTGGGGGATATTTTATTATTACGAAGGATTTGTGGCAAAATGTTGATGGCATGAATACAAAATACAAACGTGGCCAAGACATTGATTTAGGATTACGTTTGTCAAAAATCGGGGTTAAATTATTAAGAAAGAAGGATTTATTTGGGAATCACCATACTATTCATTATCAAGATAGATCAAGATTTTGGAAAATGCTGTTTGACGGATCATTACACTACGGGACTAGCGTTTTATATAGAGATCATTTCTTCAATAAGCATATATATCCAAGAATCTTACGGAATAGTTATACTTTAATACTTTTAATATGTTGTGCATCATGTACCTTTTTATCAGGATGGTGTTTATTACCCTATTTCACTATGCAATTTATTCGTGCTTTTTATCAGGACGGAAAATCAAGAATAGCTGGTCCTTTTGAAAAATTCATTTATTTTACAATTGCGGATTTTTTATCTGTTATAGGCTTTTTAATATTTCACCCTCAGAAAAAAATTATACAGTATGAATTAGCATAATACATGATTATAATTTTAAGTCATTAGTGTCCACTAAGTCTTAATTTTATCACCTGTAATGCCCATTTTTCAGATATTTAAAACATTTTTCGAAGGTGTATTTTTGAATTAAAATCCATCAAAATTATCATGATCATATCTTACTTGAAACCATATATAGCAAATATATAGCGACTTATAAAATCAAATATTGTAAACAATTCTCACAACACATTTTTAGTGGACACTAATGAGATGGTCTGAAAAGACTGGACAATATTCTTATCAAAGTTAAGTGGTTAGATTGAAAAGAGGTGGTCTGGGTATAATGTGTCACAGTATTGATGATTTCGGCGATAATTTAAGCGGTTAATGAATAAAGTAACTTATTTTGAGGCGTGTGATTTCGACTCCTTCCCTTTGGGGGGCACGCTCACTTTTGCAAAACAATTAATTTCTTGTTTTCCTGGCGCCTTTAATTTAGTGGGGTTTGTTAATTATAATGAACCTGTTGGGCAATGGTTTTTAAGAGATATAAATGGCGTAAAATTTACGTACTATGGAATTTGTTCAGTAGAGGATATCAGAAAAAAAAAAATACCCAAGAGGCTTTATTCATATTGGGCACTAAAACTGAACATGAATATGATTCTGGGAAAACATATTAGCTATGTATTTACACAAACACCTCAGTTCGTCTTCGTTTTGGGTAAATATAGCTGGGAGCGCTTTTGTTTTCTCTTTGCCGGTCTTGGGAATTCTGTTGAAATATCTAGGTTTAAATATTTACGTTTTCTTGGAGGAATTTATGAGAAGAAGCTTTTTAAATATTTAAAAAACAGCGCATATAAGGTTTTAGCGGCATCAGATATTTATAGAGTTGAGTTAGTCCTTAGCAAGTATAGACTTCCAGTTGATTTCATAACTCCTTTCCCAACGAGATTTGATAATAATGTTTTTAAATTAATGAATTTAAAGAAATGTAGGGCAAAGCATAATTTATCAGAAAAAGAAAAAATCTTTATTTCAACTGGTAGACTATCGTATATTAAAGGTTGGAGGTTAATGATTGATTCATTTAGAATGGTGACAAGGGAAATACCTAATTCCTTATTTATATTTTTAGGTGAGGGTGAGGACAAGGAAATTATTGAGAAATATTGCAGGGAAGAAATTTTAGGTAGAAGAATAATTCTATGTGGTCGAAAGACCCCGGAAGAAGTCGCATCTTATTTAAATGCTTCTGATGTGTTTGTTATGGGTTCTTTAGAGGAAGGTTGGCCAACCTCCATGGTAGAGGCTCTAGCTTGTGGAAAAGTAATTGTATCTACCGAAGTAAGCGGTGCAAGGGATATGATTGAAGAAAATATTAATGGTTATATTGCACTAAAAAGAAATCCCGAGGAACTTTCAAGGTTATTAATCAAAGCGCTCGGCTTACCAAATCCTAATCCAGCTAGTGTTCAGAAATCAAAAAAATATTCAATTGAAACTTTAAGAGAGGATTTTATAAATCTTTGTCTAGATGAGATATATTAAAAGAATATTTATAAAAGTCTATTATTTAAAAAGCTTTCTTTCTTTTAGATCTTACGGAGAGGAAGTGCAATTATCTAGAAATGGCACGATTATTCGTCCTAAGGAGATTTCAATTGGGAATAATGTTTTTATATCAAATAATTTCCATATTTCAGCTCGTGATTTAAAAATTGGGAATAATGTAATGATAGGTCCCAATTTAGTTATCGAATGTGATAATCACACTTTCTCTCAAGTTGGTAAGACTATGTATGAAATCCACAATGAAAGAGACATAGGTAGTGTAACGATAGAAGATGATGTTTGGATTGGTGCAAATGTTACAATTTTACCAAATTCTTTAATAGCAGAAGGTTCAATTATTGGGGCAGGAAGCATTGTTAATAAGCCACTACCGCCTTATACGATATGCGTTGGCGCTCCTTGTAAACCAATAAAACCAAGATTTACCGTGAATGAATTGCAGGATCATTTACTTATTGTTAACTCTACTTATGATCATAAAGACATTATAAAAAGTTGGCTTCATCACAATTTAATTGATGGATAAATGCAGCAGCTAACTCAGAAATTGAATGACGGTGCAATGACGGTGCAGGAGGTGCCTGAGCCTGTAAAAGGAAGAGGAATGATCCTGGTTAAGAATTTATTCTCACTTATAAGTGCCGGCACTGAGGGGAGTACAGTAAGTGCTGCCCGTAAGTCACTTATCGGCAAAGCTAAGGAAAAACCCCAGCAAGTAAAGCAGGTACTTGATGTTATTGCCCAGCAGGGACCGGTACAAGCTTACAGGGCGGTGACAAAAAAACTTGAAGCTTATTCGGCTCTTGGATATTCGTCGGCGGGCGAGGTGATTGGAGTAGGAGATGGCGTAACTGGCTTTAGAATAGGTGATTTTGCTGCGTGCGCAGGTGTTGGTTATGCCAATCATGCAGAGATAGTAGCTATTCCAGTTAATCTTTGCGTACGTCTTGATGAAAACGCAGACCTGAAGAATGCAGCATATAATACACTCGGCGCTATAGCTATGCAATCGGTTCGCCAGGCTGACCTGCGACTGGGTGAGAGCTGCGCTGTTATTGGCCTTGGCCTCCTTGGACATCTCGCATGCCTCATCCTTAAAGCCTCCGGAGTAATAGTCGTTGGAATTGACATTAATCCTGCAGCAGTTGAAACAGCAAGTGCACATTGTACTGATCTGGCACTGCCCAGAAGCACTCCCGGTATAGAAGACCGTATTTCAGATTTCACCGGAGGGCTTGGCGTTGATGCTGTAATTATTGCTGCCGGAACAGACAGTACCGATCCGATAAACTTTGCTGGCTCAATAGCCCGGAAGAAAGGCAAAGTGGTAATTCTCGGAGCCGTCCCGCCGGCCTTTGACCGTGATCCTTACTGGTATCGTAAAGAACTTGAACTGAAAATGTCATGTTCATACGGCCCCGGCAGATACGACCTCAGCTATGAGGAGAAGGGTATTGATTATCCTCCAGCATACGTCCGCTGGACCGAGAAACGTAATATGGGAGCGTTCCAGCAACTACTTGCTGATGGTAAAATTGATATCGACTACCTGACCACTCATGAATTCGATCTTGTTGATGCACCTAAGGCATACGACATGATCGTGAATAAAACGGAGCCTTATCTTGGTATAATCATCCGTTATGATACCGGTAATCCGGTTTTAAAGGATAGCAAGATCGTTGTGTCAAAGGCATCACCTGAGGCGGAGATCAATATCGCATTTATCGGTGCAGGCAGTTATGCCCAGGGTAACCTGCTTCCAAACCTTCCCAGGTGGAAAAACATTTCCCGTAAAGGAGTCCTGACCAGCTCGGGCACAACGTCTAAAAGAGTAGCAGAACGTTTTGCCTTTGAGTACTGCACTTCAAACGAGAATGAAATACTAAGTACAGAGTCGGTTAATACGGTCTTTATTGCTACCAGGCATGACTCGCATGCTGATTATGTTATCAAGTCGCTGTCAGCAGACAAACACGTATTTGTTGAAAAGCCCCTTTGCCTGACTAAGGAAGAACTTGAGAAGATCATAGAAATCAAAAACAGTTCTCCTGATAAGCAGCTCTGTGTCGGGTTTAACAGAAGGTTCAGTCCTTTGTCAACACTTCTTAAGAAACATCTTGGTTCAGGGCCAATGACAATGATTTACCGGGTCAATGCGGGGAAAATCCCTGCTGATACCTGGATACAAGATATGGATCTGGGAGGAGGTAGGATCATCGGTGAAGCGTGTCATTTCATCGATTACCTTACCTGGCTGAACGGAAGTCTTCCGGTCAATATTTATGCATCTTCTCTTCCGGATGCAGAGGGGAAAAATGACACCGTCAATATCAACATATCTTTTGCAAACGGGTCAACAGGTGTGGTTGCATACTATGCCAATGGCCCTAAATCGTTGCCCAAAGAGTACATAGAAGTATACAAGTCAGGGGCAGCAGGAATACTTGATAATTTCCGAAATGTTGAGATCTTCGGGAAGAAGAAGATCACGAAAAAGATTTTCAACCAGGATAAGGGGCAGAAACAGATGGTAGAAGGATTTCTCACGGGTATTCACGAAGGCAGATCCCTGATTCCATTTGATGAGATCATTGCTGTGACACGTGCATCATTTGCTGTGCTGGAATCAATCAAGACAGGGCTGCCTGTGAAGATTTAGAAATGTTGTCTTCTACTGTCACAAGTTGCATTAGAGTCTAATGGAATTGCATAGAGCAGAGGACTCCCTGAGGAGACTTGAAGAGTATTCCCAGATTGATGAGTATAAGGGCTGGGACCCTTATGACGGACTTAATTCAAAAGTTTTCAAGTCACTGCCAGTTCTTAAAAACATTGATGTTGCAAGGCTGGCCTGGATTCAACTGTTTAAGAGAAACCCGGTTAACCTGCGAAAAGTCTTTTTGGTGCCTAAAGGCAATAATCCCAAGGGTGTTGCACTGATGCTGTCAGGTTACTGTAATTTGCTGAAATATTATAGAAAAACAGGTAAGACAGACTTTGGTGGAGAAAATGAGCTTCGGGACCGGATCAAATTCCTTGCAGATCTATTAATTTCTCTGCGTTCACCAAATAAGGATAATCTTGCATCATGGGGTTATAATTTCGACTGGCAGGCACGTCGCCTCTTTTTATTTCCCAAGGGCACACCCACTGTGGTTGTGACCTCCTTTTGCGCTTCCTCACTCTTTGATGCTTACGAGAAAACACAAAATGACGAGTACCTGTCCATTGCCCTTTCATCGGCGGATTTTGTCCTGAACCATCTTCACCGGACACCCAAGGAAAAGGGTTTCCTCTTCTCCTACTCACCCCTGGAAGGCAACAACACTGTATACAATGCATCTCTGATGGGCACGAAACTGTTAAGCCAGTGTTATCACTATACCGGGGACTGGATCCACTTGGAGCCAGCCCGTGAGAGTGCCATGGCCTGCACTGCTGCTCAGAACAGCGACGGCTCATGGTACTATGGTGAGTTGCCGGTCCAACAATGGATCGACAGTTTTCATACCGGGTATAACCTCGAGGCACTTGTCACTTACCAGGGTCTGACTGGCGACACTTCATTTTCAGAGTCAATCGAAAAGGGTTTTGATTTCTACCTCAATAACTTCTTCCTGCCTCACGGAACACCTAAGTACTACCATAACAAAACATACCCGGTTGATATACATTCTCCTGCACAGTTGATTGTTACTATTTGCCGTTCAGGACGATTTGAAGAACACCGCGCGCTGACGGAGAAAGTGCTTGACTGGACTATCAGCAAAATGCAGGACCGGTCGGGTTACTTTTATTACCAGAAACATAGGTTCTATACCAATAAGATTTCATATATGCGCTGGAGTAACGCGTTTATGTTCAATGCGCTATCTTTATATCTCTTGAATACTGCCGGCAGATGAATTCCATCG
>JAFGOZ010000435.1 GCA_016926235.1 Bacteroidales bacterium | reverse complement strand
TAATTTACTATCACGTTTATTTAATTCTTCGGCAACCTCAATGACCTCTCCAATACTTTCCTCCTTCAGCAGGTTCAGAGAAAAATATGCCTGGCTGTTACTGATATCAAGGCATACCAACTCCTTCCCCTCATACCTGAGGAAGTTGCGGAAATCAGAAGGCATAAATGTTAAGGCCGAATGAAACCGTCTCACTGTTGAATCAGTTGAAAGCTGATAATCACCTTCTTTTATCCTGTCAATGGAAATGAATGCCCTTTTGTAAGATTCATAGGGATCCTTACATTCACACTGCCTTAGGGCAAGACATTTCTCGGAATAATCTTCATACCAGGTATTTCTGATAATCTGCTCTTTCTCAGCCAATAATTCCTGCTCCTTCTTTTTTTCGGCATAATAAACTGATAGGTAACTGACCGCACCGTCATAATCGACAGCAAGGCTTGGATTGAACCATTTCACCAGATGTGAACATTCTCTGCAGGTCTTAAGCTTTCGTTCCTTCTCTCTTGCAGTCTTTTTGACTATCGGCAGATATTGTAATTCAACCCCTGTGAGTGTGGAGGAATAATCTTCTGTAAATTTGTAACCCCGGACTTTTGAAGTGTTGAATACGTCATAGTAATACTGCATGTCCCTTTCTATCAAGCTCTTTCTTTCTGCATATTCGAGATATTCATTATAATTATGAACAAACTTCCTGAACCGTTTTGAATGTATTTCTGCATATCCTTTGTAATTGCTCGGTTTTTCAGCAATTTCAGACAATATCCATATCAGTTTATCAGGGTGAAATCCTTTTATGTGGCTCATCCCGGAGTCTTTTATCAGCTTCTCAAGATCTATATTTCCTGGCACAAACTTTTTCATAATTAATTCTCCTTACACCAAGCCAAGGGCAAAAACAGATTGCCTTATGGTTGCTTAATTTTTAATTTTAGCTCTGTAAACTAAAGGGTTTCGTCTGTCAGTTTCCCGCAGTTACTCCAGTGATTTTTCCCACTGACAGAATAATGCAAAGATAAGCATTATATTCCAGATTTCCAAATATTTATGCTATTAGAATATAATAGGATTACTATCAGTTATTGGTATATAAACTATTGGATTTTGATAGGTTGTCAAATTAAACTTACGAGGGGCTAAATTCGGTGCGCTGATAAGGCAGTTTTCAGGTAAAATGACAGGACTGGTGTAAAAAAGATCCACTATTTCTATTCTATCTGTTGCTACTCTGACAGTTTGCACATAAAATAAAGTTGTGTCAGTTTCTGTAAATAAGGCCAACCAAAGGTTTAAAAGCCTTGTATTAGTTTTAACGACGGGATAAACTGATACCACTTACCGGTAAAGATTGATACCACTATTTTACAAGAGGTTAAATCTGTAATATTTTATGGGTGGTTAATGCATAGTCCGGTTAAGTCGATTAATGAGGATCTATCACTCTATTCTAAATGGAAGCTGCTGATTCCAGGAATAATAACCTTTTATTGATTATTTATTACTTCATAATTTAACTTTATTATCATGAAACAACCAGATATGATCATATCCGAGGTGAAACTCGTATACCGCACTAAAGTCAAAGCTTCAGATCGTCCTCAGGTAAAAACCTCAAAAGACGCATTTGAACTATTCATGGAGCATTGGGATCTTGACAGCATTGAACATGTTGAGGAATTTAAGCTCATGCTTCTGACTAGGTCAAATAAAGTCCTTGGGATTGCTTCAATATCGAGAGGTGGTATCAATGGCACCGTTACCGATGTCAGGATTATTCTGCAATATGCAATTAAGTCTAATGCAAGCGGCATTATTGTAGCCCATAATCATCCGAGTGGTAATCTGCAACCAAGTGAATCTGATCTGAATTTAACCAGGAAAATAAAGGAATCTGGTTTAATAATGGATGTTCAATTACTGGATCATTTGATAATAACTCCGGAAGGTAACTATTATAGTTTTGCTGATAATGGATTAGTATAATGAATCATTTATCTGAGATTTCAGTTCCCAAAGTCCCGGAATAATTTGTAAATTTAAAGTCAATTGTGGAATGTCAGCAACAGGCATAATTTCATTATGTTAGATTAATTTGTTGATATTTTGCCTGTGTGACTGACGGGGCAGTGCTGTGATAAGTTATAAAAATGCGTGGGAAATTGGGGATTGATTTACCGTAAATTTGTAAAATATACAATCAATTACTCGAACTAATAAGAGTTGCATATGAATAAACTACTAACAAATAAATTTCAATTCTGGATGGTAAGGCAAAATGCTAGGATAGAAAAGTTAGCATCAATAAAAAGTACTTACTTTAATTTCTTTAAGCCGAAATTAGCAGCGTCAAATCTATGGGTAAAAAGCAAAAAAATATCTGTCATTGTTGTTGGGATGTTAATATTAGAGCCAATTGTACACTTAGACGTCAGTAATAATTTAAGTGCTCAAACATTTTATAAAAATGAATATGAAGTATTGCAGAATGCAGTAAAAAAAGGAAACATTGAAACTGTTCGGCGATTAATTGAATCAAAAGCTGTCGATTTAGATGAAGCTCAAAGTACGAAAAAATACTTTTTTTTAATAGATGCTGTAACAAATGGTAACATCGAAATCATTGAATACTTAATAGCACATGGCGTTGATATTAATGAAAAAAATAGCTATGGAATTACTCCTTTGTCTCGTGCTGTAAATTATTCTGAATCAGAAGCAATAAAAATACTTATCAGAAATGGTGTTAATGTAAATACTAAAGATGATGAAGGTCAAACAGTAATATTTGATGCACGAGATAGGTCAGTT
The DNA here is from genome assembly GCA_016926235.1 of Bacteroidales bacterium. The sequence goes on along the minus strand of JAFGOZ010000435.1, from coordinate 2,077 downwards.
GTAAATCAATTAATAGAAGCAGGTGCACGACTGGATATTTTTAATAATAATGACATGACACCTATTATGGAGGCAGCATCTCGCGGATTTGTTCGCAATTATGAAGATGCCTTATGGTATAACAAAAAACTATTAAATCAACAAAACTCGCTAGGTATGACTGTTCTAATGATAGTATCTTCCTGGGAATTTGGAGACCATGATATCCCTAATTTATTAATGTGGGGCGCGGATCCTACAATTAGAGATAAGAAAGGGATGACTGCAAAGGATTATGCAAAAAAATATGGCTGGATTAATAATGTTGCTATTCTTGAAAATTCAGGTATTAAGGATGATTCTTTTGTTGATTTCAATATATATTCTGACTTAGATAATCAATTGCTTGGAGCTAGATCTGATATAGATAAAATAAAAGAACTTTTATCAAAAGGGGCAAATATTAATGCCAGAGATAAGGATGGGGAAACAATATTATTGAAAGCAGTGAATAGCTATGATTTGTGGAATAATTATGATTTAGTCAAATTATTGCTACAAAGAGGAGCCTATATTGATGTACAAAATCAAAATGGAATTACTCCTTTAATGTGGGCTATTTACAAAAAGGCATTTGATATTGCTATATTACTTTTGAATAGTGGTGCTGATGTTACTGTCAAATCTTGGAACTACGGTTTAATGCAATCTGGTGGTGGAATGACTGCTCTGCATTTTTTGGCAATGCATGATTATCTTTCAAAGATTATAGATGTGCTAATAGATAACGGAGCAAAAATTAATGCAGGAGAAGAATACGGGGGAACAACCCCTCTAATGCTTGCCGCGAAAACGAATAATATTGAGTTTGCAAAAAGGTTAATTAAAGAAGATGGAACCATTGTTGAAACTACCAATAATTGGGGAGAAACTCCTCTATCTTTTGCAGTCAGTGAAAAGAACCCTGATATGGTGGAGTTTCTTCTTGAACTAGGAGCAAATCCTAACCATCGTAAAAAATTAGGTACGCCTGTTCTTCTAGCATTAAATAATATAAGGGATGAATCGGGAATGAGGATATTTCGTGCTCTTATAGAAAGGGGAGCAAGTGTAGATTGGAAAGGCAAAGAAGGAGAAGAAGTTCTTCATCGTGCTGCTGCAGATGGATTTTCTGAGGGGGTAAAATATTGTTTAGGAAAGGGCACAAATGCTAATACTACAGGTACATACAGCAGCGGAATTCCTGCATTAACTCTTGCTTCTGAAAGTGGGTCATTGGAATCAGTCAAGCTTCTTGTTAATAATGGTGCTGACATTAATCGGCAGTCATATGACGGGTCTACATCTCTGATTATTGCGACTCAAGAAGGGCATATTGAGATAGTTAAATATTTGTTAGAAAACAATGCAGATATAACATTAAAAACTTCTAATGGGAAAACGGCTTTTGATTTTGCCAAGGAAAATGAAAAAAAAGAAATCACCAAACTATTTGGTATTATCCAAAACAAACAAAAATAAGATGGTAAAACAAAATAGATGTAGTCACCTTGAAGAGTGAATAACTACAGAATCAACTCAAAACGGCAATAAATGTAGAAGCACTTTAATATTTTGGTAGTTTATTGAAAAATAATTTGCATAATCCACATAGATCTATATTTTCTTTTACTACTGCATATGCCCATTGTTAAATGAAAGGTATGAAGATGAACAAATCCAACCGATAACGGACAATATGGGTAAGTTGTTTGTCACACTTTTTGCAAACTCAATCCCCAATTCCAAATTAATTCATAATCTTGAATATCAATTATATAGCAAACACCAGACATTCAATTTAAGACCATTTACAGCCCTCTGAAAATACGATCTACTATGGAGTAGTACTTATCGGCTGAAGGACAGAATGCCTTAAATCGCTTTATTTCAATTAAATACAGTATTTAGTATATTGGACATATTTAGCAACTAACTATATATCAGTAATATTAACACAAATAAGCAACCTGGGACTTTGGGACCAGGTTGTTTTATTATTCTATTTGATGGCTCAGTTTAGTCCGGAATGAGATTTCAATATGTCTTTAACAAACAT
>JAFGOZ010000434.1 GCA_016926235.1 Bacteroidales bacterium | reverse complement strand
CAACCCAAACAGCGGCAGATGTTCATGCCCGGTATAACCCCTATCAAACATCAAGGTGGGTTCCTGACCGCTGGCATACACCTGCCAAGTGGCCGGGTTGCGCAACAAGCCCCAGGCAGAGTAACTGTACTCGGCTTCAAGCGTACCACTTTGATTGGTAATGGCGGTTATGCTGCCAAGGTAATCACGATGGAGGTAGTATCGGTTAACTGTGCTGCCGACCTTTTCGACCAGCAAAGGTGCGTTATATGGAGAGCCTCCAATATACAAGCGCTCTTTTGTTCCTCCATCACTAATTATTTTTTCGTATATGCCATTGGAAAAGGAATAAGTGGTTGTGGTAGAGCCATTCTTTATAAAAACAGCTTTGGCCCGGTGGTAAGCACTGTTATATTTATATGTGAGGGAATTATTGTTTTCGGTAATTTGGATAGGCCGCTTAAAACTGGCATATTGTATGTTTTGTGCCAGCTCCGACACAGCATTATCAAGGTTTTCAATGCCATTAACAGCGTAAGGCTTCGCATTGTTGCTGTATTCATAGATTCCCAGACTACTGGTGCTTTTAATGTTGCCATTGGCATAATATTCAATATTGGAAGTAACACCCAGGGCATTGCACGACAATAAACGATCCAGGTTGTCATATTTAATGGTTTGTACTTTTGTCATGTGCTAAGCATTTTTTATAATTGTACAATTCATTAAATTGCACTAAAATTACACGCTATTCATTTACAGCTAGCTTTTTAAGCATTCTTCTTTTTTGCCTATTTGTAAAAACTTTCACCCATGATAAAACAAGGGCATCATAGCCACCAGACAGATCTTTCTCTTCTCGAGTCAACAACACCATAAATATTTGGGGAGTAGCACCCTTAGTCAACCAAGGATTAATACAAGAATTAAAGAAATCAGCTCGAGACAAAACCTTACTTCCTGAGCTGCCGGTCAAAAAAGCAATCTTTTTACAATGAAAATCAAATGTATCCCTTGAGGTCTCTAATAGAGAATTCAATAAATCAGCGTCCACAGTGCTCAACCTCTTATTATCATTAGTACTTGAACGATACACCTGAACATCTTTGGTTTCATTCTGATTCTGAGACATACTTTTTCCATTAAAAGACACGAAAAAAATTAGTAACACTATTTCACTAGTCTTCATAGTCTATTCTAATTAAAATGATATGAATATAAAGATGGCCTTAACCCATATGAACGCAATACCATCTGAGAATGAAGAATAAATGGATGAAGGCCTATTACCGGTGCACCAGATATAGTTAAGGCTCTTGCTGTGTGGTTTACACAACTACCAAAATACAAATTGTAGTTCACCCCAAGATCAAGGTTAGCCCCATAATTTGCAATTCGCTGTACATTAACTCCAGTAACAGTGGTCGTCCAAACATCATCACCCGCACCAACATAATTATTCCAATTATTTGTGCCATCTTTAAACTTGAAAGGATTTAAAATCCACTTTCCTCCTGGATCAGGTCCTACTGAGACAAACGAATTAAGTGGATCATTTTCATTAACTCTTGTCAATGCACTGTGACTAATCGCATCTGATTTTTCAGTATTAAGTTGAACATCACTCGGATTAAAACCAGCTAAAACATCACTTAAATTTGCCAATGCTCCCAATCCATAACCTAAATTCTCAACTAGAGAATTACCTTTTTTACCAATATATCCAAAGTGACCAGTGGAAAAATTATAAGAGCCAAATCCCCAATTAATTCTAATATCAGATTTACCACCAGAAACGACATTCATTCCCGCACTTTGAGTAAAAGATGATGCCATTAAAAACATTGTGGAGTTAGTTGTAAAAGCGCCTTTTCCATAGGCTAGAAATAGAAAAAGTGTTGGAACAAAAGAATGCTCGAACTATATTTACTTTACTCATTTTTGATAAGCAATTCAGCAATACATCCATTGCATCCTTCATAATAAAGGCATAGTTTGTAATATCCTTTCCCATATCTAATAAATGAAGAATATCGTATGTATATATCAGAAACAAACGTACTATTTGGAGGAATAACAACTTCTACATCATCTCCAAGTACATGATCCTTAGGCGTTGTACCTGTAACAATAATAATATCGTCAGGAACTCGATTTGACGTTGTTAAAAATTCCCAGTTAAATGATTTTCTTTTTCTCGTAAAATCTAATTTGTGAAAAACACTCTTATTAAAATTGTCAATTCGAACACTATCCTTACTCTGATTATCAATAAGTAAAACAAGCGGATAATATCGACTATTCATTTTCGCTTCATCCACCCTCATGGTTATATAAAAAAAAACATCTTCACACATTTTTGAAGACTGTTCTTGCCCATGACACACAGGATAGAAAAATAAGAACAAACAAACGATTAGTGAATTAAGGTATCGGACCATAAGGATAGATTTTTAAAATGCCTCGGGGTAATAAAGACGCATACTAAAATACATAATTCCTGTAAATAGCAAGTAAAAAAGCACCAGTTTTTCGCTACGATAAAGTGCCAGTTTATGATTAAAAAATTATTGAATAAAATTGATTTTTTGGCAAATGATATATCGGTAGGGATACCTGCCGATATTGCGACAAGGAGAAAGCAGTAAGAATGGTATTTCTCAGTGGTTGATGTT
>JAFGOZ010000433.1 GCA_016926235.1 Bacteroidales bacterium | reverse complement strand
TGAGTAAAGCGGCTTGCAGGACAGTAAAGGCTGCCGTGACGATGACGACTGAGCTGCAAGGATTGTGACAGCCTTGCGATAGCAACCTGAAAGGCGTTGTAGTTTTTGCCTATACCTTAGAAAACATAAACATTATAGGCAAATACTGCAACGGGCTGGCGCAAGACTTGCCGAAGAAGGAAGAGGAACACCTTATAACCTGCTTCGTGCGGTGGGATTATCCGGTGGATTCATTTATTTTAAAGGTTTACCAAAGCCAAATGTCACGTTAATACCGGTAAAAACGTGACATATTTTTCCTTCAACAGCGCAATATCAGATGATTTTACTTTTTGTGAGGGTTTCCCTTTTTCGTCCTCTGTACTGATTTCTTTATACAAGGTAATACTCCTGTCATTTATCTTTACGATGTCGTATTTCCGAATAGTTAATTCGACGGGTGTGCCAATTTTAGGAGTCTGGCCATTAGCAAGTAATATGTGGTAAATTTCTTCAGTCGTCAATTCTTTAATAGTTATTACAGTCTGGTTTAACAGAGAGAAGTTCCCGGTTACTTCGCCTTTTAATAGCATCGTACGGTTATCATGGCCTTTATTATCAGCAAACTCTTTCTTATCGGAGAATATTGAGAAGATTATGTATCCGATAAATACAATTAACGCAATTTTAATTAAAGTTTTCATGGTGTTGATATTTTTATCTGATTAAGGATTAGTTGAATATCTTTATTGTTTTGGGCAAATAATGGTAAAATATGGCTCTCAATATAATCGGGATAGTTTTTCCGCATGGAAATTATGGCTGCATCATAGTTTTTCAGGTGCTCAAATAATAAATACTGAGATTTTTCAAGACCTTCCATCTGAATTTTCATTTTATCCAGAACAACTTCAATATGATTTTTTGCAATCGCATTTGTGGTAAGCGCAAGTTCTTTTTCTGATTCCACCTGTGTTTCCCGGTTTATTTTGATGTCGGTGACAGTATCCCGGCCAGCAAGAATTTTGTCATCTGCTTTGTAATAATCCGGTATTTCCAATGTCAACTTGGCCAGAAGGGGCAATGATTCGATGAAAACAAATATGCAAAACCAGAGTACCAGGAAAAAACGACTGGTAAAGTCACCATCAATCAGGGTTATTTTATGAAGCTGCCTGATATTTTCCAGTAAACCTTTGTCGGAATATTTCGGCAACATAGCAATTCTTTCTGCCTTCTCAAATTCGGTATTTTTCATATTCTGCTGCAGGGAAACAATTTCATCTTCATTTTTCTTTATCAATTCCTTAATTGAAGCTATTTGCGGGTCAATCGATTGTTTTTTTAATTCATAAATAGGACCGAATCCTTGCTTATGTGATCCCCCGGAACCATCAACTTCAGCAATTATCTGCTCATTAAGGGACTTAATCTGGTCGGTTAATTCCCGGTTATTCTTTCTGAGTTCTGTTAGCCTGTTATTCGAATTCTCTATTTTGTTTTCGTAAGTTGATTGAATTACCGATGTTTCTGATATCTTCTCTTTATCAAACGAACTGATAATATCTTTCTGAAAAAATAAGGTATCAATGACCAGAGAATGGACGAGGGCAAAAACAAGAGCTGCGGCCAGCCTTGAAACAAGAATGCTAGATTTCCTGATATTTTTTCCGGCAATAATTAAGCGTTCAAAAAGATACACGAAAATAAACCATGCCAGAAATACTACCGGCATGGTTATTTTACTATGAAAACACAGAACGGAAATGGCATAGCTCATAAAACCGGCGCTGACAAAAGCTGTAAACAGCATGATAGCGCCAAGCACCATAATTTTATTCTGGCTTGCTTCTCCACAATAACTGATTGCTTTTGGGGACAAACCTGTGATTTTTTGAAGGTAAAGTTTCAGATTCATGGTTTTAAACTTTTTCGGTTAAGATCTTGTTGAAATCATCATATATCTCATCCATGGCGTTCATCCATTTACTTTTCAGGGTTTGTATCTGATCCATCAACATATCCTGTAGGGTGGAAGGGGCACTGCCAAGTTTATTAAGCTTCTGAGTGATAAGCTCGCAAAACTGGTCGTTTAAAATTTCCATCCTTGTCATCAGGCTCATGAAGTTTTCCATGTAAATTTTCTTTACTGCTGCCTGGATGGATGAACGGCCGGTTTGCAAAATGCCATTGCAAATCTCCCTTAATACTGTAAGTTGGGTTTCACCAACAGCCCTGAGACTGGCATTACGTTGTTCTGCCAAATCGGTAAAAGCTTTAACCTGTAATTCTTCCACATTTTTGGCTAGTTGTTTCTGATGAGGTGATAGTGTCCATCGGGACAAAAGGGAATTATTCCTTTGGGTAATGACTTTGATATGTTCAAGTACCATATCTTTTTCAATCGTTAGTGTACCTGCATCGGAACTGACATCATTTCCAATGCGTGTTATCTGATGCTTAAACCTGTCGCTTGAGGAAGCATCAAAATGCTGAAGGTTTTCGTTTGTTTTCATTGCTATTATTTTTAATATTTAGAATTAATAAATTATTATCTTAAAAAAGCTGCCCAAAAAGTAGGGCAGCTAAATCTGAGCACGAGGATTAGAAAGTATTACCTCCTCTAGAACGGGCATATTCGATTTCCCCAGAACTATTCAAAACAGTATGACCATGATTTATGTCACCTTTGTTTGAATAGAACACATCTGTTTTACCGTCAGAACGTGTGTTTACGATAATTCGGTTAGGGGTGATACTCTGAGTATCCAAACCCTGGATTCTGATTACTTCTTTCATTTTGACCTCCATTTTTAATTTTTTAATTAAGAACTTTCCTTATTATACCAGTCGAACTTCATCCATTTCCGACTTCCACCGAGAACTTGTTTTTTTATGGGTTTTCTTCATGGATAGCATGGAGATTTTTTAATCTCTACCATAAGCTTTTTAGTAATATCCGAGTGTTTCCGAAAAAAAAAAGCCCAATAGATATTTTCTATCGGGCTAATCTGCTTTTTTAAAGAAAGATTATAGCCTGAACAGGTTGGGGCTATGTCTTTGAAGAAATGCTGAATTTAATTTTCTTACCTCCTCAATCAAATCGGACTCAAAATCATGGACTTCTATAGGATTTCCGATTTGAAAAACAATCTTATCAGTATATTTAAAATAAGGATAATTTTTACTAATAAAATATTCCTCAAGAAGTTTGGCTGCTTCAACTTGCTTTAAACTACCAATGTGGCAACCGTTTTCTAATGGAAAAATATATTTGCCACTTTCAAGTATTTCCTTTCCCTTCTTAAAAACATCTTTGTTATCATCGAGAGAACCAATAAAAATTTTTCTAAAACCTGCTTCAACACAGCGCACGGCACAAGGAATTTTGGGTTTCTTTTGGTCTCCATCTAGCCAAAATCCTCGTTTATTACAAGGTTCAAGTGTTACAAACAATACACCATCTTTATAAAGTGGAAGGTTGTATTCACTGATGATTTCTGTAAAAAGCGAAAATTCACAATGCTTATCAAAGGTTAAATCTCTATCACCGATAAAGGAAGACACCTGACCTTTAAAGCACTTAGCAACATGCCTGCCATTGTAACTTATAGCAATAGAACTCAGGATTGGTGTATTTTGACGGAACTTGATTTCATCGAACTTAGGATTCTTTGTTTTCTGGGACTTAATAAATGAGTTCAATTTTTCTAATGATTTTCTCATTTCACCAATTGCCATTTCCATCCATTTACGGTTTTCTGCATTTCTTTGAAACTGAAACCTGTTAAGTTCATTTACAGACACATCCGACATGTTATTAAATTCATGTCTTACCTGATAAGAGATGGATTTCTTTAATGGTTTGTAAATCTTATAAATTGGTGGAAGTGTATTTTCTTTGCCATTTGTGCTTATCCTTTTGCTTAACAGATAATATTTCATTATCTCATTACTTGCAACTTCGGAAAACCGCTTTCCTGCCAATTCAATCAATTTAGTTTGTTCTTCTTTCTTTTCATTATCCGCCTTTTCATTTGCTGCCAACTCATTTATTTTTTCACTATCTTTTTTTGCTTTTTGTATTGGTTCAAATTCTTCACTATCATCAGAACTATCATAAGTTTCATCAGGGAATGAAACAAAAGATGCTTTAATTTTCTGAAGTATTTCTTTTCCTGCCTCATCTAAAATCGGATTTCCGTTTTCATCCAGTTGAACGACGTTTGAAGTGATGGTAGGATTTTGTTTATGATACCAGTCAATTTGAGCTGTTGATGTGCAAAGTAAAAACCAATGATGTTCTGGAAATTCTGCATTTGAGGCTTTTGTAGCATCAAAACTACTGTGCCACTTGATAAAAGCTTCTTGCGATATATCTTCTATATCCTCTGTTTTATAATTAGTGAATTTACTCCGAAGCCAGCGTTTTCCGATAAATAGCATCTCTTGTAACATGGCATCATGTATAGGACCGAGATACTGCCTTGTGTTTTTCTCATTCAACCGCAAAAATCTATTCCTCAATTCCGTTTTCCACCTTTCGGAAAACGTAATAGGTTTTGCAGCGAAAAAATCATCAAATTCATTCTTGTCCATAAATGCAATTATTTAAGCCATTGGGGGAAATACATACTATCCTTGTAAAACAGTGATCTCAAAATTTCTTTTTCGCCTTTTAAAATCCAGTTTTCAAATTGAAAGATATCTGCCTGCTTTACTTTACTATCATCTTGTGACAATCCTCTCATAAGCCATTTTTTTGCATTGTCCATTGCTTCATCTTTTTCTGTCTTATTTGAGAAGTTCATTGGCAATAGTACAGTTCTTGATGCTTCTTTTCCTAAGTTCGCTTTGGGGTATAAAACATTAAAGTATTCATCTGCTGTCAGTGGCGGATATTTTTCACTAAAGCAACTTTCTACTCTTTGCTTTTCTAATTCAATAGCGACCTTAGTTGTTGTAATGAGTGTTGTTAATCTTATTATGCTACTATCCTCTTTACTTAGCAATGTCTGTATTGAACATTCATTTGTTATTAAACCCGTTGTCGGGTTTACACCCAATCTTGTTTTTACTTCCTCTAGATATGACGTTTCGGTAGCGTTAAGATTTTCAATTCTACTGGTGTAATCAGACAAAACAATCCTATCTTCAAATTCGCTAATATACGTGTTCCAAAGTGTAGTGGCAGTTTCGTTAGCTTTTTTAATGACAATGTTTGTAATAGGTAATTTGTTTTGTATCCCCTGTGTCCACTCTTCAATCTTGGCTTGCCTTTCGCTTTCGTCAGTAAAATCAATAAACAAACCTTCAAGAGGTAAATCACGTTTCCCATAAATGGTTTCTATTGAAAATATTAGTTCCTCACGAAAATTACCTTCCGCTAAGGCATTCAGTTGCCAATAGTTAGGAATGGCCTTCCCTACCTTAATTTGGGTTTCAATCCTAATGCGTAATTGCTTTACAGCAGCAGATAAGACGGTATCCCAATCTTTACTGCCACGTTCCTCTCTTGAAAACATAGTTCCTAAGTCATATTCGTTCATCCATTCGTAGTATTTACTGAATGCATGTAATCTTTCAATACTGTCTTTATTAAAAGTGGCAGGAATACCAACACAAGTATGATTACGGAATAATCGAACAATTTCTACTCCAGCGTATAGCCCCAATTCATCATTGATTAGTTGTTCTTCATCTGATTTATACCATGTCTCTTTCCCAGTAGTATTCTTGGTTTTATTTATTCTCTCAATGAAATCTTTTAAAGTATAGTTTTCATTAATTTGTTTCTCAAGATGCTGATCTGAAACGAATAGGAAATTAGGATTATATAGCTCTCTTAGGTACTTGTAAGTAGACCAATACTTAATATTCTTGTTCTCACTATTGATTTGAAAATTGTCTGAAAGTTTATAATCAAACTCTACAATCTCTGGGACAATCCCAAGCACCTTTCCTAATTCAAAAGAGCCTTCTTCATCTTCTTTTTTAAGACAATTCGTTATGTATTCTTTTATTTCCTCAGGGTGTTGTAAAACTTTAAGGATAAACAAATGTTCAAATCCCTTATTTTTTTTAAAATTGAGGCCAGGGACATCTATTCTATCATCCAAACTTCCTATATTAAAATTTCGTTCTTTCAGATCCTTAGCTTTGATCCCTTCAAGGGCAGGATTATCTTCAATCAAGAGAATTGTAATTGGTGTATATGTTGTATCCATATTAAAATGATTTTAAGCATACTTTAAATTCATCCCTATCGGGACTAATTATTAATGATCCTAGACTTAATTTGGTCAAAATAGTATGAAATACCCTAAAATTTCCGGTCATATCATCAACTTTAATTTCAAGTTTTACATTAGGTTTATGCTTATTTGTAAATGATATTTCATTACTGAAAAGATTTATTGAGAATGTAAGAGTGCCATCTATTGTTGCACCGTACTTTATCACATTTTCTATTATCGTTAATAATAGAAGTTCGAAAAATGCACTTGCGGGGTAATATTTATTATCGTATACAAATATGTTGGCTGAAAGTTGATGGACTTCGTTTATTTTATAAGTCAATTTAGTCAAAGAAAAGTCTCTTTGACGCACTTTCATTATTTCATTCAGGGCATTCATTATTTGCCCACGATTGTCAGAATCTGTAGTAAATAAACTACTACTTATTAATGATTCTTTTACTGCTTTATCTTCATGAATGTTAGAAGAAAGTTTTGTTACAAGATTGATGACTTCAGCGTATTTGAGTAGTTTCTCCTTTACTTCAAACAATTCCTTAATACGATCATCTACAACAGTTTCTGTCAAAAGGCTATTTAGGGTCGGGGCAAAAAGTCCATTTATTGTAGTTTTAATTACATGAGTGGAAGCACTGACATTGCGTAATCTTTCTATTTCTTCATTTTGCTTAACTCTTTCAGTAGCCATAAGACCAACTATCTTGAATAAAATTAAGTCTACAATGGCTAACTCTTCTTTATCAAGCAAGTCATTAGTAGCTAAAGACAACAGCATATTGTGGTCGAAATCAATAAAGGATGGACGAATAAAATGAACCATGAAATCCTTCCCGGTTCCCTCTTTATGTTCAGATTGCATTTTCTTGTAATACCATATTAATCTACAGGCCTTTTGGTAAGTGTAATCCGGATCGTTTTGCATTTTAAGTTCATGAGCCAACTTTTTTATTTCTTGCGTGTTGATAGAATCGCTTTCAAATTGTTCATTATCTGAATAAAAGTTGATTTTGTTCAAAGGGAAAAAGTATATTTTGTGCGAGTCTTTTTCACATTTAATTGGACTCGTATATTTAGCATCGCCATTAAAGAACACGTCTATACCATACGATTCCTGTAGAACATATTTTGTAATGCTTATTGATTTTTCATTTTTAATATCGTTGAGTAAACTATTAGTACTAGTATCCGGTCCTTCAATTATTGGCTTAAAAATGGTTTCAACTGTAATATTATAATTATACCTTTTATCATCATTTGCAAAAAAAACACCGTCTTCTTTTTTTCGATTCCATGCTGAAAGTGTTGAAAATAAATATTTATCGCCCTTTAAAAATATTTGGAAGTAGTTTGCAAAAGCATCTGAGCAATCTCTAATATAATCAGCATGATTAAAAGAAGCATCTTTGCCACCATAAACCTTATTAGCCTGTTCATTGATGAACCTGATAAGATCAATACTCGTTTGAATTTTAGTATTACACATATTTTCTACATCATTTTCGAATAATAATATTCACTAAGTTCATTTGTTATTTATCTTAAATCTTTTAAGCGATATGATTTTTGTAACCTTGTCCAAAATTCAATTGAGCTTTTCCCATTAATGTCACATGCCCCCAATTTACTTTCCTTCATGCCACCGTAGGAGAACAAATGTTTATGTGAAGGAATACATTTATTAATTCCAATCATACCAACCTCAGAAGTGTTGAGCACCGAACTTATAATATCCTCGTTTTGGGTAAATACCGAACCTGCATTTCCATATTTAGAACTATTTGCAATAGAGATGGCTTCAGTAATATTATTAACCCTGATTATTGATAAAACAGGACCGAAAATTTCATCTGTCGCAACTTTTGACCCTGGCTTTACATTATCCAAAATAGTTATTCCTAAATAATTACCTTTTAATTTCTCACCTGCCTTTCTTCCATCAATTAACAAATTCGCACCAGAGTTTTCAGCTTCATTTACAAAATCAATAATTCTAATTTTTGAGGCCAAGCTGATTACAGGACTTAAATGCTCACCAGGTGTAATGCTTTCAGCTTTTGAAACGATTTTCTCAATAATATGGTCAATATTACCGACTGCTATAAGCACTGAAGGTGATAAACAACGCTGTCCCGCACAAATAGACATAGAACTAACTATTTCTGATGCTGCAATTTCCGGACAAGCATCAGGTAAAACAATTGTATGATGTTTTGAACCACCCAATGCTAAACAACGTTTAAAATGATGGGTTGATTTTTGATAAATCAGTTTTGCGATTTTCGAGGAACCAATAAATGTAATTGCATCAATTCCGGGTTGTTCGCAAAAATCGTTTGTTAACTCATTTTCGCTGACCAAAACATTAAAAACTCCATTTGGTAGTCCGGCTTTTTGTAAAAGTTTAGCGATAAAAAGTGATGAAAGAGGAGTTTTTAATGATGGTTTTAAGATCATACAATTACCAAGCACCAAAGAATTAGCAATAGTGAAATGAGGCAGCATAAATGGGTAATTAAATGCTACAATTGAAGCAACAATTCCAACAGGCTTCCTACTTACACTGTATTCGACATTATCATTGCTTACGTAATCCTCATTTGCAACAAGCTGCGGTAGAGAACAGGCAAACTTTACTAAATCAATACTTTCTTCAATTTCTAAAATTGCTTCACTTATCAACTTCCCATTTTCTTGATGTATTAACTCAGCTATTTCATTTTTTTTTGTTTCAAGTAATCTTATATAGTTAAAAAATATTTTTACTCTATCCTTGATTGTTGTTTTAGCCCATCTATTAAAAGAGTTCTTTGCAGCAATTACAGCATCATCTAATTCATTTTTGGAAGCAATTTCAACTGTAGATATTGTGTTAAATCCTAAAGGACTTATAATCTGTACTGATTTATTGCCTTTTGTGATTATTTTCCCATTTATAAAACTCCCATTTTCCTTTTTTATCATTATGATTTAAATTAATTAATTGTACTATTTCCATGATTTAAAGACAAAATAGAAATTAATATTCCTGTTTGTAACAGATACAGGGCCAAAAATACCTTGGTAGTCTTTAACCTTGTTAAGCTCCGTAATAAGTACATCTGAATCAAATGTACCTGTTTTCTCAATTATGGAAAAAAGCAGCTTTGCTCCATCATAAGTTATAACAGAAAAATTCTGAGGGTGTGTGTTGAATTTATTCTCAAAACCATTAACGAATTTCTGAATAGATATATTTTTTGAATTTGGATCAAATGCAAAATCAAGATATGGGATACCTTTCAAAGTTACGCCTGCTGCCTTCTCAACATCAGGGAATGTTATAAGCTGGTCACTAATTAATTTGCCAGTATAACCACTTTCCTTTATTTGTTTAAACATTGTACCTAAACCAGTGCCAACACCAGCCACATAGACACACTCCGTATTTTTATTAATTTTAGCAGCAATTAAACTCTTATAATCCAATGAGGTTTCCTCAAAAGGCTCAGTTACAACATTAATTTTCTTTTCATTGCAGCTTTTAACTACAGCATCTTTCACGCTTTTTCCATATTCATTATTAGAATAGAAAATTGTTAAATTGGATACATTCATCGTGTCCTTCAAAAATTGAGATAACTCCTTTCCAATTGTTGTAGCGGCTACATAATTTCTGATAGTGTACTTACTGTTTTCCAAAAACTTATCAGTACCAACAGCTGACATTAAAATTACTTTATTAGATTCCGTTTCTGGTTTGATAGCCTGGGTTACACCACTCATTATTGAGTAAACCATAAATGGTTTATTTTTTTGCACCATCATTTTTTTAATAATACTAACACCTTCTTTAGGATCTGCTTTACTGTCTTGAATATCCAATACAATTTTTTTACCTAATAGACCTCCCTTGGAATTTTGCTCATCGACAGCATACTGCAGCCCTTTTAAGGTATAATCTCCCAGAACACCCGCATTACCAGTTAGTGGCACAACCACCCCGATTGCAATTGTTTCAGTTGAATCTGATTTGCGATTACCACCGCAACCAGAAATAATTGCAATTCCAAAAAGTGTAATCGCAATTCCCCAAATGATTTTCTTTAATTTTTTCATTGTTTTGATTACTTTATGTTTATAAATGATTTGAATCATACAGTTTTTCATCAATAAAACTTTCCTCACGGAAAACATCAGGCATGTATTTGCTACTCAGCTTTCCTTCTTTAAGAGTGACGATTGAGTCAGATACTTTAAAAGCAAAATCGTAATTATGCTCCATTAATAGGATTGTCTTATTTCTTGTTGCAGACATTTTAAGTAAAAAAGCTTCGATATGACCAGAAATATCCGGTGCAAGACCGGCAGTTGGCTCATCCAATATCCATAAATTTGCGTCTGTTGTTAATAGGCATGATAAGGATAATAACATTCTTTCACCACCACTTAATCTACCAGCAATCTGTTTTCTTAATTTTTTTATCTGAATGAAGTAACTTTCTATCTCATGCCAGATTAATTCTATTTCAACTTTCGATTTACCTGACAATGCCAACTTAATATGCTCTTCAACTGTAAATCGATTAAGAATATTTCCACCTTGAGATATGAAATCAATTCCAAGGTTATTCATATCACTGGTTGGAATTTTATTCAGGATTTTGCCATAATACTGTATCGTACCCCTATGTGGTATTTGCTGTGTAATGGCTTTTAACAAGGTGCTTTTACCGCTTCCTTCTTCACCAATAATGCAACATATTTCTCCCATATATACATTAAGACTAATGCTGTCAAGAATAATATTTCCGTTGTACCCCGCGATAAGGTTCTCAATATTTAATATGTCGTCATTCTTAGCCATTTAGTTCACTTTTTCGATTTTTTGATTTTGGATATTAAAACAAGAGTCACTTATAGCTTGAGCAAATTTAATTTTGTGTTCTACCATGATAATGGTTTTACCATTATTTTTAACTTCAAATAAAGATTCTGACATCCTTTCAATAGTATTAGAGTTAACATTAGAAAATGGCTCATCAAGTAGAAGTAATTGAGCATCATTCATTAAAAGCATAGAAATGCTCAATAATTTTTTTTCTCCTAATGATAAACTGCCAGCTAAATGATTTTCCTTAACTGCAAGTTTAAATTTTGAAAGGATCGAAATTGCTTTTTCTTTAAGTTCAATTTCTTTTAGCTTAATTGACTTTCTATTAAAAAAGTAATTACAGAATGATTCCCCAGGATTGGATTTTGAGCTTACTAATAGATTTTGAAGTACTGTGTGGTTAGGAAATATCATTGGGTCTTGCCACATTCTACCAATTCCCGCTTGAGCAATTTGAAATTCATCACGGTATTTGATTTTCATTCCATTAAAAAATATTTTGCCTTCATTAGGTTTTTCGTAGCCTGCAATAAGATTGAATAGAGTAGTTTTCCCACTACCATTACTTCCAAACAAACTATTTATTGTTCCTTTTCTAATAATAAGGTTTACCCCAGTGAATAATGTCAATCCGTTAAAAGATTTACTCAAGTTTTCAATATTTAGTATCTCGTTTTTCATTTTATTGAAATCTGAATTTTCCAAATAATCCATTTGGTCTAAATCTTACAACTAATATCATTATTAGGCCATAGATAATCATCTGTATGCTTGCACCTTGAGAGGTTTCAATTGGGAATAGCCGGATTATTTCAGGTAACAAAACAAAAAAAATAGCTCCAAAAACAGGACCTATGATATTACCGGTTCCTCCAATTAAAATCATGCTAACTATTAAAATACTTTCATCTAAAGTAAATGATTTAGCATCAATAAAGTTGTTATAAACAGCATATAAAGAGCCACTTATTGCCATAAAAGCAGAAGATATAGAAATGCAAACAAATTTGAAATGATTAATATTTTTTCCCAACGAGATTGTTTCAAGTTCGTGGTCTCTGATACACTCTAATAAGCGGAAAAAGGGAGTTTTCCGAAAAGACAGAAAAAAACCTATCACAATGGTCATAAAAATACCACCTAAAATTGCATAATCAATGGTTTGATTCAAAGTGTACCCAAGAATCTCAATCTTTGGAATATCTGGTAAACCATCGCTACCACCGGTTACCTTTTCCCAATTATACAATATGCCAAAAATGATTATTTGGAAGGCTATTGTTGCAATTATGAAATACAAGTTTTTTAATTTGATTGAAAAGTAGGTTATTAGCAGACTTACCAAAATATTAAAAGTCATTGCAATGGGCAGAGCAACAAAATAATTAATACCATAATTTTTCATAATCAATGCTGTTATGTAAGCAGAAATACCATAAAATGCAGCATTCGCAAAAGAAAGCAAACCAGTATACCCTGACACTAAGTTGGCACTGAGTGTCAAGATTATGTATATTTCACACACAAATATTATATGTAACCAGTTCATCGTGTTTCAATTCTTTGGTTAATAGACATCAATCCCTTTTGATAAAACAGTAAAACAAATATTAGTAAAATGTAAGTTATAGTATCTTTCCATTGGGCGGAAAAAATGAGTATTGAATAATTTTCAATAAGTGCTATGACCAAACATGCCAAGATTGTTCCTTTTAAAGAACCTTCACCTCCAATAATTACGGCAACTGCTGCTGCAAGTGTAATAGTCATTCCAGAATGTGGATCAATTGCAACATCATATCCTTTAACCATACCAGCAATGCCAACTAAAACTGAACCCGAAACTAAAGCAATAAGCCTGGTCTTTTGAGTATTAATTCCAAATTTTGCTGCAACTGCATAATTATCTCCGATAGCTCTAAGGTGAATATAATATTTAGATTTACTAAAAATGAAAACGCCTATAAGAACTACACTACTGACAATAAGCTGAACCAATTCAGATTCTGTAATTTTAAACCATTGGTTAGAGAAAAGAATATTGAAATTGTTGTTTATAGAAACACTTTCATTACCATAAAAAAAAGTAATTATGCTTATTAATAAGATATATACGCCTAATGATGAAATTAATGAAATTGTAGGGTTTGTTCCTTTTAAATAGAGCGGGCGATATACCAGAAACTCAATCAAAAAAATTATTCCGATAATCAAAATTAATGACAGAAATAAGGAAATAAATGCTGCTACAACAGGCGTAAGCCAATGAACTAACAAAACATTGATATAATGCAATCCATAAACAGCATAGACATATATGGCACCATGTGCAAGATGAAAGACTTTTGTTGCATTGAAGATTAAATTAAAGCCAATTGCAACAAGAGACAACACCAAGGCAGCAAGAATACTATTATAAAAAATCTCTATAAACATTTTTTCAAAATTGGCTATCCTTATTTCTAATACAGATTAGCATTATATAGTTTCCGACAAGTTCCGACAAAATTCATTTGTGTCATAATAAGATATTTGTCAGACACTTACAAAAACCACAAATTATCCTTCCCGAAATCAGGGATTTCGTTGCCGACAAAATAGGGGAATATCTCAGCTACCATCTCGGGGTATTTGATGGTAACCGGCAGGTTTTGCTGCCTTACGGATTTCCAGTACATACGGCTGAACTGGTAAACCTGGTCTATCAATTCTCTTACGATTTTGGTATCTTCTGTTAATTCAGGATCGGTACAGGTAATGCTTAATTTAATCGGGAACGGGAACCCGTCTATATCCCGGAATGTATCATCGTTGTACCGGGTATTGTTAAAGAGTAAAAACCTGTTATGCTCAAGGTTTATGTATGTGCCGCTTGCCGGCATCAGTTTTGACCAGTCGTTATCAAAGGCGACAATATCGTGCGATTCTGTCTTGTTGATTGATAAGATGAATACCGGAATATTCAATCCCATTTCTTTTAAGCCTTCCTTGATAGGATCGAATTCTTTGCTGTTCATGTTCTTAAAAAAATGTATGATCAGCCGGTCTATTCCGCTGTTGATATTTGCATATTCCTTAACTGCCCGTATAATGGAACCTGCTAGCTCATCCACCTGATTTTTCTGAAAACATTCAAACCTGTTGAACTTTCCGTTATTCATGAAACTGAATGCGCTGCCGACATACTGAACATCCGTTTCAAGATTCTTGTATGCGCCGACACCGACTATCAGTTCATTTTTAAGTTTTGCATCGAGACGCCACGGTGTACCGTCTAATTTGGCAAGTATAGCAATGGCAATATTGGCCAGACTGAAATAGTATTTGTCGTTTGACAGCACTTTTTCCGATTCGATTACCTGGGAAGTAATGCCTCTTTTTAGCAGTAATTCTTTGATTATATAATAGATTGATCTTTGTTCGGAGTCATGCACATGTTTATTAAAAGGGCTCAGGTAGATGGCAATATAACGGACTTCATCATCAAAATCTTTATCTCTCAGCTTTTCCTCAATTTCAGGAATAGGATTGGCTTTATTTTCAAAAACTATACTAAATCCGCGTTCTGTATGATACAAGGTTTTTGAAAATTTGTACAAGCCTTTAAATCCGTATTCTTCTCCTTTGAAATATTTATCTATTTTATCTGCTACTTTCCTGTCGTTTTTATGAAAAATGTAAAAGAAATGGATTTTTGAATACGGGCTCACTTCCAACGGACCGTATACTTTCATACCATTCATCGGTACCAGATCCTGATTTTTATTGCCAAAAATTAACCGGTTGCTGTTAAAACTTACTTTCCCGATTTTTATATCCTGTGCTTTTATGAATTCTTCACAATCAACCGGAATAACGGACTTAAAACTTTCAGTACATATATAGTTTTTTACAAAGCCTGATACCTTATTTTTAAATTTTATGTACCTGTTCCCTTTTTCCGGGGCTTCTGTTTCCTGACGTAGCGCATTCCTGAATTCAAAGTTCCAGACGGGAAATACTTCTTCATATTTTCTCTTTGCTTCTTCTGGCAGTTCTTCAAATTTGTACAGGTTGTTATTGAAGATTACCCAATTAAAACATTTCGGAGAAATCAGGTCGATAAAATCGGCAATACTTTTTTTGAAAACCTTTGACTGACCGGCATAGGTTATCAGAAGCTCAGGCTGCTTGGTCACTTTTGCAATCTGTACTTTTACGGTAAATTTTTCGTAAAAAGTATATTCGTCATTGCTTCGCTGTCCAGGAATCCATATTTCGGTATCGTCAATGAAATTGGGTTTAACCAAATATTCCAGGTCTTTGAAATATGCATGTATGAGGGAATTGTAATATCTTTTTAAAATTGAAACACTAAATGCTGAACCATCTTCTCTTACATATACTTCCTCACCTTCTTCATTGGTTTCCTTTCTGTATACAGGTTTACTTTTTTTGGTTACCGGAAAGAAACTGTCAGGTTGATTTATAAACGAGGTGTAATAATGCTCCTGTTCACCGAAATTCTTTCTTACCTCATCGGGTACCAATGTGTGAAACACCCTTTGGGTATTTTCTGATTCTTTTTTTGTAAAATAAAAAGTATACTCTTCTTTTGGGTGTTTAAAGGTTAAAATATTGAATGTCAGATTTGGGGATGTATTCATTTATTTAAGTTTATTTAATTATTTCCCAATGGCCGCCTTTGGCTGAACCGA